>CADBOO010000081.1 GCA_902796225.1 uncultured Ruminococcus sp.
CGGTGGTGGGACTCGAACCCACACGCCCGTGAAGACAACAGATTTTGAGTCTGTCTCGTCTGCCAGTTCCGACACACCGGCGCCTACAACCGTTATTATACAACAATCATTCTGATAAATCAAGTCTTTTGTGTTTGACTTGTCTTGACGTTAGGTATATAATAAGAAAAAAACAGGAGGTTTCATTATGTCAGATTTAAAAGGTTTTTGGAAACAAACGGCGAAATCATTCATCTTGGCGTTCAATGATCTGGGCGTTTCGCTGGTCGAATCCGCTAAAGCGGGCGCTGATAAAGCGGTTGAATGGGCGCGCAAGGATAACCCTCATTATGAGGCAGGTAAGTATGAAACAGAAGGCGTAGAGATCCCCACTCCCGAGGATGAACCCGCCGGACAGACTGAGCAGGCAGAAACTGCTGACAGTACAGAAGAAAACGCAGAATAACAAACAAAACAGCAACCGCTGTCGGAATTATCCGTCAGCGGTTGTTTTTTTATACTATTCTGTTGAAGCTTCCGTAGGCGCATAAGCGACCCACTTGCCGTTTTCGAGAACCTCACGCTTGTTCAGCTTCTCATCCGTGCCGTAATACAGCCGTTCGATCTCGTTGCCGTCGGCGTCATAACGATGGACCTCTGCTTCTCCATGAGGAAGCTCGTAGGCTTTTTCTGAGAGCTTTCCGTTATCGTCATAGGTATACGTATAACGATACTCGGCAAACCCCTCGGCTTTATACTTCGTCTCAGACGTCATACGGTGGTTATCGTCGTATTCATAGATAACATAATACAGATATGTCTGGTTTTCATCGTAGACGTCCCAGCGGGTAACGTCGCCGCTATCATTATGATACTTGCGCTCGTAGCCGGTCAGGTTATCGTCGTCGTCCTTGATCTCGGTCATAACGCCGTCTTCCGTAGACTGAGAGTCGCCCTTGTCGCAGGAACAAAGCAGACAACAGATAAGGATGACCGGACAAATCATCAGGATCAGAAGCCGTTTCACTTGATTTTGGAATGCAGCTTAACGGTACTGCCGCGCTTGTCGATAGTTACCTCGCCGACAACATCGGTGCCGTAGATACGGTCGCCGGCGTCGCCGAGACCGGGCAGAATATAGCAATTCTCGTTCAGGCATTCGTCTTTTGCGGCACAGAACAGATCTACATCGGGATGCGCCTTAGACAACACGTCGATACCCTCCGGAGCGGCAATAATGCAAAGGAATTTGATGGAACGCGGGTGAGAACGCTTGATGATCTGGATCGCATCAACCGCGCTGCCGCCGGTCGCAAGCATCGGATCGAGAACAAATACATCTCTCTCTTCGATATCGCCGGGCAGCTTGTTGTAGTATTCGACAGGCTTATGAGTCTCTTCATCTCTGTAAAGGCCGATATGACCGACCTTCGCGGACGGTACCATAGTCAGCATCGCATCGAGCATTCCGCAGCCGGCGCGCAGGATCGGTACGAACGCGAGTTTTCTGCCGGCGATCTTCTTTGCGGTCATCGGAGCCATCGGGGTCTTGATCTGAACGTCTTCAAGCGGCAGATCGCGGGTCGCCTCATAGCACATCAGCATCGCGATCTCGGAGATCAGTTCACGGAATTCTTTTGTACCGGTGTTTTCATCACGCAGGATCGACAGCTTGTGCTGGATCAGCGGATGGTCGAATATGGTTACTTTACTCATCGTATTTCCTTCTTTCTTAAGACTTTATCATAAAATTACCGTTTTCAATATCAGTAATCATCTGAACCCGTTTTGCGTGTCTGCCGCCTTCATATTCGGTGTTGAGAAAAATATCGGCGAGCTTGACGGCGGTCGATTCATCGATCACCCTGCCGCCCATGCAAAGGACGTTTGCGTCGTTATGACGGCGGGTCATCTCCGCACAGAATGCGTCGGTAACAACCGCAGCGCGGACCCCCTTAACCTTATTGGCGACCATAGATACGCCGATTCCGGTGCCGCAGCAGATAATACCGCAATCTGCATCGCCGTTCGCAACAGCGGTCGCGACCTGATATGCATAGATCGGATAATCGACGCTCTGGGGCGAATCGCAGCCGAAATCGCGGTATGCGACGCCTTTTTCATTGAAATAATCGATCACGGCATTCTTGATATTCAGCCCGCCGTGATCACAGCCGATTGCAATCATGTCCATCATCCCTTCTGTTTTTCCAAACGTTCTCTTTCTGCCTGCGAGAGCCGCAGATATGACGGCATCAGCGCAGCGGCAGGGAGCGTATCTCCCGCTTTTGCTTTTTCGGCGGCAATCATCGCCACAGAAGAAGCGTTTTGGAAGCGGTGATTCTCCGGAGCCAAGCAGACATTATTTAATTCCATACAAGAATTATAAACCAATTCTGAACCATCGCCGACCAGAATGACCTGCTGATTGATCAAGCTCAGTTGCTCCTTCAGCTCATCGATCGCAATCGCTCTGTCCTCAGCAATCTGCTCGACCTTGTCGCCGCATACATGAAACAGCGCGTTATAGACCTGATGGCGGCGCGCATCCATGCAGGCACAGATCACAGCATCTTGAGCAAACAGGTTTTGCGCCATGCTGCGCAGCGTAGATACCGCGACACAGGGTTTGTTCTGTGCATACGCCATCCCTTTGACAGCGCTGACGCCGATGCGTACTCCCGTGAATGATCCGGGCCCGTTATTGACGGCATACAGGTCGACGTCATCTATGCTTTTGCCGGTGATCTTCAGCATCGATTCGATCATTGCGACCAGCGTCTGGCTGTGGGTCAATCCGACATTGATGTAGTATTCGGAGAGGATCTTTCCGTTTTCGAACAGACAGACCGATGCCGGAGAAGCCGAAGAATCAACAGATAGTATCAGCATAATCATCCAACCCTTCTATCATAAAAACGCGTTCATTTTCATCGTCGCTTTTCAGGATGCGGATCCGGACTGCGTCATCTTCCAGCTCGCTTTCGATATTCTCGCTCCATTCGATGATCAGGATCCCCGTATCGAGATAATCATAAAAGCCCACGCTGAACAGATCGTCGACCGAAGTGATGCGGTACATATCGAAGTGATAGACCTGATACTTGCCGCGATATGCGTTAACAAGCGCAAAAGTCGGGCTGGATACGCCGTCGAGTATACCGAGGCCCCTGCATACGCCGCGGGTAAAAGCGGTTTTACCGGCGCCGAGATCGCCGAACAGCGCGATTTCTTCATTTCCCGATAATACGGCTGCGATCCTCTCGCCCAGCGCTTCGGTCTCTGCGGTTGATTTTGTTACGACTTTGAACATAACGACTCTCCAAATCTTTCAATTTGTTATTCTATCATATTTTGGCACGGTCATAATGCTATATGACAAAATAAAATAAAAATTGTTACCATTCTTGACTTGAATTCATTTCAATGATTGCATATAATGGAGTTAAATCATTTGAAGGCTTTTGAAAGGTTATTATGCAGACAATACTGAAAAATCTCAAATCTTTCTTCATAAAAACCGATAAGATGCTGTGGCTGCTGACGATCGTCGCGACGGTCTACAGTGTGATCCTGATCCAGTCGATGCAGCGGGGATATCGCTATAACTTTCTTTTCTCGCAGGTGCTCGCGATCATCATCGGACTGTTCATCGCTTTACTCATGACGATTATCGATTACAGACGGATCGCGGACAAATGGATCCTTTTTATCGTTCTGTCGCTCGGCTTGCTGGTGCTGGTATTCTTTATCGGTATCAACGTGACCGGTACCGACGATACGGCATGGATCGTTTTGCCGGGAGGACTGTCTTTTCAGCCGTCGGAATTCGTCAAAGTATTCTTTA
This sequence comes from uncultured Ruminococcus sp., assembly GCA_902796225.1. Classification (GTDB taxonomy): domain Bacteria; phylum Bacillota; class Clostridia; order Oscillospirales; family Acutalibacteraceae; genus Ruminococcoides. Next base: position 3,827 of record CADBOO010000081.1, read on the forward strand.
TCATCTCGCTGTCCAAGCATATGCAGATCCTGAACGAAAAAGACAGACTGCACAGCTTGTTCGGCGTTTTGTCACTGCTGCTTCACACCGCTGTTCCGGTCGTTCTCATCCATGCGCAGGGCGATGACGGTACGGTGCTGGTTTTCCTGTTCATCTTCATCATCATGGCGTTTATCGGCGGCGTTCAGCTTCGGTATTTCCTGATCATGATCCTGCTGGTCGCAACCGCTGTTCCTATCGCATGGAACTTTATTCTGAATGAAGAACAAAAGAATCGCTTTATGGCTGTGTTCGATCTGGACGGCAACGCGATGACCAACTACGGATGGCAGCAGTATCAGGGCAAGGTCAGCATCGCTTCCGGAGGTATGAACGGAACAGGACTCGGTAACGGCGCCAGAGTATCGTCCGGAATCGTCCCGGAACAGGAAAACGACTTTATCTTTACCGTGGCGGGTGAAGAATTGGGATTCATCGGCTGTCTGCTGTTGCTGGCGATCATTCTGATCATCGCGGTCAAGATCATGATCAACGCTTTTTCAGCACGCGATTATCTCGGAAAAATGCTGTGCGTCGGTGTGTTTGCAATGATCTCTGTCCAAACGATCATCAATATCGGTATGGTGTTGGGTCTGCTGCCGGTCATCGGTATCACCCTTCCCCTGTTCTCGTCCGGCGGAACCTCTGCGCTGGCAGTGTTGATGGGGATCGGTCTGGTTCACAGCGTACATTATCATAAAGAAGAGATCGATACGCATAACGGCCATATCAAGCATAACAAGTACAAATATTTAACGAATACCGGGTATTACAAGTAAACGATCCGTAAGATATCATAAAAAAGCGGGGCTGCATTTTGCAGCCCCTTCATTATTGGGATTCGGTTTGGTTAGGATTTTGCTTTCGGCGAGACATTGATATTTGCCGGATCGGTCTCATACGTCCAGCAGGTTTTGAATTTCGCGCCGAGCGTGATGGTCAGCGGAACATTGATCGACACCGTCTTTTCGTCATCCAACTGATCAGCCATTTGGGTGATATCGGCAACAACCGAGATATTCTTCGCAGTAAGCTGCGAGAGGACGCTTGCCGGACCGTATACCGTCAGCTTGACGGACGATGAGGATACGATCTCTGCCGTATATTTGGAAGTATCCAGTTTCGTCTGGATATCGACCGTGATCGTCTTGGAACTATAGGTTGACAAATCGAGTTTTGCCGTGATATTGTCCTCGGATTCAATGATCACATGACAATCTTTCAGCTCTTCGGGCAGTGAAATGTCATACGGGATATTGTAGCTCTTGTTTTCGAGCTTACTGTAATCGAGCGTCCCGATAACAACGGTGTCATCCTTGATCGTGGCGATCTGCTCTGCAGGACCGTAAATCGAAGTTTCAGAGGGAACCAGTACGACTGCGGGTGCGTTATCGGGAGCATTGACAATCTCAAGCGCGAGTTTAATCTCTTTTTTCGGCTGAGAAGTAACGGTTACTTCCACGGATTTGATGTCCGAAGAAACATATTGCAGATCGATCTTCTGACCGTTCTTATCGAGGAATACGATTGTTTCCTGCAGCGTCATCGGAGAAGACTCAACAGAATTGATGGTATCGATGATCGCGGCAGTCTCGATCTCATCCACCTTACTGGCGGCGCCTTCGAGATGCACAGTGTCATTGGACATGGAAACTTCGGAATAATACCCGGAGTCGACAACGACCTTCATCTGAGATTTATCGATCGTCAGATCCTTTTCCTTGAACTTGTCGACAAAAACCGTGACCGCAGACGGATTGACCGAAGAAATGATGTTGTAGTTGCTTTTGATACCGGCTTTCTTTGCAGACAGCGGTAAGGTATATTCATCGGCATGATCGATCGTAGACACCTGATTCGCAGTGACCTGGATATCAGAGGGCGTAAGTGAGCCGACAGATACACGGTTTCCGGAAACTTCGACCGAAGCGGTGAACTCGCTGTCGCTGAAGATCTGGAAGCCTTTTTCGGTTGCGGTATCGGGAAGTGTGATCGATACAGGGATATTGGAGATCGTTACAGCCGTTTCTGTCTGAGAATTGATGTTGATGATAAACCACGCGATAAATGCGAGCAGAAACGATATGATAAGCAATACGATATTATGGGAGAAGAGCCTGGACAGCAAACTACTTTTCTTCATGTTTCTTCTCCTTTCTGCCCTTGAACAGCGACGAGAACAAGTCGCTCTTTTCGTTTTCACCGGGCAAGATAAGATCGGAAAGCTTTTCGTACAGCGAAGCTCTGTCGAGGTCTCTGATCAGACGGCCGCCGACTGCAATCGAGATCGTACCGGTTTCCTCTGATACGACAACGACCACGGCATCGCTTTCTTCCGACAGACCGAGAGCTGCACGATGTCTGGTGCCGAGATTGGGATTGACATTGGTATTCTTTGTCAGCGGCAAAATGCAGCCCGCAGAGAGGATCTTTCCGTTGCGAATGATACACGCACCGTCGTGAAGCGGCGCTTTGTTGAAGAAGATATTGCCGATCAGCGCAACGGAAGTATCGCTGTTCAGTTCGGTACCCGTCGCGGCGATCTCGTTGAGCAGGCTGTCGCGTTCAAAAACGATCAGCGCGCCGGTGCGGGCGCGGGAGAATACGATGCAGGTATCCGAAACATCACTGATCGCTTTGGATACGTCGGCGTCGGCAGTCTGAGAACCGGTGGGAACAAGGCTTTTGAAAGTCCTGTTGCGGCCCAGACGCTCCAGAGCCTGTCGCAGCTCCGGCTGAAACACGACGACGATGATGATGACCGCAAATTCAAACAGCGCTTTCAGAATATAATTGATCATTGTAAGGCTGAACAACGCCGAAAGCGCATAAGCAATCAGCAGAACAACTACGCCTTTGACAAGCTGTCCGGCTCTGCTTTGTCTGAATAATTTGAATAGATAATAGAGTATCAAAGAAATGGACAGAATGTCGATCGCATCCTTAAACTGGAAGGTCGACAGGATCGCCCAGATCGAAGAAATGAAATTTTCCATAACAGGAATCCCTTATCATAGTATTATACAAGTTTATTGTAACACAGCGGGATTCGCATTTCAAGAAAAATAACTGAATTTCTTTAGGGCAATCATTAAAATTTGTATATCTTTTTCATTGGTGAATACAGACGGAGCAATCCTGACCGTTCCGCTGTCCAGTGTTCCCATCATCCGATGTGCTGACGGCGCACAATGAAGACCTGCTCTGACAGCGATCCCCTTGTTATTCAGATACGCCGCGACCTTCTCGCTTTCGACTTCATCGATATTGAATGATATGACCGGTACGGAATGAAGGATATCCGGTTCATCGGTATATAATCGGATGTTTTTGACGGATTGCAGACCCTGATACAGCATTTTCATCAGTCTGTACTCATGACGCCGCAGCTTTTCAATGCCGTAACGGTCGATAAATCTGATACCGGCGCCTAAACCGCAGATCCCGGGAATGTTCAGCGTACCGCTTTCGAGCCGGTCAGGATAATAATCCGGCATTACGGGATTGACCGAATCGCTGCCGGTACCGCCCTCTGTCAGCGTGTCGAGCAGTTGATTGCTATGAATCAGCAGCAGACCGATACCGGTCGGGCCGTATAAACCCTTATGCCCCGGACAGCAGACAAAATCATAGCCGTTCTCGGCGATATCGATATCCAGAAAGCCTGCGCTTTGCGCTGCGTCCAGACAAAACAGAATCCCGTACGAATGTGCCAGCGCGCAAATGCGTTCGACAGGAAGCCGCGTGCCGAAAACATTAGACGCGTGCGTGCAGATAATCATGCGCGTTTTTGCGTTAATTGCCTTTCGAAAAGCGTTGAGCGTCGCATCGTCATCACCGATTATCACATCGGCTGTTGAATAATCGATGAGACCTTTCTGCTTCAGCCGATACAGCGGTCGAACGACGGCGTTGTGTTCCATCGAAGAGATAACGACGTGATCGCCCGGCTTGAGCACTCCCTTGATGACCGTGTTCAGCGATTGCGTGCATCCCGAGGTAAAGATCACGTTTTCCTGAGCAGCGGCATGAAACAGTTCTTTTGCCAGCATTCGCGTCTGATATACGGCGCGTGCCGCCTGAATAGACGGCGTATGCCCTCCCCTGCCCGGATTAGCCGAATACTTTCTCAGGGCGTTGTTGACCTCCTTGATAACGATCTCCGGCTTCGGAGAGGTTGTCGCCGCGTTATCCAGATAGATCATTACACATCACGCGACGCTCGTCCGAGAACACGAACGCCGCTTTTTCTGAGGATCCGTTCCGCTTCATCGGTTTTTTCCGGCACAAAAAGACAATAACCGCATGATTTGATCGGGGTATTACGCGGTGTACGCTGGATAAAAGAACGAATCCTGTATTTGTCAAGAATGCTTTTCGCCTTCATCGCATAGGTGACGGAAGGCAAAAGTATCAATTCGTTATTCATAAAAACACCTCTGTTCCCTATCAGTTTATGACAGGAAAACAGAGGTGTTAATCGATTATGAGAAGGATTTGCTGAGCAGATCGCCCATATTGTACATACCTGCGGGCTTGTCCGTTAGATAGACAGCCGCGTTGACAGCGCCGGATGCGAATACGCCTTTGGACTGCGCCTGATGCTTGATAGAAACGACTTCATCATGACCGGCGAAGATGACTTCATGCTCTCCGACGATGGTGCCACCGCGAACGGAGTGGATGCCGATCTCGTTCTTATCGCGCTTTTTGCGGTAGGCATGGCGATCATAAACGTACTGTGCGTCAGCCTTTTCTTCGGCGATCGCGTCTGCAATCATAATTGCAGTGCCGGACGGCGCGTCGAGCTTCTGATTATGATGCTTCTCCAGGATCTCGATATCAAAGCTGTCGGACAATACGCGCGTCGCGAGCTTTGACAATTCTATCAGAAGATTGATGCCGAGCGACATGTTGCCCGAATAAAACACAGGAACGATCTTTGATGCATCCTTAATCTTCTGCACCTGAGACTCGGAATAACCGGTCGTGCAGATGACGACGGGCAGTTTGTGCTCGAGTGCATAGCTGAGCATATCGTCCAGTACAAGCGGATTGGAAAAATCGAGAATCACATCAGCCTGTTCGTGAACGTCGATAAAACATTTGCTAACAGGGTAAGCTCTGTCGCCTTCGGCGATATCGACGCCTGCGGTAATCACGACGTCATCTCTGCTGTTGACGCAAGCCTCTACTGCCTGACCCATTTTTCCGAGACAGCCGTTGAGTAAAATCTTGACCATTTTTGAATTCCTCTGCTTTCTGCAAATACAGGGCGAACGAGTCGCCCTGAGTGTTTATGCGTATTTTCCGATCAGGTCGTATTTTGCCAGACAATCCTTGAGATCGTGATAACCGGAATAGCTCATAGGTACCAGCGGCAGTCTGCAGTCGCCGGCATTGAAGCCGATCAGGTTCATCGCAGTCTTGACCGGGATGGGGTTGACGTCCGAGAACATGATATCCATCAGTTCAACATAATGGAAATTCATTTTGGAAGCCTCGGCAAAGTCGTTGTTCAGACAAAGCTCGCAAATGCGGTGCATCTCCTGCGGACAGAAGTTCGCAAACACGGAGATAACGCCCAGCGCGCCAAGCGACATAAACGGAACCGTCTGATCGTCGTTGCCGGAATAGATGTCCAGTCTGTCGCCGCACAGCGAACGTGTCTGTGATACGGAAGAAATATCGCCGTTTGCCTCTTTGGTGGCGACGATGTTCTCGTGCTTGCACAGCTCTGCGTAGGTCTTGGGCTTGATGTTGCAGCCGGTACGCGAAGGAACATTATACAGGATCACCGGCAGATCGATATTATCGGCGATCGTCGTAAAGTGACGGATCAGACCGGTCTGAGACGTTTTATTATAGTACGGCGTTACGGAAAGCAGCGCGTCGGCGCCGGAAGCCTCTGCGGACTTTGACAGCTCGATCGCGGTATTGGTGTCGTTGGAGCCGGTACCCGCAATAACGGGGATCCTGCCGGCAACCTTTTCGCAGACGAAAGATAATACCTCGCAGTGTTCCTTGACGGTAAGAGTCGCCGCCTCGCCGGTCGTACCGCAGGCGATGATCGCGTCGGTACCGTTAGCGATCTGGAATTCAAGCAATCTTGCAAGCTCGTCATAATTGACGGAGCCGTCGGGATGCATCGGGGTGATCAGTGCAACGCCGGAACCGGTAAAAATGTGTTTATTCATGGATATCCTCCGATCAGTCTATATAACCTTCGGCGCAAAGAAGCTCTGCCATCAGGACAGCGCCGCCCGCGGCGCCTCTGAGGGTGTTGTGCGCCATGCATACAAATTTCATATCATACTGAGAATCGGGTCTGAGTCTGCCGACCGATACCGCCATACCGTTCTCGAGCATCCTCTCGGATTTGATCTGCGGTCTGTCGGGTTCGGTGAAGTAATGCAGGAACTGTTTGGGAGCAGACGGAAGCTCAAGCTCCTGTGCTCTGCCCTTGTAATTTGTCCAGATGTCGATGATCTCTTCGACAGAGGGCTTCTCTTCGGTATCAAAGCTCATGAATACCGCAGCGGTATGACCGTCGGAAACCGGCACGCGCAGACACTGTGAAGTGATCGCGATATCGTCGCAGTTGACGATCTTATCGCCCTCGATATGTCCCCAGATCTTCAGCGGCTCCAGTTCGCTCTTTTCTTCCTCGCCGCCGATATAAGGGATCAGGTTGTCGACCATCTCGGGCCAGCGCTCAAAGTTTTTGCCTGCGCCGGAGATCGCCTGATAGGTACAGGCAAGGACTTTGTTGACCTTGAATCTCTCTTTAAGCGGGTGGATCGCGGGAACATAGCACTGCAGGGAGCAGTTTGACTTAACGGCGACAAAGCCGCGTTTTGTTCCGAGGCGTTTTCTCTGCGCCTCGATGATCTTTGCGTGATCGGCATTGATCTCGGGGATGATCATCGGTACGTCGGGAGTGCCGCGATTCGCGGAGTTATTGGAGATAACGGGGCATTCCGCCTTAGCGTACGCTTCTTCCAGAGCTTTGATCTCGTCTTTTTTCATATCGACAGCGCAGAACACGAAATCGACCTTAGAGGCGACAGCTTCGACGTCTGCAGCGTCGAGAATGACCATATCCTTGATATTCGCGGGGATCGGCGCGGTCATCGCCCATCTGTTGCCGACGGCTTCCTCATATGTCTTGCCGGCGCTTCTTTTGGATGCGGCGATAGCGGTGACGTTGAACCAGGGATGGTTTTCGAGCAGCAGTGAGAATCGCTGACCGACCATACCGGTACAGCCGATGATACCTACGTTATATTTTTTCATACTGAATCCCTCCAAATTGAAAAAAACAGTTGAGTTTTTTTCAATTATAATATATTATGGTATAAGCAAATTGATACATACTTTGCCTCATATTTCAAGATATAATATAACACCGCGCAGCGGTTTTGTCAATTTTCAAACAGCGTTTTTAGAACAATTGACAGTTTAGAAGGATATATGTATGAAAACTAGCGACTTCTTTTACAATTTACCCGAAAATCTGATCGCGCAGACGCCTCTTGAGCCGCGGGATTCCTCCCGATTGATGGTTCTGCACAGGGATTCAGACGCGATCGAACACAGGCATTTCTATGATGTGATCGACTATCTGGACGAAGGCGATACGCTGATCGTCAACGATTCGCGCGTGATTCCCGCGCGTATCTACGGCACCAAGGACGATACCGGTGCAAAGATCGAATTCCTGCTGCTGCGGCAGATCGACGGCAGCAGATGGGAAACGCTGGTCAAGCCCGGCAGAAAAGCAAAGATCGGCGCGTGTTTTACATTCGGCGGCGGACTGCTCAAAGCAAAGGTGATCGATGTTACCGACGACGGCAACCGGATTGTCGATCTCAGCTGTGAAGGAAATAATGTCTATGCCGCGCTGGATAAGATCGGTCAGATGCCTCTGCCTCCTTATATCACACAAAAGCTAGAGGATCAGGAACGTTACCAGACGGTATACTCACACGAACTGGGCTCAGCAGCTGCGCCGACTGCCGGCCTTCATTTTACGAATGAGCTGCTGGACAAGATCAAGGCAAAGGGCGTCAATATCGGATATGTGACGCTTCATGTCGGTTTAGGTACATTCCGTCCGGTAAAGGTCGACGATGTGACGAAGCATAAGATGCATTCGGAGCATTTTGAGGTGCCCGCTGAGACCGCAGAGCTGATCAAAACGACGAAAGCCGCCGGTAAACGTGTGATCGCGGTCGGAACGACCTCCTGCCGCACGCTGGAAAGCGTCGCAGCGCAGGGTGAGATCCGAGCCTGCGACGGTTTTACGGATATTTTTATCTACCCCGGTTTTGAATTCAAGGTACTTGACGGACTGATCACAAATTTCCATTTACCCGAAAGCACGCTGATCATGCTGGTATCCGCCTTTTACGGCTATGACAAAACCATGAAAGCCTATGAAACCGCCGTACGCGAAGAATACCGTTTCTTCTCGTTCGGCGACGCAATGATCATTCTATAAGGAAACAGATTATGTACAAATTGCTCAAACAGGAAGGCTGCGCACGGCGGGGTGAATTTTCTACCGTTCACGGCACAGTACAATTGCCCGCGTTCATGAATGTCGCGACCTGCGGCGCGATCAAAGGCGGTTTATCCGCCTATGATCTGAAGAACATCCATACACAGATCATGCTGTCAAACACCTATCACCTGCATTTGCGACCCGGTGATAAGATCGTCAAGCAGCTCGGCGGTCTGCATAAGATGACCGGCTGGGATGGGATCATCCTGACGGATTCCGGCGGATTTCAGGTGTTCTCACTGGCGCAGCTCCGGAATATCAAAGAAGAAGGCGTTACCTTCAACTCACATATCGACGGCAGAAAGATCTTCATGGGACCCGAGGAAAGCATACAGATCCAGTCCAACCTCGGTTCAACGATCGCTATGGCGTTCGATGAATGCGTCGCGAATCCCTCTGAATACGGGTATACCAAGAATTCCGTAATTCGCACGACCAACTGGCTCAAACGCTGTCAGGCAGAAATGAAACGTCTGAATTCGCTTGAAGACACCGTAAACCCGCATCAAATGCTGTTCGGTATCAATCAGGGCGGCGTGTATAAGGATCTGCGCGTCGATCATATGAAGGAGATCGCAGAGCTGGAGCTGGACGGTTATGCCGTCGGCGGACTTGCTGTCGGCGAGCCGACCGAGGTGATGTATGAGATTCTCGACGAGGTCCTCCCCTTTGCCCCGATCGATAAGCCGCGATATCTGATGGGCGTCGGAACGCCTGTCAATATCCTAGAAGGCGTTATGCGCGGGATCGATCTGTTTGACTGTGTCATGCCTTCCCGCAACGCCCGCCACGGACATCTGTTCACATGGTCGGGTATCATCAATATCAATAACGCGAAATATGAGACCGACGATTCTCCGATCGACAGCGAATGCGACTGTCCCGTCTGTCAGCATCATACGCGCGCATATATCCGTCATCTGCTGAAAGCAAAAGAAATGCTGGGAATGCGGCTGGCAGTCATGCATAACCTGTATTTCTACAACAAGCTGACAGAAATGATCCGTTATCATCTGGATCAGGGAACATATACGGATTTCTACAAAAAATACAGAGATATCCTGGATAAAAGAATATGATCACAGTAAAAGAGCCTGCGCTTGACACGCAGGCTCTTTACCATAATACTAAAACTTATTCTTAGAGGAGTATCCTCCCGGATAATAAGACTGTATGCTTCCGTTATTCAGCACGGATTCAAAGTAACTGCTGATCACTTTGCCGTTTTTATTCATACACTTGACGGCAAAGCATTTGTTTTGTTTGGCGCTTCCGACGACCTTGAATGACGCCGAACCGGCGGTGGTAACAGCGCGCTGTATCCACTTCTGACCGTTCCAGCTGTATACCGCGTATTTCGCCGCGCCGGTGATCTTGTTCCAAGAAAGGCTGATCTTTGATCCGGAATTATTGAGCGTCCTGACGCGCGGAGCAGCGTAATAAGTGAATTTTGCGGACGAAGTGTAGCCGCTGATGTACTTGTTGTTCTCGTCCATACACCGAACGGTGAAATAATAGACCTGATTATTCTGCGCGCCGCTGTAAAAGTAATTGTTGTAGATGCACGGCGTGGCTTTGCCCCATACCCAATTGGTCGCCTTGCTCTTGATCATCACCATATACCGATAAGCGCCGGTCACCCGGTTCCAGTTCAGCTGATAGCCGGTGGGATTGAGCGACACCTTCAGCTTCGGCGTTTGGACGATCCTGTTCCTGACGCCGGTCGTATTATAGGCAGAGGTGAATTTTTTGTAATCCGCCGATACACAGCGTACGGTATAGGTGTAGTTGACATTATAAGCGGCTTTGGTATGGGTCATCTTGGTCGCGGTCGTATTGCCCAGCACCTTCCATGAGCCGGTCGTCTTGTAAAAGACGCGATACGCAGCGGCGCCCGTCACCTTTTTCCACGAGATCTGCGGTCCGGAAGTCGTGTTAACGACATTGATGGATGACGGTATCGACAGATACTTGATCGATTTCGTCTTATATCCGGATACCATCGGCGAAACACATCTTACATAGTACTGATAGGTCGTACCGCTTTTGACGTTTTTATCGACATACGAGGTACCTGCGGTTTTGCAGATCGATACCCATTTCTTTGTCGACGTATTATAGCGGTAGACACGGTAAGCCGAGGCGTAGTAAACCTGATTCCATGAGATAGAAACACCGTTAACCGCACAGGCAAGCTGCATATTCGGCGTGGCGAGATAATCACTGCTGATCGGCAGCTTTGTGATAGTGAAATGCGTTGACTCTTTGCTGAAATCACTGGTCATCACTACCTCGGCGCTGTCGCCGAACAGATTGATGCCTTTGAGCATGAATGCGCTGTTGCCGCAGTTGATGAACTGATAGCCGTTGCCGGATTTTTTCAGCCTCCAGCACTGGTCGGGCAGTTTGTCCTCTTCTGTATGGAATGTTTCGCTGTTTTCACGCGTTGTTTTGACATTGTACAATTCCAGATACAGGTTTTTGTTGACGTTTCGGATCTTATAGGATCCGTCAGCCTGCCGTGTGAAATGCCAGAACTGGACACTGCTGTCGAGATACTCTTTCAGCTGTGTTGTACGCATCACGTCATCGGGGATCGTCATATACTTCACAGGATCTTCAAGACCGATACGAGCGTAAAAACTCGCGCCCAGATCCTCATAAGTCGCGCCGGTTTCGGCAAGATCTATGTCGGATCCGGTATCTGACAATTCCTGCTCGGATGCAGGAACGTCAGCAGCGTTTGAAGACACACAGAATACGCATAAGACGACGATGATGATTGCTGCGCACAGCAAACCATAAGAACGTCTTTTCATAAATACCCCTCCAAAGGACAACGCCGCGATGCTGTTGTCCCGATCTAATAATCAAAAAGCAGGCTGAAACGATCCAGCCTGCTTAAAAACAGGCAACTGTACCCGTTTTATCAGAATTTATGCGTTGAAGTGTATTCTCCGGGGAAATAATACCGTAAGCCGTCTTCAATTACAGTTGCAAGATATGAACTGATGTAGTTTCCGTTCTTATCCATGCATCTGACAGCATAACAAATATTTTGCTCTTTTGTACCGACGATCGAGGCATTGAAGGTAGTTGCATAGGGAGCGGAATCGCCTTTCTTTACCCACTGTTTACCGTTCCATGCAAAGACTCTGTACCGATACGCGCCGTTGACAGCATACCATGAGAGCTTATTCACAGAAGCTGAAGAAGTGATCGTCTTGACCACGGGAGCATCGTAGAAATAAGTTTTAACGGTGGATTTGAAGCCGCTGATCAGCTGACCCTTAGCGTTCATCGCGCGAACGGTAAAGATGTAGTAATTACCGTTGACCACGTCGGAATACCGATGAGAGGTGCCTACGACATCGGCGACCTTTGTCCATTTGTTATTGTTCGCTTTGCATTTGCAGAAAACTCTGTATTTTGCAGCGCCTTCACTTGCCGACCATGATACATCCAGCGAGAACGGCATGACAGAAACCTTCGGAACAGGCGTTGTGACGATCATATTGCTGACGCCCGCAGGATTGTAGGCGGAAGTAAAAGCCTTCCAATTTGCGTTCATACAGCGTACGGTGTACACATAGGTTTTGTTTTTCACTGCTGCTTTATGCAGGAAAGATGTACCGACCGTATTGGCAAGTGTGACCCATTTGGTACCGCTTTTGATGAACAATCTGAATCTCTCTGCACCGGCAGATTTTGTCCACGAGATCACGGGGCCGTCGTTCGTATTATTGATAGAGATCCTCGGCGCTGCGATATACTTGATCGACTGCGCCAGAAAATCCGAGGTCACGGGACTGATGGTTCGAACGGCATATCTGTAGGTATGATTGCTGTAGACCTTTTTATCGATATACTGCGACTCAGCAACTTCTGCAAGCAGAATCCACTGTTTTTTCGAATCATCGTATCTGAAGACGCGGAATTTCTGTGCATTCGGAACATCGTTCCAGTCGACCAGAACGCCTTCGTAGTGATTGGAGAGCTTGACGACAGGCGTCGGGAGCTTGTCCGAGGTGATCGCGATCTTCTCAAAGCTGAAGTAGATATTCTCGTTCGTCATATCGGACGTCAGCTGAATTTGGGAGGAAGACAGCGTAGGATTGACGCCGACCAGCACAAACTTGTTGTCAACATAGGAATGGATCCGATAGCCGGTAGCATCCTTGGAAATGATCCATTTTTGTTCGGCGGCATTGCGCTTTGAGGTAAAGTACAGCGGATCGCCATCCTGCGCTTCGGAATCCTTCATCTCGAGGTAGCTGTTGAGAGATACGCTGCGGATACGGTAGAAAGAACCTTCCAGAATAAAATTCCAGACCTGATTGCTGTAAGTCGTCGCTTTGCGCGTAACGGGAGTCTGCGCTGCTTTTGAAGGCGCAGTCATATAATAACTGCTGTTTTTGAGAAGCTTGACACGGGCGTAGAAATTCTTTCCGAGATTGACGGGAACGATATCGCCGGTCGCCTGAACGTCTGCTTCTGCGCCGACTTCGGCAAGATCATTCTCAGGAGTCTCAGGAACAGTCTCATCGGCAGTATCGACAGTCGGATCATCGGCAGCCGCTGTGTCCTCAAGAACACTGCCATCTTCGGCAGGAAGCTCTTCTGCGGAAAACGAAACGGCATTAACCGCGATCACACCGATAATCATCGCCAAGCATATTATTAAGGATAATAGTTTTTTCATCTATTTCACTCCATTCTAATCTACTGTAATTATACAATTATTGTTCTAAATTATAATTATTCAGAAGAATTATGATCAATTTGAAGTGTAAACATTTTATAAACAAATTGGTATACAATAGACAAAATTTTTGAAACAGAAAAACGCCGCCGAATGGTATCGGCGGCGTCGCGTGATATCAGAATGTATTCTTTGAAGTCAAAGCTCCGGGCAGATAATAGGTTATCTTTCCGTTGGAAGCGAGCGACGATTCCCAATAGCTTGAGATCAGCGCGCCTTTACTATTCATCGCTCTGACCATTAATATCCTGTTCTTTCTCGCATCTGCATTGTTCTTGAATTTGATCGCGTTGCCGTAAGCAGCGCCCTTAGCGATCCGCTTTTTTCCGTCCCACGCAAAGAGTCTGTATTTGGCGACTCCCGTTACCTTATCGTAGGTAGCGGTCGTATACCCGCCGGAGTTTACGATCTTTGTGATCTTCGGGGCGGTCGTATAGGTCTGCTTTCCGGTCGATCTTAATCCGCTTGCGACCTCGGAAGCATATACGGCTCTGACGGCAAAGTAATACGCCTCACGATTCTTGACGCCTTTGACAATGTCGCCGGAGTTGTAATCAAAATAATTCGCTAATGTCAATGTCGGATAAGGCAGGCTTGCAATATCGACAGGATTGGAGATCGTGAACGGAACCCAAAGGCTGGAATCCGTCGTCAGCATCATATTTATATATTATTTGTTTAGTACTATCATGAACAGTATTTCATTTTATTGCAAATCAGAATAATCTACTATTTTTATGATCAATCCGATATATCTTTGTGCAATATCACAAACAATCTGCAGAACAACGATTCTTGTTGAAAATATATCTTGCAAAACTACATCAATGCTGTTATAATTGTTAGCAATCAGTAAGAAAGGAAGTATGATTATGGGATCCAGCGGCTGGATTATGATATTGATTTACGCTGCACTTTTCGGCGTTCTTTATCTCGTTCTGATAAGACCGAACTCCAAGAAAAAGAAAGAAGAACAGGCGATGCGCGATAACATCACGATCGGCGACGACGTGACAACGATCGGCGGTATCGTCGGCAGAATCGTTGCAATCAAAGAGGACGACGATGCATTCATCATCGAGACCGGCTCTGACAGAGTCAAGATGAAGTTCAAAAAATGGGCGATCTCCAGTGTCGACACCGTAAAGGATACGCCGGAGAACGCGCCTAAGAGCAAGATGGAACAGCTTCAGGAAGCGCGCGAAGCCAGAAAGAAAGCGAAAGAAGAAAAGAAAGCAGCGAAAGAAGCAGCAAAAAACAACGAATAAGATATAAAAGATACCGCCTCAGCATAGTAATGACTGAGGTGGTTTTTTTATGTCCGGATTTATCAACACCGAAAACATGCCGATCAGAACGATCGTAATCGGCGTTTTGACGAGTCTTGCAGTCATGCTGGCTGTGATGTGCGCGATATGCGGCGTGATGCAGTTCATTTCATCGATCCCCTATCACCTGCTGCCGTATATCTTACTGATTGCCGACGCAGTCGGAGTATTCTGCGGCGGATATATTGCGGCGGCGCTGAACAAAAGCCGCGGCTTGATCCTCGGACTGATCATTGGTTTTCTCGTATTTATCATCGTATTTGCCGCCGGACTGAGCACGGGAGAATCGGTCGGTCTGATCACATTTTTAAGGCTGGCGGTACTGGCGATCTTCGGGATGCTCGGCGGGATCAAAGGCGTGAACAAAAAAGAAAAGATCCATATAAAATAAGAGGGCTAATCGCCCTCTTTTATTATTTGCAGGAATTCGTCAGGGGTATCGGAGCACAGACGGATCTGCTCTTTCGTGATCGGGTGGATCAGCTCGATCTGCCGACAATGCAGGGCTTGACGGCGGATGTACCGGAGCGACCCTCCGTACAGATCGTCGCCCGCGAGCGGATGTCCGATGCTGCTGAGATGACACCGGATCTGATGCGTTCTGCCGGTTTCCAGCCAGAGCTTCAACAAGGTGTGTCCGTTACCGTACGTTATCGGCTGATAATGGGTGACTGCGGGTGAGCCGTCGCTTCGTACCATCCGTTTGATCTTGCTGTCCTGCGTCAAACCGATCGGCGCATCGATACAGCCTTCTTCATTGACGATCCCCTCACAGACAGCGACATAGGTTTTGCGGATACTGTCTTTGACCAGCGCGTAGGTCAGGCGATCTTTTGCAATGATCACACAGCCGGAGGTATCTTTGTCCAGACGGTTCAGCGCGCGGAATACATAGCTCTCTCCCCTGCACATCTGATAATACGACACGATATTTGCCAGCGTATCCGACTGATGCGTCTTAACAGGATGCACCGGCATTCCGGCAGGCTTATCGACGATCAACAGGTATTTGTCTTCGAACAAAATCGTTAATTCTCCCTCGGTGGGGATGATATCATTCTGCTCGTTCGGCAGTCGAAGGGTGATCGTTTCACCCGTGTGAACAATATTGTGAGCTTTCAGCGGTTCTACTCCGCGAAAAATCTCGCCTTCGCTGTATTTGAGGATCGTCATCGACCGCGCGGTGATCCCGCAGGCTTTGCGCAGAAACGTTCTCAGCGTACTGCCGTCGTAAGCTGAATCGACGATGAATTCAAAAGATGTGGAAGACATAATGAGCACCTGTCAGGATGACCGCGAGTTCTAAAAGAAAGATCAGCGGAATACCTATCATAAAAAGAGGCTTTCTTGTTTTATGACGGATGACAAGCATCGTCAGATACATCGCGGGCGCGCCGCCGAGCGCCGATATCAGCATCAGCGTTCGCTCGGGTACTCTGCGCCGATGATTGACGGCGGCAAGCTTGTCATGCGCAGTCACGATGATTGCAAGCAGATTGATCAGGATCAAATAAAGAATAATGCAGAACATAATTCCCCCGGAGTGAAAATATGAAAATCAAGCGTTTTTTACCAACTATCCTTTCCGCCGTCATGCTCGTTGCCGCCATCGGTATCAGAGCCGCCGTTCACAGCGAACCGAAGGAAACATTGCAGCCGACCGTAAAGGTGAGTCATACAAACAAAGAAATGACAGAAGAAATGCGCGGCGTATGGTTGACGTATATGACGCTGGACGTCGAGAATGAAGCCGATAAGCAAACCGCCTTCGGCAAGAAGATCGACGCCGTCATAAAAGACGTCAAAGCCGGCGGATTCAACACGCTGATCGTACAAGTGCGACCGTTCTGTGACGCGATCTATCCCTCAAAATACTTTCCGTGGTCACACATCATCAGCGGAGAACAGGGCGTCGATCCCGGCTTTGATCCGCTGAAGATGATCGTAGAGAAATGCCGAAAAAACAAGCTGTATATCCATGCGTGGGTCAATCCCTACCGTGTCAGCACCGGCAAAACGCCGGATAAGCTGAGCAGGGATAATCCCTGCCTCAACGATGAGTCGATCGTTTCAGAGATCGGCGAAGGGATCTATCTCAATCCTGCGTCGGAGAAAGCGCAAAAGCTGATTGCCGACGGCGTGAAAGAACTGGTCGAGAACTACGATATCGACGGTGTACAGTTTGACGATTACTTTTATCCCGAGGACTGCGGAAACTTCGATCTGGACGATTACGAAACCTATCAGGAGCAGAATAACGTAAGCATCCGTATCGAAGAATTCCGTAAGCGGAATGTAAACAATATGGTAAAAGCTGCGTATCAGGCCGCGCATAGCGCCGATGAAAATACCCTTTTCGGGATCTCACCGCAGGGAAATCTGAGTAACAACGATATGCTGTATGCAGACGTCAGGACCTGGTGCGCCGAGGACGGTTACATCGACTATATCTGTCCGCAGCTGTATTACAGTCTGGATAATCCTGCTCTGACATTCGAAAACAGTCTGAAAGAATGGCTCGATCTGCCGAAGCACGCAGGATTGAAGCTGTATATCGGATTATCAGGCTATAAAGGAGGTACCGACGCGGACGACGGCACCTGGCTGGATAACGATGATATATTGCAGTCGGAGATCAAAATCATCCGCAAGGAAAAGCTTGACGGATTTATGCTGTACAGCTACGACAGCTTCCATGACGAAGATAATGAAGCGGAGATCAAAAATGTCATCCGTTATCTGACGACTTCAGCTACGCAATAATCATCATAGGCTTCTGTGATCAAAACATCAACCGACTGACCGGAGATCAGTGAATCATCACGGATCCTGACACGCGTATAATTCGGGGTATAACCTTCGTAAACGCCGTCTTTATCAATAGCTTCGATCAGGACGGAGCATCTTTTCCCTATCTGGCTCTGCATGAATCGCTTCTGTGCGTCCAGCATATGGGCGATCATAACGTCGGCACGCTCGTGTTTGAGATGTTCGTCGATGTGTCCGTCCATACGGTCAGCAACGGTTCCTTTTCGGCGTGAATACGGAAAAACATGCGTTTTTGCAAAGCCCATTTCATAACAGAAGGACAGTGATTGAGCAAATTCTTCCTCGCTCTCCCCTACAAACCCAACCATGACGTCGGTCGTGATGGACGGATTATCGAACAGTGAGCGGATATTGCCGACGATCCGGCGATACTCGGCTGTATCATAATGACGGCGCATGCGTTTCAACGTCGCGTCGCAGCCGGACTGAAGGGACAAATGAAAATGCGGACAGAATTTTGGGAGCATGGAGAGCTTTCTGAGGATATCCTCGGTCATGCGTTCCGGCTCGATAGAACCCAGACGCACCCTGTCGACGCCGTCGATCGCGCAGACGGTACTGACAGCGTCATAGATATCCGCGTCGAATTCTTCGCCGAAAGCGGACAGGTTGATCCCGACCAGAACGATCTCTCTATAGCCGTTCAGCGCCAGATCCTGTGCTTCCTTAGCGATGATATCCAGCGGTTTGGAACGCACTCTGCCGCGTGCATACGGAATGATGCAGTAGGTGCAAAAGCGGTTGCAGCCGTCCTGGATCTTCATAAAAGCGCGTGTGCGCTCGCTGAAATCGTGAACCTGCATCGGCTCAAAGGATTCACCTTTTTTATGAGGCGCAATGCGGATGATCTGCTTTTTATCACGCCGGTACTCATCGAGAACCGACACAATATCTCTGCGCGCGGTGTTGCCCATCACGATGTCGCAGCCGTCAAACAATTCCGGCTTATCTGCGAAAGCCTGCGGCATACAGCCGCACAGCACAATGATGCAGTCCGGATTCTCGCGGCGGACACGGTGAATCGCCTTCCTGCACTTCGAATCGCCGGTTGCGGTAACGGTACAGGAATTGACGATGCAGATATCTGCGCCTTTATGATCATGTATCTTTTCATAGCCGTTTTCGCAAAGCAGCTCAGTCATGATCTGAGATTCATACTGATTTACCTTGCAGCCGAATGTCATGATAGTAAACTTCAAAATCATCACCGCATACAGTATACAGATAATATGAAAAAAAGTCAAATGAGACAAAACGCGGGAGCAGATCTCTCTGCTCCCGCTGATAATTGTGTTGTATAAAACTGTTGATTACTGGAAGGAAGCGTTGAACTTCTTATCATTCCAGCTTGTGAATACCAGATGTGTGCCGGTGATCGGGATATCTTCAGACTGGTTCCAGCAAGTATCCCAGTCAGCCGAAG
The DNA here is from genome assembly GCA_902796225.1 of uncultured Ruminococcus sp. Lineage (GTDB taxonomy): Bacteria > Bacillota > Clostridia > Oscillospirales > Acutalibacteraceae > Ruminococcoides. The sequence continues at coordinate 22,774 of CADBOO010000081.1, forward strand.
TCGAACCGGTAGGCATTCTGACAACAACGATGTTGCCGTATGCAGCTGCGCCGGGGAATGTGATATCGGTGCCGCTGCCGGTACCGGTGATCCAGGTACCTTCAGAGCCATCGTTCCAAACCCATGCGAACCATGCAGGATCTGCTACAGCCGCTTCGCCGGGATCGAAGGTGATATCGTCGCCGACAATGATCGGACCGTCAGTCGGATTGTCAGGACCGGGGCCGGGACCGGGCGATACGCTACCGTCATAACCGAGGATCCATGTATCGCCGGTGCCCTTTGCGAGATACAGCGTATGGGTTCCTGCGGGTACATACATCTTATCGAACTGCTGGGTCAGGTCAGCCTGATTGACAAGCGTTACGGGATTGACAAAGCCTGCCCAACCGTCGGTGCAGTACTGGATACCGGTATCCCAGTTACGGACAAATACATAGCTTGCCGCCGGGAAGTCATAGGTCAGGGTCGCAGACTGCTTATCGAACTTCGCCTCTTTATTTCTGCTGGCGTCATCGGTACCGAAGGCTTCGCAGTAGATGACAGCGACAAAGTCGTTCGGCAGCGGATCCAGTGAAATCGGTGTGGTAGGATCATCGTAAGGAGGATCGGTCGGATCGTCATAAGGCGGTTCAGTCGGAGTCGGTGCGTCTGTCTGAGCCTGAGTCGGGGCGGTTGTCGGATCTGAGCCGTCCAGATACTTGCCGATACCGTAGGGATCGTTCATGCCGGCGAGCTTGCGCTGAATCGCGGTAGCATCGACGATCGTGACGCTCTTATCCTTATCAACGTCCGCACAAGCCATGTGAGCTTCGTCGATCTTAGCAAGGTCAACCAGCCATCTCTGGATTCTGGAAGCGTCAAGAATGGTAACTACGCCGTCGCCGTCAGAGTCGCCCAGCATCAGTCTGTTAGGATCAGCGGTCGGCTTCTGAGTAGGTTTCTCGGTCGGCTTCTGAGTAGGTTTCTCGGTAGGCTTCTCAGTGGGCTTCTCGGTAGGCTTCTCAGTGGGTTTATCGGTCGGTGTATCGGAACCCTTGAGGGTCGTATCGGATGCAGAAAGAGTTGCTGCGGGATAATCGCCGTAGTCCTCGAATCTGAGGTTCTTCAGGATCATCGCGCCGACGAGCTCGTAGCCGCCGTTTTCACGGTTCGCCTTATTGTTTGCAGTACCGTAATTGACAACGGTCTCGGGCATCGTACGTCCGCAGTAGCCGCCGCATTCATTGAAGCTGTGGAACAGGTGGCAGCGTCCGTACGGATCCGCATGCGCCTGATCGGTATACTGTGAATCGATCTTACCTTCGTTGAACTTGACATACTTTGTTCTGGAATCAACGGTGTAGGACATGACGCCGGAAGTACTGCCGGTCAGTTTGAAAGCGTCATACGCGCCGATCTGTGTGCTGGGTGAAATACCGGTCTTACAATATACGTATACGAAAGGCCACTTCATGTTGGAATTATCGAAGTAAACCTTCTTGGTTTCATTTGCATCCTTCTTCTTGATGGAATAGGTACGGCTGACATTCTTTGTGCCGTTCGTCGCCGTAACGGTGATATTGATGCTCTTGCCGTATGCGATACCGCTGTTGAGCTTGAAGGTAGTATTGCCGGAACCGACAGTAACTGCAGCCAGGTTGTTGACCTTGATGGTACCGGAGGTAGCGTCGCCGATATCAACAGAGATCGTAGCGGTAGCGGCGGTGTATCTGTTGAGGGTCTCGGAGGTCAGGGTGGTACCGTCGAGCTTCAGAGAGATTGTCGGAGCAGAGTTGCTTGCATTCTTATTGTAAACAACCGCAACACCGGAAGAGCCGACATTACCGGAGATCTTGCCGCCGGAAACAGTGAACTTGTTGCCGGTTACCTGATCGATATAGGTGCCGTTATCCATCGAGCAGCTCTGGCTGATAGAAGTAGAAGAAGCGTTCAGGTTGACGATGACCATACCGGTCTTACCGCGCTGTACGAAGAGGTTCGCGCCGGAAGCGGCAACAGACTCGCTCTGACCCGCAAAAGCGTTCTTGAAGTGGTTGACAGCAACAACGGAAGGATCCTTCCAGGTTTCTGCCGCGCCGGGAGCGCCCATGAGCTCATCGTACTTGATGTAGCCTGCGCCGTCGAGGGCTTCGTGCTTCGGACGGACAAGGAACAGAGCAGGAGCGTCTGCACGCGCGCCGATCGCTGCCCAACCGACGATCTGCTGCTTTTTGGTCAGAGAGGTCGAGATCTGATCGCAGAAGTTATCGTGAGATTCTACCCAGAGTACGTTCTGACTCTTCTGAGAGCCGGTGTAGCTGTAATCATTATTGCCGATAAGATTAGAAGCGTTTTTAGAAGAAAGCGCCGAACGGACTCTGTCGCCGTAAGCATAGTCGGTAACGCTCATGTACTTGGTGTAGGAAGAAATATTGAACTTGCCTGCGTTTGCAAGGACTTCGCCGTAAATAAACGCATTGGGGTTTTTGCTCTTGATCGCGTTGACGATCGTGGGCCAATATTGAGAGCCTGTGGCATCATCGGGAGTCTCGATGTGCTTTGCAGCGTCAAAACGGAAGCCGTCAACGCCGTTATCGCAGAGCGGGTTGATGAGGTTGGTGATAACATAGGACTGATAGGCCGTGTTATTGGTATTGATATCGGGAAGCGTACCGCCCAGATCGTTCTGTGTCATCGATTCGCGGGAAGAATCGGAGCAAGGCGTCAAAGTGGATGTAGGACTGCGGCGCAGGTAACCCTTGATCGTGGAGTTGATCAGGCTGGCGTCTGCCTTAGTCTTACAGTTCATGACATGGTTGGTAACGACGTCGGCAACAACTTTGATGCCGTACTTGTGCAGCTCGGTGGTAGCTGCCTTCAGATCGGCTGCTGTACCAAGCGCGTTACCGACCTTCATGTCGGTGGGCTGATAGAACGACCACCAGTCAGTCGCATAGGAACCGTCGTTGACGGTAGCCTTAGTGGTCTGGATCGGGGAAATCTGTACGGTGCTGAAACCGGCGGCGGCAATTTCGGGAGCGTATCTCACGAGGTCGCTCATGCGCCAGTTGAACGCGTGCAGGATGTTACCCTGTTGTACAGTGCTTGTCAGGTTGTAGTCGTTTGTCGACGCAGCGGATGTCGGCGCAACTTCATCTACGGTCTCAGCCGAGAAAGTCGCAGGAATCACGGTCAGCGTCAGCATGACTGCAATAACCATCAGCAAGCTGACTACTTTTTTCAATTGCATCTTGAAAACCTCCTAAATATAATAAATTAAATTTATTGTGTATTATTCTGAACCGGCTCCGCTGCATCCTCCACCGCAGGTGCATCGGGAACAGCCGCTTCAGCTTCTGCCTCAGCTTTTAATCTAGCTTTTTTTGCGTTCCGGCTGTCAACAGCCTCGGAGATCAGGGCGTAGATCGCCGCAAAGAACGGCACGCCCAATACCATACCGACGATGCTGAACAGACCTCCGCCGACAATAACGGAAACCATGATCCAGAAGCCGGATATACCGACCGATTCGCCGAGGATCTTAGGTCCGAGGATGTTGCCGTCGAACTGCTGCAGGACAAAGAGGAAGATCACGAACCAAAGCGCTTCCATCGGATTGATCAGCAGCAGTAATACTGCCGACGGGATACCACCGATAAAAGGTCCGAAGAACGGGATCAGGTTGGAAACGCCGATAATGACGCTGATCAGCAAGGGATAATCAAAGCGGAAAATCGACATTCCGATAAAGCACATCAGACCGATGATCGAAGAATCGATGATCTTACCGATGATAAATTTACCGCATTTGGTATTGAATGTCGTGCAGACATGGAAAAACCGTGTGCTGAATTTTTCGGGTGTGAATGCAGAGATCACGCGTCTTGCCTGCGACAGAAGAGTCTCTTTGCTGGAGATCAGATAGATCGAAATAACGATTCCGAGACCCCAGTTATAGATACCCGTACCGATCGTCGCCATGGTCGTAACAGCAGACGGCACCAGCGTAGCAGACATATTCTTGAAGAACTCTGTCGCTTCGTTGCCGGTGATCAGAGTGATGATATTATTGAAAGTCGCGACCTCATACAGATTATATCCGGTCAGAGTCTTGACAAACTTTGCCATATCGTCCGCCCAGCTTTTGAGCGTTTCCTCGTACTGGGGCATCGCTTCGATAAACTTATTGATGCTGGATACCAGTTCGGGGATCATCATGCTGATCAGAAAGCTGATAATGCCGAAAACAATGATATAGGACAAGAGAATCGAAAGCGGTTTGTTCAATCTGGCAAGCCATTTATGCTTTTTGCCCATGTATTTGAAAGCATGCAGATGAAACAGCTTGTACGGATAATTGAGGACATACGCGATGATCAAACCGTAGATGATCGGATTGATGACCTTGATGATCGCTTTCAGGACTTTTACAACATCAGACAGGTGGATAAAGAAGAAAATCAGTGCTGTTGTAAATAGGATTATTAACATTATAGTCCTAATATTGTTTTTTTTCAATATATCACCTCAAATTCTGAGAAAAAATTTTTCGAGATTCGAATTAAAACAAACTCATCTGAGCGCTTTCGGGCAAATCCGCCAGCGCGCCGCACTCGCGAAGCGTCTCGACAACGGATTTGGAAACCTTTGCTTTCAGAGGGATATCCTCGATCGACAGGTACTCGCCGAGAGATGCGTGCTGCTCAAGCGCTTCGGCGGCGTTTTCGCCGATGCCCGCCAGAGAACAGAAAGGCAATCTGATCTTTCCGTCCTCTATGACGAAGGACTTCGCTTTTGATTTGAAAATATCAACCGGCAGGACTTCGATCCCGCGGGCGAGCATTTCGTTCATGATCTGCAGCATCGGAACCTCCGCTTTTTCCTTATCGGAAGCGCCGAAGCCTTTATCGTTGATCGCTTTGATCTTATTCAGGACAGCCTGTCTTCCCTTGATCAGAGTCGCTCCGTCAAAGTTATCGTTGCGAACGGTGAAATAAGCGGCATAATACTCGATCGGTCTGTGCACCTTGTACCAGCCGAGTCTGAGGGTCGAGATCATATATGCCGCAGCGTGTGCTTTGGGGAACATATACTTGATCTTCATACAGGAATCAATATACCACTGGGGCACATTATGCTCCTTCATTGCATCCAGATGTTCCTGCGTGAGCAGCTTCGTCGCTTTGCCTTTTCGGACGATCTCCATAATTTTGAACGCCATCGAGGGGTCGAGCCCCTTGTGCATCAGATAGGTCATGATTGAGTCACGCGTACCGATGACCTCAGAGATCGTACAGGTGCCGGCTTTGATCAGGTCGGCGGCATTGCCGATCCAGACGTCGGTACCGTGTGACAGACCGGAGATCTGCAGCAGATCGGAGAAGGTCTTCGGCTGGGATTCGATCAGCATCTGTCGGACGAAAGAGGTGCCGACCTCCGGCAGAGAAAAGGTGCCGGTCTGGGAATCGATATCCTCGGGCGTGACGCCCAGCGCTTCGGTAGATACGAACAGCGACATGACCTCAGGGTCGGACATCGACACATCCATCACGGGGATACCGGTGAACTCCTCCAGATAATGATAGATGGTCGGGACGTCGTGTCCAAGCTCATCCAGCTTCGTAATGGTATCGTGGATCGAATGAAAGTCGAAATGGGTGGTGATATTCGGCGAAGACATATCATTTGCAGGATGCTGTACCGGACAGAAATCATAGACGTCCATACCTTTCGGGACGACAACCATACCTCCCGGATGCTGACCGGTGGTGCGTTTGATACCGGTACATCCGATAGAAAGGCGGTTCATCTCTGCCTTTCGCATCGAAACATTATGCTCTTCGCAGTATTTTTTGACATAACCGAACGCGGTCTTGTCCTTAACGGTCGAAATAGTGCCGGCTTTAAAGACGTTTTCCCTGCCGAACAGCTCTTCCGTATAACGATGTGATGCGCTCTGCTGTTCGCCGGAGAAGTTCAGGTCAATATCGGGCACCTTGTCGCCCTTGAATCCGAGGAACGTTTCAAAGGGGATCTCGTGACCGTCGCGTTCCATCGGCTCGCCGCATTCGGGGCAGTTCTTGGGAGGCAGATCAAATCCCGAACCGTAGGAGCCGTCAGTGATGAATTCGCTGTGTTTGCAATTGTTGCAGATATAATGCGGACAAAGCGGGTTGACCTCAGAGATACCGGACATCGTCGCAACAAAGGACGAGCCGACCGAACCTCTTGAGCCGACAAGATAACCGTGCTTTTCGCTGTCGGCAACCAGCTTTTGGGCTGTCATATACAAAACTGAAAATCCGTAGGTAGTGATGGAATCCAGTTCCTTTTTGAGTCGCGCCGCAACGATCTCCGGCAGCGGATCGCCGTATTTTTGTTTTGCGCGGCTGTATGTAATCGATACGAGCTGCTCCTCCGCGCCTTCGATAAACGGCGGGAAATTGCCCTCGGGAATCGGGCGGACGTTCTCGCACATATCGGCGATCGCGTTAGTGTTCTCGACAACAACCTCATAAGCTCTGTCGCCGAGGTACTTGAACTCCTCCAGCATTTCAGCGGTCGTTCTGAAATAAAGCGGCGCCTGCTGATCTGCGTCGTTGAATCCCTGCGCCGCAAGAAGAATCTTGCGATAATCCGCATCGTGCGGATTCATAAAATGGACGTCGCAGGTCGCAACGGTGGGCTTACCCAGCTTGTCGCCGAGCTTCAGGATTGCACGGTTGACGGATTCCAGCTCTTTTTCGTCACCGAACGCGCCGTCGCGCAGCAAAAATGCATTGTTGCCGTTGGGTTGGATCTCCAAGTAATCATAAAACTGGGCGATCCGTTCGATCTCCCGGTTGCTGCGGCATCCGATGATCGCTCTGTACAGTTCTCCCGCTTCACAGGCGGAACCGATGATCAGACCTTCGCGGTATTTCATCAGCTCGGATTTCGGGATGCGCGGGCGTTTATAGTAATAGTCAAGATGGGATTTGGAGATCAGCCGATAAAGGTTCTTCAATCCGGTTTTATTCTTGACGAGAATTATCTGATGATAGGTCGGCAGTTTCTTGAAGTCGCCGCCTTTTACCTTTTCCTTCAGCTCATGGACGTCGTGGATATCCAGACGCTCGGTGAGCAAGCGGCAAAGGTTCAGAAAAATATTGGTCAGCATCTCGGCGTCATCAACCGCACGGTGATGGTTGAACTTGCCGAGATGGAAATATTTAGCCAGTGTATCCAGCTTGACGTTATGGATATTCGGCAGGATAGAACGCGCAATCGCAACGGTGTCTATCGAGGTGAGGTCATACTTGACGCCCATATTCTCGCAAGCCTTGCGGATAAATCCCGTATCAAACGGGGAATTGTGCGCGACGACAACGGCTCCGTCACAGAATTCAAGAAATTTTGTGACTGCCTCGCTCTGAGAAGGAGCGCCTGCAACCATACTGTCGGTAATACCGGTCAGCTGGACCACCTGTGCAGGGATCGGACGCTCGGGATTAACAAAGGTCGAGAACTGATCGACGATCATTCCGTCCCTGATCTTGACAGCGCCGATCTCGGTGATCTTATCATGATAGGCATAAAGGCCGGTGGTCTCGAGATCAAAGCAGACAAACTCGCCGTCAAGCGGTTCATTTTTATCACCGTCGACCGAGGAGCACAGGTCGTCGATAAAGTAAGCCTCGGTGCCGTAGATGACTTTGATATCGGTGCCGTTATCGCGCAGATTCTCTGCGGCGTTCATCGCGTCGGGGAATGCCTGCGCAACGCCGTGATCGGTGATCGCGATCGCTTTGTGTCCGAATTCGGCGGCGCGTCTGACAAGCGAGCCCGCGTCATTGACCGCGTCCATCTGTGACATATTGGTATGCAAGTGAAGCTCGACACGCTTTTTCTCAGCCTTGTCGACGACCTTTACCTTATCGACCGTCGAGATCGAACGAGCGTTGATAACGGTATCACCGGCAAATTTATCAAATTCGACGTCGCCGGATACAATGATCGCAGTGCCTTTTTTGATTCCGGACAGAACTTTGCAGTTTTGAATGGAATCAAATACCTTGACTGTGATCGAACCGGTGTAGTCGGTAATATCAAAAGTAATGATGTTTTTGTCACCCGAACGGGTGGTTTTGGTTTCTGTTTCGAATACATCGCCCCAGACGGTCGCACGTCCGGTGTCATACTGGATGTTTTCGATCGGCATCATCTTCCCCTTGCCGATCCTGCCGTAAAGCGGTTTCACGGTAGAGGATATAATCTGAGGAAAGAGATGCTCTCCTTTTCTGACTTCGATTTCTGTTCTTGTTTTTTGATTAGTTTTTGAAGGCGTTTTTTCTTCGTCCTCAAAGAGACGGGTCAATTCCTCCAGCTTTTCTCGCTCGATCTTCCTTTGCGCGTTATTGATGCTGTCGACAAACAGCGAATCATCCGCTTTCAGTTCGGTAACGCCGCCGAATTCGATCTGATAGCGCAAACCGAACTCACGCTCGATCATATCGCTGAGCGCATCGCAAAAGCCCATCTGTTCCAGTAATCCCGCGCCTCCGTGAGCAAGGATGACCCTCAGCGTATCGTCGCCGTGTTTTTCCAGCTCGGCGTTATTGAGCGTTCCGTTATAGCTCGGCGTTTCAGCCCTCAACGCTTCAACGATTTCGCTGAAATAGCCCAGATCGAACATTTCGGGCGTGTAGCGGACCTTGACAAACGCTTTATCTACGCCGTAGTTTCCGCCTTCGATCGCTTTCTCGAGAGAGAAAAGCACGGTTCTTTTTACGAGCGCCGACGGATGCAGTTCGATGGACATCGATCTTTTGTCGCGGTTGATACGGATATTACCGACCGACGCATCGCTCAATGAGGGATCGATTCTAATATCATTTTGTGAAAATACATTCGATAAAGTTATCATCTTCAGCCTTTCATATTCATTCCGGAGATCACATCTTTTCGATTTCCTTTACCAGTACGTCGATCAACTGATTCTCGGGGACCTTCGCTATGATTTCATCTTTTTTGAATACCAATCCTACGCCGTCGCCGCCGGCTATACCGATATCGGCTTCTTTTGCCTCGCCGGGGCCGTTGACGACACAACCCATAATAGCAACCGTGATGTCCTTTTTGCAGTCCATCAGACGCTTTTCCGCTTCATTCGCAAGAGAGATCAGATCGATTTTTGTGCGTCCGCAGGTGGGACAGGATACAAAACGAATCCCCTTCTCCCCCATTCCGAGAGATTTCAGGATATCCTTTGCGGCATAGACTTCTTCTACGGGATTATCGGTCAGGGATACACGGATGGTATCGCCGATGCCGTCGACCAGCAGCGAACCGATTCCGACGGCTGACTTGATGATGCCCATCCGTTTTGTGCCCGCCTCGGTAACGCCGAGATGCAGCGGATAATCACAGCGCTCGGCAGCAAGTCGGTAAGCTTTTACCATCGTCTGCACATCGGATGACTTCATGGATAAAACGATATCGTTGAAGTCAAACCTTTCCAGTAACGAAGCGTGATACAGAGCGCTGTCACAAAGCGCCTGTGCAGTCGGATGGCCGTATTTTTCAAGTATATGTTTCTCCAGAGAACCGGAATTGACGCCGATCCTGATGGGGATATTGTGTGCTTTACAGGTATCGGCAACCGCCTTGACCCGGTCGTCGCTGCCGATGTTTCCCGGATTGATGCGGATCTTATCAACGCCTGCAGCAACGGATTCCAACGCAAGCTTATAGTTGAAATGGATATCGGCAACGATCGGGACGGATACCGCTTCTTTCAAAGCAGCGATCAATCTGACCGCATCCATATCCGGAACCGCGGCGCGGATGATCTGACATCCGGCTTTCTCAAGTTCTATCGCCTGCTTTACCGAGCCTTCGATATCCTGAGCAGGGCGGTTCAGCATCGACTGAACCGATACCGGAGCGCCGCCTCCGATCTGTAGATTCAAAGCAGTAACCGAGCGTTTACTACCCATAATTAAATCCTCCGTTAAACAGCTGCCAGATATCCTTGACAGCAATGATTGCCATAAGTGCAAGTAAGATGATCAATCCGACAGTGTTGATGATCGACTCCACTTTGCGCGGTACGGGCTTGTGGAAAATCGCTTCGATCAACAGCATCAGGAAACGTCCGCCGTCGAGCGCCGGGAAAGGCAGCATATTGACGACGCCGAGATTGATGGAGATCACCATCATGATATAAACGATCGAGCTGACAGCACTGCCGAAGCCATTGGTTTCAAGGCTCTTGCTCGCGACGTCGGTGATCGCCGCTGCCAAACCGACAGGTCCCGCCATCTCGTTGAGGGAGAACTTACCGGTCACAAGACCCGCCAGACCGCCCCATACCATGCGTACGACCGAAACGGTTTCTTTAAAGGTCTCGCTGACGATGGTGCCGACATTTTTATCAAGCGGCTGGACATAGAAGTCAAGCTGCATCTTCGGTTTGTCGTCATCGCCCTTGAGCGTCATCAGATCGACGTCTTTCAGTTCGACCTTTTCGCCGTCACGCATAACGGTCATGTCGCAGCGGTAACGTTTCCGGATCTCTCTAAGCTCGATATCGGGATACTTCTCCGCTTTTTTCAGTCCGGCGATACTTGTGATCTCGTCATAATACTGACAAAAGATCGTATACGCCGCTTCCTTTGATTCGCATTCTGCGAGTTGCGACTGTGCTTTATTGATCGATTCGGACATTCTCTGATTTGCGTCGCCCGCTTTATCACTGTCCATTTTGCCCAGACAATCGCGCGCATAGACCAACAGATCAAAAGCGCAGTCTTCTTTGAAGATATCCAGCTCGCTGCCGTCTACTTCCGTCACCGGCATCGTATACAAAGCGAAGTAAAAGTCGATATAGGTATTGACCTTATATCCGTTGACCTTCACGATCTTGTCGCCGGTCTGCAGACCTGTCACGGCAGAGAATGAACCGGGCATAAACAAAGAAACCTGTGTGGACGCGATATTTTCCTGCGGGATCAGTGTCACCAGCATCAGGATCATTCCCAGAACGATATTCATAAGCGCTCCGGCAACGATGATGATCATGCGCTTCCAAATCTTGACGTTATTAAAGGCACGGGGATTGTCACTGTCTTCATCCTCGCCTTCCATCGCGCAATACCCGCCGATGGGAAACAGACGCAGAGAATAGGTCGTTTCTCCTTTGGTAAAGCTGAAAAGCTTCGGACCCATACCCAGTGAAAACTCGTTGACCTTGACGCCGCTTCGCTTTGCGGCAATAAAATGTCCACCCTCATGAACAAAGATGATCAGCTCAAATAACAAAACCCCGATGAGTATCAGAGCGATCGTTGTCAGAACGGCGATAATATCATCTCCAAAAATTATTGAATGTATTGATGCGCGAATTCACGCGCCTGTGCGTCAGCGGCAAGAATATCGTCGAGGCACGATGCACTGCCGACCTTGATGTTTTCGATCGCCGCCGAAACGATTTCTCCGACGTCCAGGAAGGAGATCTTGTGCTGCCGGAACAACAGGTTTGCCGCTTCATTGGCGCCGTTGGCGACCGCGGGAGCCATCCCGCCCATCTTGATCGCTTTTTTACAGGCGGCAAGACACTTGAATGTTTTATCGTCAGGCGTATAGAAGGTCATCTGACTGAGCTTCGTCCAGTCGATTTCCGGCACCAGCGACGGATAGCGCTGCGGATAGGTGATCGCGTACTGGATCGGGATCCGCATATCCGGCTGACCGAGTTGAGCCAGAATGGAATTATCTGTGAACTCGATCATGGAATGGATGATGCTCTCGCGATGGACGACAACTTCGATGTCGTCGGGATCGGTATCGAACAGCCATGCCGCCTCGATGATCTCAAGGCCCTTGTTCATCATCGTCGCACTGTCGACCGTGATCTTCGCGCCCATATCCCAGTTGGGATGCTTGAGCGCCTGTTCAACGGTGACGTCTTTCAGCTCTTCGGCAGTTTTGCCGAAGAACGGACCTCCGGACGCGGTAAGGATGATCTTTTTCAGCGACTTTTCCGGCGGAGCTGCCTGTAAACACTGAAAGATCGCAGAATGCTCGCTGTCGACCGGATAGAGCGTCACGCCGTTTTCCCTGACGGCGTTCATGACCAGCTCGCCGCCGGCGACAAGCGTTTCCTTATTGGCAAAGGCGATATCCTTCTTTGCCTTGATTGCCTCCAGGGTCGGCGCCAGACCGACCATCCCGACAACGGAATTGACCAGCAGATCGGCGTCGTCGTGACAAATCTCGAACAATCCCTCCATGCCGGACAGAACCTTCGTATCGGTATCGGCGATTTTGATTCTCAGTTCCTTTGCCTTTTCCTCGTCATACACGACTGCAAGCGGCGGCTTGAACTCGCGGATCTGTTCTTCTAGCAGTCCGATACTGCTGTAGGCAGACAGAGCTGTAACGCCGAGACCGAGTTTTCTGCAGACCTCAAGCGTTTGTGTACCGATGGAACCGGTGGAACCCAATATAGATAGATTATGTACCATAATTATATTACTTAAACAATGATCGTCACAAATTGTGAGAAGATAAAGATAACGGGCGTACAAAGCACGACTGAATCGAATCGGTCAAGCAGACCGCCGTGACCGGGCATGATCGAACCGAAATCCTTGATGCCGCACTGCCGCTTGATCACGGAGAACAGCAGGTCTCCGATAATGGAGATCGCCGAATTCAGCAGTCCGATCACGGGCAGGATCGCAAAGTTGATGGTCACGTCGCCGTAGATCAGCAGGAATACCAGACCGAACAACAGCGGTGCGATCGTACCGCCGATCACGCCGGCGACAGCGCCTTCGACGGTTTTTTTCGGGCTGATGATCGGACAGAGCTTCCGTTTACCGAAAGCGCTTCCGACAAAGTAAGCGACCGTATCGGCAATCCACGGGATACCGACGATCAGGATCACCCAAAACGAGGAATAACGGTGAGCTACACTCGATCGTATCGCAAATGCGGACATCGATACCGACAGAAGTATCACGCCTGCAAAAGCAAAGATAACATCGTTGATATCGGTATGTTCATGATCGGCAATCGCGATGATCGCCAGGAACAGCGTAAACACAAAGTACGGTATATACCGGTAAACGGTATACGACAGCGCAGGTATCAACAGCGCGAACAGCAGGCAGGGGATCATCAGCTTCAGATTCTTATTGATCTTCTTTGCCGATAAGTATTCTCCGCACATCAGTGTGTTGGCAAGCGCGATCGCGATTGTCAGCACGATGCTGTTCATTTCACCGAAAATCAATATCGCAAGGAAGATGACGATCGCAACTCCTGCAGTTATTAACCTCGTTTTCATGACTTACTTTCTCCTAAAACTCCTCATACTCCGCCGAACCGCCTATTGCGGTTTGCGTACTCAATCAAAGCCTGATTGAGATGTTCCTCCGTAAAATCAGGCCAGAGAACATCCATAATGACATACTCGCTGTAAGCAGACTGCCACAGCAGGAAGTTGGAGGTGCGATGTTCTCCGCTGGGACGGATGATCAGATCCGGATCGGGCTGACCTTTCGTATACAGATAATCCGAGATCATTTGCTCGTCGATCTGATCGGCGCTGAATTTGTCATTTCTGACGTCGTCCGCTATCTTTTGGATCGCGGTGATAAGCTCTGCCCTGCCGCCGTAATTCATCGCGATATTCAGCACCATGCCTTCCCTGTCTTTAGCGATCTCTTCGTTTTCTTCCATCAATTCCAGCAGCGCAGGCGAAAAAGCAGAACGATCCCCGATGAATCTCATCACGATACAATCGTCCCTGAAATCTCTGAGCGCTTCCTCAAGATACTCCTTGAAGAGCTTCATCAGAGCGTTGATCTCTTTCTCGGGTCTGCGCCAGTTCTCGGTAGAAAACGCATAAACCGTCAGGTATTTGATGCCGATATTATTGCAATACCGGGCGATCTTGCGGAACACTTGGGCGCCGGCGGTATGTCCTGCTGATCGCGGAAGTCCGCGTTTTTTTGCCCAGCGGCCGTTTCCGTCCATGATGATACCGACATGCGCGGGCATTTCAATGCTCGAAATATCGGTATGCTCGGGCTTTTTGCGATTGAAAAAAGCCATCTTAAATCTCCATGATCTCTTTCTTCTTTTTTTCAGCGACAGCGTCCACTTCCTTGATGAACTTGTCAGTAGACTTCTGGACCTTCTTTTCGCCTTCTTTCAGGTCGTCCTCGGTCAGATCGCCGTCTTTCTTCATCTTCTTGAGTTTTTCGATGGTATCACGGCGGACGTTGCGGATCTGAACCTTGCTGTCCTCGGCGATATGGGCGATATCTTTGGCGATCTCTTTACGCTTATCCTCTGTCAGCGGCGGGAAGATCAGACGGATGATCTTGCCGTCATTCTGAGGATTGATGCCGACATCCGACATCTGGATCGCTTTTTCGATCTTTCTGAGGATGGAAGCATCCCACGGCTGGATCGTAAGGGTACGCGCCTCGGTCACAGATACTGCGGCAAGCTGGTTGATCGGCGTAGGGGTGCCGTAGTAATCGACGTTGACCTTTTCCAGTACGGCGGGATTTGCTCTGCCGGCACGGATGGTCTTATACTCGTCGACAAGATGGTCAATGCGGCGCTGCATGCGCTCATCGTTCTTTTTTAATACCTCTTTCATGGGAGTTCCTCCTTAATGTCAATTAATTACAAACAAGTGTTCCGACGCCTGTGTTGCATACAGACGTATAAATATTCTCGGGATCCTTGATGCTGAATACCATCAGCGCGATGTTGTTATCCTTACAGATCGCAGCGGCAGTGGAGTCGATGACCTTCAGATCCTTTTCCAGAACCTCCTGGAAGGACAGACTCTCATAGCGGACGGCGTCGGGACAGGTATTCGGATCTTTGTCATACACGCCGTCGACCAGCGTTGCCTTGAGGATGATCTCAGCCTCGATCTCTGCCGCACGCAGCGCAGCGGCGGTATCGGTCGAGAAGAACGGATTGCCTGTGCCGCAGCCGAAAATCACGACTCTTCCCTTTTCCAGATGGCGCACGGCCTTGTTGCGAAGATAAGGCTCAGCCACCTGACGCATGGTGATCGCCGTCTGGACGCGAACGTCGACGCCGATCTGCTCCAGCGCGTCCGCGACGCCGAGCGCGTTGATCGCAGTCGCGAGCATCCCCATATGGTCGGCTCTTGTACGATCCATTTTTCCGCTGGTGCGTCCGCGCCAGAAGTTGCCGCCGCCGACAACGATCGCGACCTGAACGCCCTGTTCGGTAAGCTTTTTGATCGGCTCACAGATGGAAAGGACCGTATCAAAATCGATTCCGTTCTTTTGATCTCCGGCAAGTGATTCACCGGATAGTTTCAGTAGAATACGTTTATAATTCGGTTTCATTGCATATCACTCCACATTACATTCATACTTATAGATATTTTACTACAAATCGTGATTTTTGTAAAGGTAGTTTTATCAAAAGTCACAATAATTAACCGACAAATATTCGATGTTAAATTATTGGATAATGCACAAAAAGTATTAATAGAGTGTAAATTCACAGCAATTGTCCCAATTGCTACGGCGCGGTCTGCGAAATGACATAAAAAACGGGAGCAGATTTCTCTGCTCCCGTTCATGGATCAAACGATTATTTTACCATGCTGGCAACTTCTGCCGCAAAGTCATCCTGTCTTTTCTCGATGCCTTCGCCCTTTTCAAAGCGAACGAACTTCTTGACAGCGATAGAACCGCCGAGCTTCTTTGCAGTAGCTTCGGTGTACTTGCCGACTGTCATAGAGCTGTCCTTGACGAATTCCTGATCGATAAGGCAGTTTTCCTTATAATACTTGCCGATCTTACCTTCGACGATCTTGCCGAGAACCTGCTCGGGCTTGTTCGCCATCTTGGGATCGTTCTTCATCTGATCGATCATGATGCTCTTTTCATGCTCGATGACCTCAGCGGGTACGGAATCCTTATCAAGATACTGGGTGTTCAGCGCTGCGATCTGCATCGCGATATCCTTGCCGTACGCTACGAACTCGGGGTTGGCAGCGTCGATATCGGTGTCAAAGTTGACAAGAACGCCGATCTTGCCGCCTGCGTGTACATATGCAACGCAAGCGCCGTCGATCTTCTCAAAGCGGCGGATCTTGATGTTCTCGCCGATGGTGAGGACTTTCTCCTGCAGCAGCTCGGCAACGGTCATCTCGGAACCGTCTGCCTTGAGCGCCAGCAGAGCGTCTACGTCGGCGGGGCTGTTCTTGAGAACAGTCATAGCACAGGTCTTGACAAACGCCTGGAAATCAGCGTTTTTCGCAACGAAGTCGGTTTCGGCATTGACCTCGATCACAACACCGGCGGTGTTATCATCAGCGGTAATCGCCATCGCAACGCCTTCCGCAGCGATACGGTCAGCCTTTTTCGCCTGCTTGGCAAGGCCCTGTTTTCTTAATACGTCAATAGCGGCTTCCATGTCGCCGTTAGCCTCGGTGAGAGCCTTTTTGCAGTCCATCATACCGCAGCCGGTCTTCTCGCGAAGCGCCTTTACATCCTGAGCTGTAAATGCCATAATTATACAAATCCTTCCTGATTATTTCGATTAATGAACGAAGGATAACGGATAAAGGATAATGGATAACGGTAAATGGCAGGCGCTGCCCGCACCCGTATTCCAATTCCTAATTCCTAATTCCTCATTCCTAATTATATTACTCTTCTACGATATCAGCGGCGTCTTCTGCGGGTTCTTCAACGGCAGCAGCACCCATCTGACCTTCTTTGCCCTCGATGATCGCATCAGCCATCGCGCCTGCGATCAGCTTGACGGCACGGATCGCGTCGTCATTACCGGGGATGATATAATCGACATCGTCGGGATCACAGTTTGTGTCGACGATTGCAACGATCGGGATACCGAGCTTCTTTGCTTCGGCAACAGCAATCTTCTCTTTTCTCGGGTCAACGATAAAGAGAGCGCCGGGCATCTCGGACATTTCCTTGATACCGCCGAGGAACTTCTCGAGCTTTTCGATCTCAAGGTTGAGCTTGATAACTTCCTTCTTGGGCAGCAGATCAAACGTGCCGTCCTCTTCCATGGTGCGAAGCTGCTTCAAACGGGCAATTCTTCTGCGGATGGTGGTGAAGTTGGTGAGCATGCCGCCCAGCCATCTTGCGTTTACATAGAAAGCGCCTGCACGGGTAGCTTCGTCCTTAACAGACTCCATCGCCTGCTTCTTTGTACCGACAAAAAGAACGCTTTTGCCTTCCATGGATAACTCTTTGACGAAATTGTAAGCCTCGTCAAGCTTGACAACGGTCTTCTGCAGGTCGATGATGTAGATACCGTTGCGCTCGGTGAAGATGTACGGAGCCATCTTAGGGTTCCATCTTCTAGTCTGGTGACCGAAGTGAACGCCGGCCTCCAGAAGCTGTTTCATAGAAACGACTGACATAATGTAACCTCCTTAGGTTTAACCTCCGTTGAGGTCGGTTTTTTGACAGGAAAATCGCGGAAAACACACCGCAACACCCTACTGTCAGACCTCAAACGTGCGTAATGCCTGAATATTATACAATATAAAAACAAAAAAATCAAGCATTTTTCTGATCAAATGCTTGATTTTCTTACTGTATTTGTTTGTGATCTGCAATTAATAGCAGTCGAAGAATCTCTGGTAGCCGTAAGAGCATACATAAATCTGAGATTCATGCCATTCGCTGGTGCAGATATCAGACGCGTAGAATACCTGGATCCTATGCTGGACAGCGGAGCCGCCCTGATCAAAGATATATCTGACGACCTCTTTACAAGTCTCGGTAGGAGTGATAGAAGTCGAACCGTAGTAGCCGTTGGAACGGATAACATCAGCAACACTGCTGTAGTTACCGGCGACGTAAGTATCTCTGATACACTGTGCGACAAGCGCCATACCGGTATAGCCGGTATAGCCGGCTTCGCCCATAACCATGCGCTCGCAGTACTCTCTCTCTTCGTCAGTCATGGAAACCACACAGCCTGAGTAGCTGGCATCAGGGTTATCAATACCCATCAAAAAGCCTGCTGCAGGAGTTGCACTGCTGCCGTCGGGATCAGAGTCCTCGTCGTTCTCGTCTGTAGTTGAGCTGCTTTCAGCGGATTCGTCATCAGAGTCCTGCTCGTCGTCTGTTTCAGGCTCGGTAGCAGTTGTCTCTTCATCCGAAGCTTCCTCGGCCTCTGTAGGCGCCTCGGTCGCTTCTTCTGTCTCTTCCTCCTGAGCGATGATGGCAAGCTGCTCGTCTACTGCAACCTGAGCCTCTTTTTTCGCCGCATCAATGGCGATCGCTCTCTGGATGAGTTCTGCATCCTCCGCTGAGGATATATGATCTGTTATTTTGTCTTCTGTTTCTGTTTTGTTGGTATCACTTGCAGCTCCTACTACAGGTGCGAGAAAAAGAGCGTTGGTAAAAAGCAAAGCGATGCAAAGACTGAGCGTAAAGAATCGAGTAGATTTCTTCATTACTTTACTCATTTTTCTGCCTCCTTTAATAGTAATCTATCGGTGATCCGAAAGTGAAATTGACGCAGTTATGGCATAGCCGCGTTTCATTTCGTGTCCTATTTAA
>CADBOO010000082.1 GCA_902796225.1 uncultured Ruminococcus sp.
CGCAAATCCCAGACGCATTTTCATACCGCTGGAATAGGTGCGGACGGGCTGGTCGATATAGACGTCCAGCTCGGCAAAATCGATGATGCGTTCTTCGATCTCTTTGATATAAGCGTCCTCAAGACCGAGGATATAACCTTTGAGGTAAATATTCTCGCGTCCTGTCATCTCGGGAACAAAGCCAGCGGTCAGCTCAAGCAGCGCCGCGACAGTGCCGCCGACATAGACCTCGCCTTCGTTCGGAAAGGTGACGCCGGTGATCATCTTGAGCAGCGTGGATTTACCCGCGCCGTTATCGCCGATAACGCCGACGGATTCACCGCGCTTGAGGCTGAAGGTGACGTCATTGAGCGCGCGCTTGATCTTGGCGTTCTTCGGCTTTTTGAACAGCGCCTTGAAACGCTCCTGATCGTTTTTATACAGCGTGTATTCCTTTGTGATATGATTGAAGGCAACGATAACGTCTTTGTCAAGCGACTGGACGAATGCCGAAACTTCTTTTTCTTTCGCCATCTCTATACCCTCCTTACAGTACGTCGGGCAGCTTTTTGCGCAGACGGTTGTAGTTGAAGATACCCAAAGCGATCAGTATTGCAAACTCGGCGAGCAGTATGATAAACTCGGTCGGATACTGCCAGAACCAGCGATGGTAAAGGAAGGTGTTGCGGTAGCCGTTGGCAAAGAAAGTGATCGGGTTGACCAGCATGATGCGGCGCAGCACCTCGTTGTCGAGGCCGTAGGTGTCATAAACGATACCGGACAGCCAGAAAACGCCGGACATGATCGAGATGATCATGTTTTCAAAATCGCGCGAGAATGCAGCCATCGGCGCTGTCGACCAGATGAACACCAGGAAAAAGGCGAACATCAGCGGGGTATAGAAGAAATACTGCAGATTGTAGATGCTGGGAGCGATACCGCCGGTGATCGTTTCGGCGCCGGGCATTGTGTAGGTACCGCCGATAAAGCAGAGGAAAATGTACATCAGTCCGCTGAGGAACAGATGGACATACAGTCTGGAGACCTGGGTAAAGGTCATGATCGTGGAGACAGGGAAGCTGACCTTTGTGACGAACTGTTTGTTCAGGATGATCGAACGTGATCCCTGCAGGATGCTGTCCTGAATGAAGAACCACGGAATAAAACCGACCAGCATGAACAGGAATCGGCTGTAGGTACCGAGATCGGTGCCGTCTTCGAATACAACATGGACGCTGCCTGCTTTTCTCAGACCGATATCGAACGCGAACCAGTACACGAACAGGGTGAACAGAGGTTTGACAACTGCCCAGAACGGTCCGATGATCGCGCCCTTATACTTTTTGATCAGCTCATTCTTCGCCAACAGAAAGATCTGTTTGCTGAAGCCTTTGTGTTCTTTAGCTATCTGAAACATAGATGAATCTGCTCCTTGAAGGTTGGATGTAGGGGCGAGAACACGCGAGTCATACTCACCCGCAGGCGATCGAGGATCGCCCCCTACGGCAGGGGTAGGATGATCGGCGGATCAAGTCAATGATTCCGACAGATTTTCCGGCTGTCGGTTGATTTGTAACCGCACTAATCCATAATAACCATAGTTACCATTATTATATAACTTTCGACGGATTTGTCAATACAGCATGATTCTATATAAATTCATCAAAAGCCCGTATTTTTTGGCTATATTTTTACATTTTTATTTCTCCCGCTTTATTGACAAAAGAACAGGGCTTTCGTATAATTCATTATTGAACGCTTAATACAGGTTCAAAGCGGTTGCGCCGCGGGTTCGTGAGGTTTTATCCCGCCGCGCTAAAATAAGGAGGTCAGATAGTTGAAAAAATCTGTCGTATCTTTGAAAGATATCAACTTCAAGTATTCGAACGAGGTGATATTGAACAATATCAGCCTTGACATCTATGACAAAGAATTCATTACCCTGCTGGGACCATCCGGCTGCGGCAAGACGACGACCCTGCGCATCATCGCGGGATTTGAAACTCCGCAGGAGGGAGAGGTGTACTTTGACGGCGAGCCGGTCAAAGGGCTGCCGCCGCATATGCGCAACGTGAACACCGTCTTTCAGAAGTATGCCCTGTTTCCCCATTTGAATGTATTCGATAATGTGGCGTTTGGTCTGAAGCTCAAAAAGCTGCCGAAAAAAGAGATCGAGGAAAAGGTCAAAAAAATGCTTGCCGTCGTCGATCTTAAGGGATATGAAAAGCGCTCGGTGCGGTCGCTTTCGGGCGGTCAGCAGCAGCGTGTCGCGATTGCGCGCGCACTGGTATGCGATCCGAAGCTCGTCCTGCTTGACGAGCCGCTCGGCGCGCTGGATCTGAAGCTGAGAAAAGATATGCAGATCGAGCTCAAACAGCTCCAACAGAAGACCCAAAAGACCTTTGTATACGTTACCCACGATCAGGAGGAAGCGCTGACCATGAGCGACCGCGTCGTCGTTATGAACAACGGCGTTATCGCTCAGATCGGTAAGCCCGAGGACGTCTACAACGAGCCTGCTAACGCATTCGTCGCGGATTTTATCGGCGAGGCGAATATTCTCAACGGCATTATGTTGCGGGATGAAAAGGTGCGCATTCTGGGCGTGGAGCTGGATTGCGTGGACAAGGGCTTTGCCCATGATCAGCCCGTCGACGTCGTGATCCGCCCCGAGGATATCGAGGTGGTCGATCCGTCCGGGGCGAAGCTGGTCGGTATAGTTGAGGACGTCGTTTTCAAGGGCGTACATTACGAGATGAGCGTGCGCTGCCACAACTGTCAGTGGCTGATCCACTCTACCGTCGCCCAGAAGGTCGGCGAAGAGATCGGTATGCACGTCGATCCGTTCAACATCCATATCATGGAAAAAATGTTCCTCGAGCCGGATAATACGATTATCACCGAGGTTTATTATTCCGATAAAGAAAATAACACAACGACCTTCCTGCTGGAGGGAGAGGAAGTCACCATTCCCGATACCTACTATGAGGAAGGCAAAAAACTCAGGATCGTTCTGCCGCCCGACGCGCTGTATATCGCGGGCGACGGCGTCGGTATGCTCGACGAGGTGTATATCGAATCCGTGATCTGGAAGGGCGAGCATAACGAGATCATCCTCGAGAGCGACGAACGTAAGTGGATCATGCAGAGCGATATCGACGAACAGGTCGCGACCTATGTTTCGCTCGGCTTTGACTTTTCCAAAGCGACGATCTGTGAGGTAAGATGAGATGAAGACGAAAAAATCCGCTTATCTTTCTCCGAAAAACCGGTTTTCGCTGGAAACGGTCAAGCGCCGCAGGGACAGTCAGGCGGGAATCAAATCCAAACGTCCCGCCATACCGTACCTCGGCTGGATGCTGGTGTTTACGATCATCCCGCTGCTGATGGTGCTGTACTACGCCTTTACCGATGATACCGGCGCGTTTACCCTGCGCAACTTTGTCAACATCGCCGACTACAGCCATATTTTCCTGTATTCACTGTATGTCGCGCTGATCTCTACGCTCATTTGTCTGGTGCTGGCGTATCCGATGAGCTTTTCCATTTCGCGCTGCAGCGAAAGAAAACAAAGCATCATTATCATGTTCCTGATGGTGCCGATGTGGATGAACTTCCTTTTGCGCGTGTACGCGTGGGTGCTGATCCTGCAGAGCTACGGTCCTCTGGATACGCTGCTGCAGCTGTTCGGCGTCGACGTCACGCTGATCGGCAACACCGGTGCGATCGTCGTCGGCATGGTGTATGAATTCCTGCCGTTCATGATCCTGCCGATCCACGCCGTGATGAGCAAGATCGACAATTCTCTGATCGAAGCGGCTCAGGATCTGGGCTGCAACAGCTTTTTTGTATTCCGCAAGGTCGTTTTTCCGCTGTCGATCCCGGGGATTATCTCCGGCGTGACGATGGTATTCGTCCCGACGGCGTCCACATTTTTAGTCGCGCAGTATCTGGGCGGCGACCAGCTGATGATCGGCGACGTCATCGAACGCGTATTCCAATTCAACCACAACAGCGGTTCGGCGATCGCCTTGGTGCTGATGATCGTCATCCTCGGCTTCCTCGTCTTTATGAACCGATTCGGAGATAAGGAGGCGGTCGGAAGATGAAAAAGAAAAGTCAGAAGATCTATTTCGGCGTCATCATGGCGTTCCTCTATCTGCCGATCCTCTATCTGATCGCGTATTCCTTCAACGACGGCAAGACCTCTGTCTGGAAAGGGTTTACCCTGAAATGGTATACTGCGCTGTTCAATGACGCGCAGATCATGACCAGCCTGTATAACACACTGATCATCGCGCTGCTGGCGTCGGTCATCGCGACCGTGCTGGGCACTCTCGCGGCGATCGGTATCTATAATTTCAAAGGCGGGGTACGCTCCGCGATCCAGAATGTGTCGAATATCCCGATCGTCAACCCCGAGATCGTGACCGGCGTTTCGCTGATGCTGCTGTTCACCTTCGCGGGAACGTTGATGGGATTTGAGATGGGATTTGTCACGGTGCTGCTGGCGCATATCGGCTTTTGCACGCCGTATGTCATCCTGAACGTCACTCCGCGGCTCAAGCAGATGGACGGCTCGCTGTATGAGGCGGCGCTGGATCTGGGATGCTCTCCGGTACAGGCGTTTTTCAAGGTTGTTATCCACGAGCTGATGCCCGGAATCTTCTCGGGTCTGCTGATCAGCTTTACCTATTCGCTGGACGATTTTGTCATCACCTATTTCACCCGCGGATCACGGTTCCAGACACTGCCGGTGCAGATCTATACCATGACCCACCAGCGCATCAATCCCAAGGCGAACGCCTTGTCGGCGCTGCTGTTCGTGACGGTTCTGGTGTTCCTGATCATCTCCAATGCTGTTTCCTCGAGGAAAGATACGGAGGCGGCACGATGAAAAAGATCCTGAGTATGCTGCTCGCGATGCTGCTGATCGCGCTCAACTGTATCGGACTTGCCGCCTGCGGGACGGAAGAGAATGAGGAGAAGGATGAACCCCGCGCGGCTTCCGCTTCACAAGACCTCTCCGACAGCGAAAAGGTCGTCAATGTCTATAACTGGGGCGAGTACGTCGCGCCGGGTGATGACGGCGGCATGGATGTTATTGCGGAATTTGAGAAACAGACCGGTATCAAGGTGAACTATACCAACTTTGAGACCAACGAAGAGTTGTACAACGTGCTTGTCAATTCCAACTCGTCCTATGACGTGATCATCCCGTCCGACTATATGATCGCGCGGCTGAGGAGCGAGGGAAGATTGCTGGAGCTGAACTACGACAATATCCCCAACATCAAGAATACGGACGAACGCTTCCGCAGTCAGAATTTTGATCCCGAAAACAAATATGCCGTACCCTACAGCTGGGGCTTCATCGCGCTGGTGTATAATACCAAGATGATCCCCGAAGGGGAGATCACCGGCTTTGCCGATATGTGGAATCCCAAATATGAAAACAGCGTGCTGATGTTTAACAACTCCCGCGACGCGCTGGCGATCGCGATGCAGGTATGCGACCCGCCGATCGATCCCGGCAAGGACGACTTTACCGAAGAAGATATCGAGCGGGCGACCGACAAGCTGGTCGAGTTCAAGGAGTGCGGCTCGCTGAAGAAGTACGTCATGGATCAGGTCTTCACAGAGATGGAAGGCTCACAGGCGGCGCTGGCGCCGTACTATGCGGGCGATATCGCTACGATGATGGACAATAACGAGGATCTTGACTATGTGCTTCCGGAAGAGGGATCCAACCTGTTCATCGACGCGATGTGTATCCCCGACTGCTGCAAGCATAAGAAGAACGCGGAGATATTTATCAACTTTATGTGTGAGCCCGATGTTGCCGCCGAGAACGCGGCGTACATCTACTACGGCACGCCCAACAAAGCGGCGCTGGAACTGATGGACGATGATTTTCGCGAATCCGAGCTGATCAACCCGCCGCAGGAGTACCTCGATAAGTGTTTCAAGTTCACCAATATCGATGATAAGATCTACAACCTGATGCAGGAGAACTTTATCAAGGCTTGCACCGGTAAGGCGAAGAACGGCTCAAAAGCTGCCGTCGCGGTCATTCTCGCGGTGATGGTTGCCGGTACGCTGTTTGTGCTGGCGCTCAACATCCGCAGAGGTATCAAAAACCGGGGCAGAATATATAAACTATAGCATAATGGGGCTGTTGCATTCATTGCACAGCTCCAGTAAAAACGGACAATAGAAAAAAGGGACCTCCTATGGTAGAATGAAAGAAACTACCATAGGAGGTTTTGTTATGGCAAAGAAGTACACACATATATGTCAACATGAAAAAGAAATACTTGAAATGAAGAGCCAAAGTCAATTCTTCCACAACCCTGCATCTACTGCATACTATGGCGTTTTTGACTGCGCGATGCGCTGACGCTTACGGCTTGACACGGTCGCCTTCGATTCCAATAGTCTCCACTGCACTAATGATAATCGGGAGCCCCAAATAGGGACTCCCGATATCCATATGGTGGAGACTATTTCCGTGTGATCTTTCGATAGTCGGGTACCCCGTCTTCGGAGCGACACCTCCTGACACAAGTCGCGCCTACGCTCTCGCTAAAAACGCCATACTATGGCGTTTTTGTCTGCGCCGTGCGCGCAGCTTACGGCTTGACACGCTCGC
>CADBOO010000083.1 GCA_902796225.1 uncultured Ruminococcus sp.
AGCCCTAAGTGCGCCGGCACGGGGCTTTTGTCGTATTCCGACCTGAGCTTTTTTGAGGGACGCGACAGCTACAATATCGACGAGGCGGTCTCGCTCAATCAATTCATCGGACTGCGGTCGGATATCGAAAACATGTCGCTGGCGCAGTATTTCTGCGAGCTGTGTCTGCACCTCTGCCCCACCGGTCAGGACGCCTCGGAACAGCTGCGGCTTGTGCTCAACTCGCTGTATCTGCTGTCGGAGCACAAGCGCCCGGCGCTGCAGGTCAAAGTGTGTTTTGAGATGCGGCTGATCTCGATGACCGGTTATCTGCCCGACCTTGTGATGTGCGCGGGGTGCGGCGTGTACGAAGCGCCGATGATGGTATTCGTGCCCCAAACAGGCAGGCTGTGGTGCGCCGACTGCGCCGATAAAAACGGCGTGCAGGGATGTCGGCTGCCGATCGCGGCGGTCACGGCGCTCAGACATACCGTCTACGCAGATTTCGAAAAGCTGTTTTCCTTTGATCTGAAACAAGAACTGCTCGAGCCGCTGGCGCTGGCGTCGGAGCAGTACATCGCATACATGACGCAGCGGGATTATCCCACCCTGCAATTCTATAAACAAATCACCAATACATAAAAATCAGGTGAGGACGGAGTCCTCCCGAAACCATTCACCATTCACTATTCACCATTCACCGAAAAGCTATGAACAGACATTATCACACTCTTGAACTCGACAAAATCCTTCAAATGCTCAAAGAGGAGACCGCGATCGCGGAATCCGGCGAAAACGCGCTGAAGATCGAACCGGCGAACTCGCTCGACAAAACGGAACTGCTTCTGCAGCAGACCGAGGACGCGCATATGCTGATCGGCCGCTTCGGCGCTCCGTCGTTCGGCGGTATCGACAACGTGACCAACGCCCTCAGGCGGGCGGAGGCAGGCGGCGGACTGAATACGACCGAGCTGCTTTCGATCGCACGCGCGCTGAGAGTCATCAAAGGCGTGCGCGACTGGCGGTCAAAGTGCGCCGGCGTCAGCACCTCGCTCGACGGGTATTTCAGCGTACTGTATACCAACCCGAACCTGCACGACCGCATCACGACCTGTATCATCGGCGCTGACGAGATCGCCGACAACGCGTCGCGGGAACTCGCCGACATCCGCCGCAAGATGCGGATCGCGTCCTCCAAGGCGCGCGAAGTACTGGAAAAGATCATCAAATCCACGACCTATCAGAAATACTTAAGGGAGGCGATCATCACGCAGCGCGACGGCAGATACGTCGTGCCCGTCAAGCAGGAATACCGCAACATGGTCGCGGGACTGGTACACGATACCTCATCGTCCGGCTCGACGGTATTCATCGAGCCGATGGGCGTGGTCAACGCAAACAACGACATCCGCGTCCTGCAGGGCGAAGAGGAAAAAGAGATCGAACGGATCCTTTACGAGTTGTCGGGACTTTGCGCGGGATGCGCGAACGAGATCATCGACAGCTACAAGACGCTGGTCGAACTGAATCTGATCTTCGCGAAGGCGCATCTGGCGTATAGAATGAAAGCCGTGCGTCCGAAAATGAACGCAGACGGCGTCATCGAGCTGAAAAACGCGCGGCATCCGCTGATCCCCAGGGACAGGGTCGTGCCGGTGGACGTCGCGCTGGGCGAGCGCTACGATACCCTTGTCATCACCGGCCCGAATACCGGCGGCAAGACCGTGTGTCTGAAAACCGTCGGACTGCTGACCCTGATGGCGATGTGCGGGATGATGATCCCCGCCGCGGACAACTCAAGGCTGAGCGTATTCCGCAGGGTACTGGTGGACATCGGCGACGAGCAGAGCATCGAGCAGAGCCTGTCGACCTTCTCGGCGCACATCACCAACATCATTGAGATCCTGAAGCTGACGAATCGCTCGACGCTCGCACTGATCGACGAGCTGGGCGCAGGCACCGATCCCGTCGAGGGCGCGGCGCTGGCGGTAGCGATCCTCGAAAAGCTCAGAGAGCGCGGCGCGAAGATCGCCGCGACGACCCACTACGCGGAATTAAAGGAATACGCCCTAAAGACAGAGGGCGTAGAAAACGGCTGCTGTGAGTTTGACGTCAAGACGCTGCGTCCGACCTACAAGCTGCTGATCGGCATCCCCGGCAAATCCAACGCGTTCGCGATCTCGAAGCGGCTCGGCATGGAGGATGAGGTCATCGAACGGGCAAAGCTGCTGACCTCGTCGGAGAGCAGGCAGTTTGAGGACGTTGTCGAAAGTCTGGAGGAAAGCCGTCAGGAGCTGAACGAGGAAATCGAAAAGGCGCGCAGAGCGACCCTCGACGCGCAGGCAAAGCAGGCGGAAGCCGAAAAAGCGCTCGAACGAGCGAAAGCCGACGCTAAGCGCGAGGTGGATTATGCAAAACAAAAAGCGCAGGAGCTGACCGCCAAGACGCGGGCGCAGGCGTACGCGCTGATCGACGAGCTGGAAAAGGCGCAGAAAGAAAAACGGTATCAGGCAGAGGAAAAAGCAAAATTCAAAAGCGGTCTCAAGGCGCTTGAAGAAACCGCCGATCCGATCAGCGAAGCAGCTCAGAACGACTACAAGCTCCCGCGCGAATTAAAGGTCGGCGACAACGTGCTGATCTTTGACATCGACAAAAAGGCAGTCGTCCTCGAAAAGCCCGAGAAAGGCATGGTACTGGTGCAGGCGGGCATCATCAAGACCCGCGTGAAGCTGAGCAACCTGCGGCTGCTCGAAGAAAAGAACGTCAGCGTGCAGAAGCGCAGGGATCGCACTTTTACCAAAAACGTGCGGTCAAGTTCAACAAACGAGATCGACGTGCGCGGTCAGACCGCCGACGAAGCGGTGCTGAGCGTCGACCAGGCGATCGACGGGTGCGTGATGAGCAATATCCATCTGCTGACGATCATCCACGGCAAGGGCACGGGCGTTCTCAGAACGGAGATCCAGAAGTTTCTCAGACATCACAAGGCGGTAAAAAGCTTCCGCCTGGGCACCTTCGGAGAAGGCGAAAGCGGCGTCACCATCGTGGAACTGAAATAACCGGAATCCATAGAAAAAAACCGGCATCCTCGGATGCCGGTTTTTGTTGATTTATCATGCTTTTGCGGTAAGGACCTGCTTCTGGCGGTTCGGGATGGCAAACGCGACATTGATCGCGTGGTCGCCGACACGCTCGATATCGATCAGCATATTCAGGAACACCGCGCCGCTCTCGGCGTCGCAGGTGCCGCCGTTCATGCGGGCGATATGGGCGATCTTGTAATCGTCCTTGCACTCGTCGACCTCATCCTCGACCTGGATGATGCGCTCGATCAGCTCGGGCGATGCGCCCTGGGCGTTGAACATCGCGAAGGACAGCTCCATCAGGGTACGGCATTTTTCGCAGATATCGCGCATCTCGGTGAGAGCGGTCTCGCTGAAGCTGAGCTCCTCCTCAAGCACGGTGCGGGTATACTCGACGATGTTCTCGGCATGGTCGCCGATCCGCTCGAGATCCTGGATCGCAGAGTACATCGCCGCCACGACCTGACGGTCATGGTCTTCGATATCAAGACCGTTGATCTTGACGATGTATTCGGTGATGCGCTTGGAGAGGAAGTCGATGACCTTCTCGCGGTCGAGCACCTTATCGATGGAATCCTTATCGCGATCAAAGAACGCGATCAGGGATCGGTTGTAGTTCTTTTGCACGAGACGGGTCAGACGTGCGACCTCTTTCTCGCACTGGAGAACCGCCATGGGAGGCGTCGTAAGGATGCGGTTGTCGATGAATTCGACCGCCATCTTGTCCTTTTCCGGATCCTCATGATAGGGCAGCATCTTCTGGGTCAGCTTCACCATCAGGGTGGAGAACGGCATCAGCACGACCATGTTCACAACATTGAAGAAGATGTGCGATGCAGAGATCTGCGCCGCCGTATTGTTCGGCAGGATGCTTTCGATCGTAGAGGAAATCGGCAGGATCATGGTCAGCGGCACCAGCAGGACCACACCGAAGAATGTGATCAGCAGGTTCAGGATCGCGACCTGCTTAGCGTTGCGCTTAGCGCCCATCGCCGAGAGGAACGCCGGCATACAGGCGCCGAGGTTCATGCCGTAGACGATGTAGATCGCCTGGTCGACGCCGATAGCTCCCGCAGCGCCGAGCGCCATCAGGATACCGACGGAAGCAGACGAGCTCTGGATGATCGCAGTGATCACCATTCCGAGCAAAAGCCCGATAAAGGGATTGTTGACGCTCGAAAGGATATTGTCGATCAGTCCCTCAGAGTTGAGGCTCTTCAACGCGCCGGACATCATTGTCATGCCGTAGAACAGGATGCCGAATCCCGCGAGGATCTGGCCGTAGTATTTGTAGTTGTTCTTCTTGACGAACATGATGACGATCACGCCCGCAAAGATGAACAGCGGTACGAACGCCGCCATATCGAACGACAGCAGGACCGAGGTCATACAGGTACCGATCTTTGATCCGAAGAGGATACCGACCGTCTGGGCAAGCTCCATCAAACCGGCGTTCGTAAAACCGACGACCATCGCGGCAGTCGCCGACGAGCTTTGGATCACGGCGGTCACGACCAGTCCGACCAGCATACCGAGATACTTGTTGGCGGTGATCTTCTCAAGCAGGACTCTCAGCTTGTTACCTGCGGCAAGCTCGAGGCCGTCGCCCATGAGCTTCATGCCCAGGAAAAACAGTCCGAGTCCTCCTAAGACGAGAAATAAATCTGTGATTTGCATATCATTCTCCGTTTTTCAGCCTTTGGCTGTGAGTAGACCGTACAGAAGGAAAAGCAGACAGAATACGGTCATTTTTATTCAGATTATCCTTTGGGTATTTCAAATTACCCTAGGATAATAATAGCGAAATAAGCTGTCAAATATATTCCGATAAAGAAAAAATGCACAAAATCGGCAAAGTATACAATCCTTGCCTATCCTGTGCATTGAAAATCACCAAAAACCGGGCGATATCTCCGGCCGCCGATCACTGTTTTCCGATGCGCGGCGTAACGTAGACGGTCTTGTAGTTGACATAGATGACCTTACCGGGTTTTGCGCCGGCGGGTTTTGAGACATTTTTGACAGCGGTATAATCGACGGGCACCTGTGCGCTGTCTTTGGCTTTGCTGTGGGCGGCGGCGATCTGAGCCGCTTCGCGGATCGCGGTCTCGGTCACAGCTCTCCCGTCGGTCACGATGATCACATGGGTGCCGTGGATATTCTTGGTATGCAGCCAGATATCGCTCTTTTTCGCGGTGCGCAGGGTAAGCTGATCGTTCTGGACGTTGTTTCTCCCGACCAGAATGCGAAATCCGTCCGAACTTTTGTACTCGATCGGCGGCAGGGGCTTTTCTTTGCGCTTTACGGCGCCCTTCTGCTGCCGCAGATAGCCCTGCTCGCGCAGCTCGGCGCGGATCGCGGCAAGCTCGGCTTCACCCTCACATCGCGAGAGGATATCCTGCACGCTTTCGATGTACTGCAGCTCGACCGAGGCTTTTTCGATCTGCCGGGTGAGCATGGTCTCGCGGGTCTTTGCTTTGTTATACTCTTTATAATACCGCTGGGCATTCATCGCGGGTGAGACGGCGGGATTCAGCCGGATGGTGATCGGCGCGTTGGCGGGATCGTAGTAGTTTTCGACCGTGACGGCGGAGGCGCCTTTTTCGATGCGGTACAGATTCGCCTGCAGCAGGTCGCCCCGGATGCGAAACTGTTCGCGGTCGGCGCACTTTTTGAGATCCGCCTTCTGCAGATTGATCTTGCGGGAAAGGCGGTCGATCGTGTTGGACAAAAGGCGATTGAGGTCCGCAGACTTTGCGCGCATCCGCGTCAGGCGGTCGCGCTCGGCATAAAACGCGTCAAGCAGCTCGGAGTAGGTATCGAATCGACGCGTCCTGAGCGCATCGCCGTACTGGCGGACGTCCATGAAGCAGAAGTCCATCGGCGAACCGTCGGTTTTATACACAAGGGTCGGCTGACCCGTGCCGCTTTCGACCTCGGTTTTGAGTGCTTCGATCACCGCGTCCAGCCCCTCGCTTTCGGCGCGGAAGGCAAGCTCGCGGGCAATTATCGGCGAGATACCCTGAACGGCGTTCAGGATCGCACGGTCGTCGCCGCCGAGGTCGATGATGCGTCGGCAGACTGCGGAAACAGAGGCTTCTTCGATACAGAGCTTGTCCTGCATCGAAGGGAGCGCATACGGCATCTTCGGCAGCAGGACGCGGTCTTCGGATTCGGAAAAATCGATGCGTTTGATCGAATCGATCACGTTGTCGCCGCCGTCGGTGAGGATCGCGTTGGAGTAGCGTCCCATGATCTCGACGTAGAGATGCAGTTCTTCGCGGTCGCCGATCTCATTGAGAGCGTCGAAGACAAGGCAGAGCACGCGTTCGTTTTTCGGCTGGGTCACATCGACAAGCCTCGCGCCGCCGAGACGCTTGCGAAGCAGCATACACATCATCGGGGGAACGGGCGGATTCTCGATCGAACAGGCGGAAAGATGGACACGCGGCGAATCGGACAGGCGAATCAACAGCTTTTTTGCGCCGTCGAAGGTACGGAACGCAAACACGAGTTCATCCCGCGCGGGCTGGTAGATCTGGTTGACCTTAGCGCCGGACAGATTTGCTATGAGTTCTTTTTTGACCATGGTCATCATAACGCCGTCAAACGCCATATTCTCACCTCCGGTTCTGTAAGCTTTCTGTAGTTTTTATTACGATAATGTCGCTATTCTTTACATTATAACGCTTATTTGATATAGTAACTTTTGCAAGGAGTTATCCACATATACGGTAGGCGGTTAGCCCTCTCTCGCAGAGGGTACATCCCTCTGACTACAATGTAGAGGAGGGATTGTTATGCAGTACGTTACATATAGCGATATGTTTACTTTCGCTGTTGTTATCGTCGGAATTATCAGTCTTATCTTCACGATATTGGCTTTTACGCATAAAAAATAACCGCCCACGTCCAAATGGCGGTTATTTTTCAATAACTAACATTTAGGGCTAACCGTCTATCGGATAACTCCTTGTACTTATATTATAACATCATCTTCCGATATGTCAAGTTTATTTATGATACTTTGTGCCTCTTGAGATCTGGAACGCACGGTAGATCTGCTCGAGCAGCATCACGCGGAACAGCTGGTGCGGAAAGGTCATCTTCCCCATGCTCAGCTTAAAGTCGGCGCGGGCTTTCAGCGCGTCGGACAGTCCCCATGAGCCGCCGATGATAAAGTCGACGGTACCGGCGATCTGCTGGATCTCTTCGATCTTTTGCGACAGCTCTTCGGAGCTGAGATTCCTGCCCTCGATGCACATCGCGACAACATAGTCGCTTTTTGAGAGCTTCTGCAGGATGCGCCCGCTTTCGGCGTCGATCGTCTTTTTGATCTCCGCCGCAGAGGGATTCTCCCCTACCCTTTCTTCGGGCAGCTCAATGATGTTCAGCTTGCACAGGGGCTTCATTCTTTTACTGTATTCTTCGATCGCGCCGCGCAGATAGCTTTCTTTGAGCCTGCCGACGCAAATGATGTTCACATTCAGCATAGATCACCTAAAAGGAAAAGGATTTGCGGTTGGTCTCGACGGGTGCGACGTCGATGATGTAGTCGCTGTCAACGGTCATGCCCGCGGCGGTCAGCGAACGGATTGCCTCGCCGACGGCGATGGAGGGCAGGTTGTTTTCCTCGCTGAGATGGCCGAGGATAATGCGGGTCAATCCCGCGCTCACAAAATCGGGAAGCGCTTCGGCGCAGGCGGGGTTGGAAAGGTGACCGCTGTCGGAGAGGATGCGCTTCTTGAGAATATAGGGATACGGTCCGTTTTTGAGCATATTCAGGTCGTGGTTGGATTCGACCACGGCGAGGTTGGAACGGGAGATCGCCCGTCGCGCGTCCTCGGTGAGAAATCCGGTATCGGTCACGATGCTCAGGCGTCTGCCGTCGGGTGTTTCGATATAATAGCCGCAGCTTTCGGCGGCGTCATGGGAGGTCTGTACCCGCGCGACGCGAAAGTCGGCGGTATCGACAAAGCTGTCGATGACGTTCAGCCGCGCACAGGCGGGAACTTTGTCGGCGCCGGTGAGCGCGTCCAGCGTGCCGCGGGTCGCGTAAAGCGGGATGTCGTAGCGTTTGAGCAGCACTTTCAGCGCGCTGATATGATCGGTGTGCTCATGGGTGACGAAGATCGCGCGGACGCTGCGCAGCGACAATCCGTTGAGCGCCATCGCTGCCTCAAGCTGCTTCAGGTTGCGCCCGGCGTCCACGAGGATCGCCGCGGAGTTGCCTTGTATATAATAGGAATTGCCCTTGCTGGACGAAAAAAGCGGTACGATTTTTGCCATATATTCTCCTGATATCGGGTGGGATCAGAGCCCGCCCTTCACTCTTCCTTCTTCACTAAAAAAGGGCACTTTCGTGCCCCTTTGCCATGCGATTTGTTATGCGGTTGTGATGATTTCGTCGCGGTCGGGATAATAGACCTTTTTGATATCCGCGCCGAGCGTCTGGAATTTTGTGACGACGTCGGAATAACCGCGTTCGATGTAGCTGATATTGCTGATGTTGGTCGTGCCCTCGGCAACGAGTCCGGCGATCAGCATCGCAGCGCCTGCGCGCAGATCGGTCGCCTTGACCGGAGCGGCGGTCAGTCTGCCGCCTTCGATGATCGCGAGTCTTCCCTCGACAGAGATATTCGCGCCCATGCGGACCAGCTCGCTGACGTACTGATAGCGGTTGTCCCAGACGCTTTCGTTGACGATCGAGGTGCCCTTGACGGTGGTCAGCAGGGCGACGAACTGGGGCTGGCAGTCGGTCGGGAAGCCGGGGTGCGGCATGGTTTTGATATTGACGCGGGTCAGGGGACGCACGGTTGCGTCGATGATGACCGCTTCGTCGTATTCGTCGATCTCACAGCCCATTTCTCTGAGCTTTGAGGAGATGCTTTCAAGGTGTTTCGGGGTGATGTTGCGGATGGTGACCTTGCCCCTTGTCGCAGCGGCGGCGGCCATATAGGTACCCGCCTCGATCTGGTCGGGGATGATGGAATAGGTCACGCCGTGGAGATATTCCACGCCGCGGATCTTGATGACGTCAGTACCGGCGCCGCGGATGTTCGCGCCCATGGAGTTCAAAAAGTTCGCGAGGTCGACGATATGCGGCTCCTTGGCGGCATTCTCGATGATGGTCTGACCCTCCGCCTTGACCGCGGCGAGCATCACGTTGATGGTCGAGCCGACGGATACGGTATCGAAATAGATACGCGCGCCGTGGAACGATTCGGTAGCGTCGAGCGAGATGATCGCGCCGTTGATCAGATCGTTTTTCGCGCCCATCAGCTGGAAGCCCTTCAGGTGCTGGTCGATCGGACGTACGCCGAAGTTACAGCCGCCGGGCAGCGCGACCTTTGCCTGATGGAACCTGCCGAGCAGAGCGCCCAGAAGGTAGTAGGAAGCGCGCATCTTGCGGACGCTGTCCTCGGTCGCCTCAAAGGTGTTGATCGGACGGGGATCGATATCGAGGGTGTTTTTGTCGACGCGGCGAACCATCGCGCCCATATCGCGCAGGATATTGGCGATGACGCTGACGTCGGAGATATTCGGTATATTTTCAATGCGGCAGGGCTCATCGCACAGAACAACGCCGGGGATGATCGCCACGGC
>CADBOO010000084.1 GCA_902796225.1 uncultured Ruminococcus sp.
AAAGGAAAACACTAAAATGAGAGTTGACGATTTGATTTCAGAGCTGCAGGATTTAGTAGCAGATTCCAAAACACTTCCGCTGTCCGGCGGCAAGGTGATCGTAGACGCCGAGAAGATCTATGACATCCTCGACGAGATCCAGGATACCCTTCCCGCAGAAGTCAGACAGGCGAAGAATATCGTAGCCGACCGCGGTCAGATCATTTCCGAGGCGAAGAAGGAAGCCGACGATATCATCCGCGCCGCAGAGGAGCGCAAGAAGCAGATGATCGAGCAGAGCGAGGTCATGCGCGAGGCGAAGGCAGAGTCTGCCGAGCTGATCAACGGCGCAAAGGCGAAGTCCGCCGAGATCCGCAAAGCCGCCAACGACTATGTCGAGAACATCATGAAGCGCACTGACGATGCGATCACTGCTCAGCTCACCGAACTGAGAAAGACCCGCCAGAACCTGCGCATCACCAAGAAAGCGTAAATTTCGTAAGAAACAGCAGCGCCGTCCGAAGATCGGACGGCGCTTTTTGTCGTTGGATGATGGTTGCGGTTGAAAATTGTAAGGGACGGTTTTTCAGCTCCCCGACGGGGAGATGATCCGAGACGTCCCGCAGAATAATATACCTAATTAGAAGATCGCGATATGCGCGTTAGAGGACGGGCTGAGCCACAGAAGGATGTTGTACATCGCGTCCTCGCTGATGCCGACGCCGCCGCGGGGGGTGGGTTTATCGCTGACGTGCAGGAATTTTGAGCAGCCTTTCTTTGCGCTGACGGGATTGCGGTTGTAGGCATAGACAAGACAGTAGGGGTAAGACACCGTGTACTCGGTCAGATCCTGATACGATGCGTAATCGTCGGAGTCGGTGTCATAGTCGACCAGACGGTTGTAGTTGACCGACGCAGGGTCGGTGATCCACTTCATGCCTTCTGCGATCTCGATATAGTTGATCGCGGTGCCGGGGTCGGGATTGGTGCCCATCGCGTACTCGATCTTGAAGACGCCCTTCGGGGTGACATTATCTCCGGGGGTCGTATCCGCCTTGACGCCGCCCTCGCCGGTGAAGCCGGATACCGGGTCGAACTTCTGGTTCCACTTGCCGGACGAATCCTTCTCGTAGGTATAGACCGTGGCATTCGTGCCGGACGACTCGACAAAGATCATCTGCTTTGCGGTCATCTTAGCGGTATTCAGTCCCGCAGCCTTGGCAAGCCGCTCAAAGTCAGCGCTCTGTGCCTGCGGCGTACCGTCGCCTTCGGTGGGAACGGTCACCGAGGGGATGAAGCTCCCGGATGAACCGCTCAGTTCGGTCGCAGGCTCGGTAGCGACGCCCAGCGTGCTGTCCTCAGCCTTGTCCGACGTGATGGACGACGGATGGAAGGTGTCGTCGAGGAACTTGTAGATATTGTCGCCGAAAGTGAACACCAACACCAGCGAAGTCAGCACGATAAAGGTCGCGACGCCGACCAGGATCGCGGCGCGGTTCTGGGCTTTCGAGCGCTTTGTTTTGTAGTTGTGAGGGCTGTGATAGCGTGATTTGTACCGCCTGCGATTGGCGGTTTTTTCATTTTTGTATTCCATAATATCAGTCCTTGAGTGGTCATTGGTCGTTTGTAGGATACGGTATTTCCGACGTGCCGGGAATGCCGGACATTGTTGTTATCGCGAGAGAAAGAGGGATGATCGCCGCTGCCAGGCGTGGCGGTTCTTTGACCGCCCGATACTGCCCCAGCTGTCTCTTACTTTTTCACTCTCAGGAGGATCGCGGTGGCGTTATCGACGCCGCCGTTTGCCATCGCCGCTGCGATCAGATCGCGACAGCTTTCTCCCGGCGATTTTTTGTTGTCGATCAGTGCGAGAATCTCCTCGTCTGTCAGCATATCGGTGACGCCGTCGCTGCAGAGCAGATACACGTCGCCCGCCTTATACTCGCCTGTTGCGATATAGGGGCGCAGCTTATCGCCGCCCGGCAGCCCGAGAAATTTGGTGATCGCCTTGCCGCCGTAGCCGATCGCGATATGATCGACGCTGAGCTGTTTCAATTCGTGCTTCAGCAGTCGATAGACACGGCTGTCGCCTGCGTTGAGGACATAGATATCCGTTCCGCAGAACTGCACCATCGCCGCCGTGGTGCCCATCAGCACCAGCGAACGCGCTTCGGTTTCTTCGCACACCTTTTCGTTGAGCATCTCACTCAGCTCGTATAAGTATTCCTCATATTCGGTTTTGTCACGTGCAAACAGCTGTGAGTGGGACGCCGCGACAAAAGATGCAATCTCGCCGCACGCTTCGCCGCCCATGCCGTCGAACACGGCGAACATCTCGTTATCGGCGGAGGATACCTTTCCCGCATAAGCGACGTCGGCAGTGCTGTTGACATCCTCGCGGATCTTGCCGTCGCAGTAGAAGTTATCCTCGTTATTGCGGCGGATCTTGCCTACCGTACTGTAGACGGCGTATTCGATCTCAAAATGTTTGATAGCGGATCACCTGCCTGCTTATTTTGGTGAAGGGTGAGTGAAGTTCGGATAACGGAGAACGGGATCAAAGAGCGTCGACTGCATCCATGAATCCGTCCGGGATCGTGACCTCGACCTTGCCGAAGTCGTCCATCGTACTGCGGATGCTGTATACATCGCCGTCAACGGTCCATGTAAGCTCTGCCGCGGACATCCATCCGCCGTTGTTGATGGTATAGGAGAAGCGGCATTCTGACGATTTGACAGACTGTTCATTCATCTCATACAGTTTGCAGAAAGCATCGTAGTCGATCGCGCTGAAGAAGATGGAAGCGCCTTTGTCGCGCACCAGCTCAAAAAACGCGCTCAGGCTGATATCGTAGGTATAGACC
This sequence comes from uncultured Ruminococcus sp., assembly GCA_902796225.1. Lineage (GTDB taxonomy): Bacteria > Bacillota > Clostridia > Oscillospirales > Acutalibacteraceae > Ruminococcoides. The sequence continues at coordinate 2,844 of CADBOO010000084.1, forward strand.
CTGCTGTCGTCTTCTTTGGTCACCGACAGATCGGCAAGCTCGGAATTGCCGTTCATACGGCTTTTGAAGAGCTTCATAAAACGGTTCAGCTCGTCTGCGGAGTATTGGGACGTCAGCCCCGTGAACCGCAGGAAGGATGCGGCGTCAAAGCGTCCCGCCTTGTAGTCGGTGTTGAAGTCAAAGAAGTGGAGCACCTTCTCCGAGCAGTCGCGCACACGCCATTTGCCGTTGTACAGACTGCCGCTGTAGCGGGTCTCGCCCTGCGAGTAGACGACGCCGGTATACTGATAGTCGCCGTAATCCGCGTCATACAGCGCCTTGACGTTCTGTTTTGCAGCGTCCGCCTCATATGTGCCGGTGTATTTCATCATGGTTTTGCCGTTGAGATCTGCCTCGACCTCAAAGCTGAACGACGAATTGAAGTCCTTTGCAGAAGCCGACATCAGCTTGGTGATCGGATGATTTTTGTTGTTGTAGATGCGGATCCCGAAGAAGATCGCGATGATCAGCAGGATGGCTGCTCCGATGTAAACGGCAGCCATATGCTCTTTGATCCACAGCTTGACCGGCGAAACCGGTTTTTCGAAATCCAGCTCCGACTCGTTGATCGCCGGGATCGTCTTCTTTCCCATCGGCACACCTCCCATCTTTCATATTTGTCATTTCTTATTTCTTATTTCTTATTTCTTAGTTCTTAGAAGTTCTTCCTTCGACACTAAGCCTATTTTATCTCATACATTTTATCAAAAAGAGTGTTTCCTTGTCAACAAATGCTACATAAGCGTAATCTTTATGATTTTCTTGTCATCACTTCTTGCATTCGGAAAAGCGCTATACTATAATGGAATCAAAGATTATTATCGGCGAAAGCAGGTGCTTTTATGACTAAACGAATCCTATCCGTTTTATTATCTCTCGTGATGATCCTTTCGCTTGCGGTATGCACGGCGACTGTCAGCCGCGCGACAACCTCCGATATCCTCGGCGACGTTGACGGCGACGATACAGTGACGATCCTCGACGCTACCGTGATCCAGCGGCATCTGGCGTCGCTGATCACGCTCGACAGCAACGCGGTCAAGCGCGGCAAGGTCTGCGGCGACAATATGCTTACCATTCTTGACGCGACCTGTATCCAGCGGTATCTCGCCGGTATTATCGATCGATTCCCTGCGGAGGCAGACATACCCACCGAGCCGCCGACGAATCTCAGCACGGAAGACTGCGTCACGTTCCATATCCTTGCGCTGGGTGACGGCGCCTCGATCGCCTATTCCGACAAGGATACGGTCAGCGAGGGCAGGGAGGTCGCGACATTGACCGCAGACCCCGCAGAGGGATACCGGTTCAAAGAGTGGAGCATCACCGGCAACTACGAGATCGCCTCCGGAAAGCTGACCGACAAGGTGATCAAAATCCGCGCTTACTCCGATGTCACCGCACAGGCGGTGTTCGAAGCAATCCCCGATGAGGAGCCGACAAAAGTGAAGAATAATATCACCATCTATTTCTCTAACAATCTGAATTGGTCGACCGTCAACGCCTATATCTACAAGCAGTCCTCCGGCACGGCGTTAAAAGCATGGCCGGGTTCGGCGATGAAATATGTCAAGACCAACAACGAAGGTGAAAAAGTCTATTCCGCGACCGTGGATGTATCGAAATACGACCGCGTTATCTTCAACAACGGTACCGATCAGACCACCGATACCCCGGTCACCAAGTCAAGCTCCGGATATTTCATCAACTCCAAGAAGAGCTATTCCGACAAGTACCTCTGCGGCGTGTACCCCTACGGTCAGTCGGGCGAGGGAAAGGTCACGACCGTCAGCATGGATTATCCCGACGGTTACAAAAAGAAGGTATACATCTGGACGCCCGAAGGCTATAATGCTGCCGATAAGTCCAAAAAATACTCTGTCCTGTATATGTGCGACGGCCAGAACCTGTTCGGTCAGGCAAGTACCCTTTCGGGATACGAGTGGGAGTGCGACGAATCTGTGCTGTCCCTGATGGGCAACGGCGGCGACGGCGTGATCGTTGTCGGTATCGAGGCGGGAAGTCCGTCCTCCCGCCGCGACCATGAGCTGACCCCGAACCTCGGCACGCCGGTCTCGTTCGCAGGCTCCAGCTATGTCAACGGCGGCGGCAAAGTGTTCTCCGATTTTGTGGTCGACACCGTTATCCCGTACGTCGAAAAGAACTATAACACCAATAGTTACCGCGGCGTCGCCGGTTCGTCATCCGGCGGCATCGAGGCGTTCTATATCGGCGTCGAGCATATGGACAAGTTCCGCTATATCGGCGCGCTGTCACCGGCGTTCATCCTGTATGATCAGGCGACCTGGAACAAGTATCTGAAGACCAAGGACTTTTCGGGCAACGTGCCGCGCATCTACTTCTTCTGCGGCAACAGCTCTCAGGATCAGCTCGAACAGGCGCTCTATCCCAACGCGACCGCGATGGAGGGCTGGATGAAGAAACTGGGCTATCCGACGGACAGAATGATTACCGTCACCGACGCCGACGCCACCCACAGCGAGGGATTCTGGGCGGTCTACTTCCCGGAGATGCTCAGCTGGGGCATGGACGTCTGATTCAGTGAAAAATTGACAATGGTTGGAGGGCTTTGCCCTCACCTGCAATAAAACAATGGCTGTTCCTTACGGAGCAGCCATTGTTTTATGCTTATGAATTGTTAACTATCAATTATCCGTTAAACCTTCGGGCCTGCGGCGACGAGCGCCTTGCCGGCCTCGTTGGTGGTATACTTCGCAAAGTTCTTAACGAATCTCTCGGCGAGATCCTTTGCCTTCGCATCCCACTCTGTGGGATCCGCATAGGTATCTCTCGGATCGAGGATGCCGGTGTCGACGCCGGGCAGCTCGGTCGGGACTTCAAGGTTGAAGTAGGGGATGGTCTTGGTCGGCGCGTTCTTGATATCGCCGCCGAGGATCGCGTCGATGATGCCGCGGGTATCTTTGATGGTGATGCGCTTGCCGGTGCCGTTCCAGCCGGTGTTGACCAGATACGCTTTTGCGCCGGAGTTTTCCATGCGCTTGACCAGCTCTTCGGCATACTTGGTCGGGTGCAGCTCAAGGAACGCCTGACCGAAGCAAGCAGAGAAGGTTGGGGTCGGCTCGGTGATGCCGCGCTCAGTACCGGCGAGCTTCGCTGTAAAGCCGGACAGGAAATAATACTGGCACTGCTCGGGCGTCAGGATCGATACGGGCGGCAGTACGCCGAACGCGTCTGCAGACAGGAAGATGACGTTCTCAGCCGCAGGACCTGCAGAAATGCCGTTGACCTTCTTGGCAATCTTCTCGATATGCTCGATCGGATAGCTCACGCGGGTGTTCTCGGTGACGCTCTTGTCGTCAAAGTCGATCTTGCCGTTCTCGTCTACGGTGACATTCTCCAGCAGCGCGTTGCGCTTGATGGCGTTATAGATATCGGGCTCGGATTCCTTATCCAGACCGATGACCTTTGCATAGCATCCGCCTTCAAAGTTAAAGACGCCGTTGTCGTCCCAGCCGTGCTCGTCGTCGCCGATCAGCAGGCGTTTCGGGTCGGTGGAGAGGGTGGTCTTG
>CADBOO010000085.1 GCA_902796225.1 uncultured Ruminococcus sp.
GTAATCTTTCAGGTTCCGCATAAAAAACGCAAAAATTTCTCGAACAAATATTTGCTTTTTCCCGAATCATATGGTATAATAACCGTAAAGATCCGGTTATTATACAGCCAAAATAGATCGCGGAGGTAAGAATGATGAAGCCCCTGACAAAAAGCCAGCAAAAGGTATATGATTATATCGTAGAAGGAGCGAACAAAGGCAGGATCCCCTCGGTGCGCGAGCTGTGCGAGGCGACGGGATTCAAGTCCACCTCGACGGTCGCCTATCATCTGCGCGCTTTGGAAGAGCGCGGGCTGATCGAGCGCGAGGAAGGACTCAACCGCTGTATCAAGCTGAAAAACGACCGACCCACCGCGAAGGTGCCGCTGCTCGGCAGGGTCACCGCCGGTCAGCCGATACTCGCCGTGCAGGATATCGAGAGCTATATCCCCGTTCCGCAGGAATTGTCGGGCAGCCGCGAGCTGTTTGCGCTGCGCGTCGTGGGCGAAAGCATGATCAAAGCGGGCATTTTTGACGGCGACATCATTATCGTCGACCGCACTCCCGTTGCGGAAAACGGCGAGATCGTCGTCGCGATGGTCGAGGACGAGGCAAGCGGCGAGGCAAGCGCGACCGTCAAGCGCTTTTATAAGGAAAAAGGGCATTACCGTCTGCAGCCCGAGAACGACGCATATGAGCCGATCATCGTCGACCACGTCGTCCTGCTGGGCAAGGTCGTCACGCTGATCCGCAATTACGAATGATGCATACCGGTATGATTTGTTCAGCTTTTCATTGATGATCGGTATCACACCGAAAACGAATTCGCAAATTGTTTAACCTGCGTTCAAGATTCGTTCACACATTTTCAGAAGACGAGGCTATAATAGAAGCATACAAGTTAAGGACCGCAACTTAGCTTGTATTGTTCTACCCTCCTCGATACGAACCATAGGTTCGTCATTGAAAACCCTCATTTTATTTGGATTTATCCCCAAAAAACAACCGAGCCGCGAGGCTCGGTTGTTTTTTGTCTTTATTCAACATCGTTGAAATCATCGTCATCCAGATTGTAGATCTGGGTATCGCGCGTGCGCGGACGATACTCGCGGTAGCGTTCCTCCTGCTCTTGCTCCTCCTGCTGCATCCGGCGTTTGCGCGCCTGTCGGCGGCCGTCGGAGGCGGTATAGGCGGCGGTCGAAAAGACGACGCCCATGAAGACGCCCGCGACGATCATAAACGCGATGATGCAGAAGATCCACCATGCGATCTGGAGAATAAACAGCAGGACGCATGCGATCACAACGACGACGACGCAGATAATGCCTGCGGTGATATAGGTATAAAAGCCGTCGGTGATCCGGTCGAAGAATCCCAGCATCGGGCTGAACGACACGACGATCATGGCAACGATCGCGGTCAGCAGACCGACGATAATCGCGAGATTGTGATAGATCGGCATATCGATCAGCATGGGGATGCTGAGCAGTACGGCGGGGACGATCGCGTGCGAATGATCATATCTGCGCCAGATCAGGATCAGATAGACCGAGGCGACACATCCGAAGATCGCCGTGCCGACAAAGCCGTGCAGCAGCGGCGCGAACAATAACAGGATGAAATCCAGCACAAACAGCAGCCCCAGCCTTGAGCCGGGCTTTGTCCGCAAAAAGGGTCTCATATCCAGCGCTCTGCGCTTGAATTCCTCCCATAACGCGTTGATATTCATCACTTACCTCCTGAAAAACCCAATCGGTAGTAGTTATCTTATCGCCAGAATACCATATTTTGTCAGAAAAAGCAAATTTATGAAAACAATGTTACTTGTCGCGCCCAAAAGTTACAATTGAGAAAAAGTGTTACAAAAACAAAGACGGAGAGGTTTTTCTCTCCGTCCTGTTATATATCGGATTGTTATCGTTTGCATTTGATCGTTCTGCCGGTTCTGTTGAAGCCGGAAGTGTACGCTTTTCCGTCCGAGGTGATACAGCGGACGGTATAGGTATACGACCTGCCGTTTACGGCAGACTTATCCGTGAAGGTGTTGTTCGTTGTATCGGCGATCTTCTTCCATCCTCTCCTGTTTTCCTTGCGGAAAATACGGTATTTTGCCGCGCCGGGTACGCGGGTAATGGTGATCCTGACGCCCGACTTTGTATTTTTGAGCGTCGGCAAAGCGGGAGTTTTGACAGAATACGGGGTTTTTGCAGTGACGGCTACGCGATTGCCGTAATACCTGACGCCGTCTTTGTCGTAGTACGGACGAACGGCAAATCGGTAGCTTTTTCCTCTTGCAAGAGAGGCGACGGTATAGCTGTTATTGGCGCTTGCGCAGAATTTGAGGTGTTTCCAGCCCTTGCCGGTATCCCTGAAGATCTGATAACCGCTTGCTTTCGGATCTTTTTCCCATCTGAGCGTGACAGAGTTAGTGGTCGCGGACGCATTCAGTTTTGTGACCCGATCGCTGATCTGAGGGGTAAAGCTGTAGAGTCCCGTGAATTTACCCGCCTTGATGTAGTAGACGCCTTTCTTAAGATAAATGTCGATCTTTGACTGCGCATAATACTCGTTGGAGGCAAGCGCTTTGTTCAGGTCGGCTGCCGAGTAGATGAAGAGCTTGACCTCTTCGTCGACGGAACGGTTCAGGATGAGGCGTGAATTCTCTGCCAGCGTCAGTTTATACCAGTCGTTCTGATCGGCTTCATAACCCAGCTGACCGGTGATTATCTGATTCGCTTTGATGACAGAAGCACGTTCGGCGACGTCGTTGTTATCGTTATAGGTCTGGCTTTCGGGAAAGGTCTCATTCGCTGTGTAAAAGTTCAGCTTTGAGGTAACGGTATAGGAGCCGCCGTAGAAATTCTTGGAAACGGCGAAAAGATAGACCCCTCGTCTGAGATAGAACGAATGCTGCTGTATCATATTGCTGGAGTACAGGATTTTACTTTCGATCCGGGCGTTATCAGTCAGGTTCAAAAAAGAAAAGGAAAACGACTTGTACAGATCGCCGGTAAAGCCGGCGGAAAGCGATACCACGCCGGAAGCGTTCAGCGTGACCTTATAATAGTAGGTTTGTCCTTCCTCTGTGAGGGTGACGGTGTGAGACGTTCCGAAGGAAAGAGGCATGGGATTACTGACATCTCCCCGTGCGGCGGTATCGGAAAGCTCGACTGTCGCCGCAGAGGCGGCGGGGGCTGCGAGCGCGAGGCTCAGGGTGAGTACCAGCGCAAGGATCAGCGCGGTGAGTTTTTTGCTTGTGTTTTTCATAGTGATTTCTCCTTACCATTTGAATATTTGCCGTAAAGCAGGGAATCCTTCTTTCTCCCTGTTGCTTACACTATATAGATGCGGCAGGTTTTCAAATAGTTTTAAAAATTGAAAAATATTTGAAAAAAGTTTTATTCTGCTAAACGGAAAGCCTCTCCGCCGGATGAGATGACATACGCCGTATCCAGCGCACCGCTCGGATCTTCGCCGTCAAGGCGGTTGATTGCTTCTGTTTCTTCTTCCGTGAGCAGAGAAAGCGAGGTTCCCGCGGGGTAATATGTCAAAGTGTCACCGTCCAATGTGCTGTCGCCGCTGACTACGGTCAGCGAGCAGATGCCGTTGCCCTTGTCCGTCAGCGAGCCTGCCGTGCCGTGATAGCTTGTTTCATCGGGATGCATCCGCGCACGAACCAGAATATCGATATCGCCTTCCGGGGATATTGTGAGAGTTGTAAGGTCGGTGCCGCCCATAGCAACATAAGACGCCTGATAGCTGCCTGCTATTTTTGCCAGCATTTTTTCCTGTGAGATACCGGTATCGTTTGTTTCTTTCGACGGTTCCGTATCGGCGCCTGAAGATGAGATATTACCCTGCAGATAGGCGATCGCTTCGTCGTAGGTCATCGCTTTGTTGTCCATGGCTTCAAAGGTCTCATCGACAACAACATCAAAGTGTGAGTCTGTATTGCTCATCATGAGCAGTCGGTCGGCGTTATCCAGCAGCTGATCAAGTCCGGAAACATAGTCGTCATGAGAGGCTTCTGTACCGTTCACATGGTAGATCACGCTGCCGTCGCTGCTGTTATTCATATACAGGGCCTCGGACTTGTTCAGCTTTCCGTTTGAGGGAGCGTAATGATCTACCGTGGTCGAATAGCTCTCGTCGCCTATGGCGTGATAACAGTAGAAGCCCTCCTGTGATTCGACGGTAAAGAGATAGTATGTCGTTCCGCTTGCGGCGTTCACGTCCACCTGATCCGGCTCTTGAATCGTTTTCAGGCTGCCGTTCTCATAGGTGTAGACGGACAACTCACTTGCGTAACTCTGTGATGGGTCGACGTCCATGAAAAGCATTTCCGGCGCGTCGTCACCGTAAACATCAGCGAATACGACCGGCCGAAGCTCGCCGTCTGCGGTTTTCTGCCAGTCATAGCTGCGGATCGAGGTTTCGTTTTCGGTCAGCGCCTCGAGATAGCCGGCATATACCGCGGCGTGATCGGCTTCGGTCGGCGCCTGGGTGGGCTTTTGTGTAGGCTTTTGCGTGGGCGCTTGGGTAGCTGACTCGGTCACCGCCTGCGTGACTGCGGGGATCGAATCGCTCGCGGCGGATTGATCCGGGGAGGAACCGGCGAGCCGCGTGATCCCGAACACGGTGCCGCCGATGACAGCCGCGCCGAGGATCGCGCCGATGGCGATCTTTGCGCCGAGCGACAGCCCTGCGCTGACCGCGCCGCCGCCTGCGGCGCCTGCCGCAGTGCCGGCTGCCGCGACGATCCCGGCGATATGCTGAGAGACCGCGTTCCAGATTTGCGCCGCCACGGCGGGCGACATCGATTGCTTTGCCACCAAGCCGGAAAAGATACTGCCGAAGGGCAGCATGACGACGCCGTAGAACTTTTCGCCCGACTTGCGTTCGCGCTCCTCGATTTCTGTCTTGATCGTCGCTTTTGCGTAGCGGATACGCGATTTGACGGTGTTTTCGGAGCAGTCCATCACCTCGGCGATTTCCGCCATCGACAGATTGCTGTACATTTGCAGGACGAGCGCCTGTCGCTGGGCGGTGGGCAGCTCGTCGATGATCTCCCGCATCCTGCGAGAGAGATCATCGCGCTCCAGATACTCCTGCGGGAGCATATAATCGTCTTCGAGCTTCTCAACCAGAGCGCCGTTTTCGTTGTCATCCATCGAGAGTACCTCCTTGCGCTTGCGCAAAATCATCCGGCTCTCATTGATGGCGATACGCTGGATCCATGTTGAAAAAGCGGAGGGATCCTCAAGGGACGACAGCTTTTCGTAGACCTTGATAAAGGTTTGCTGGACTGCATCCTCGGCGTCCTGCGGGTTTTTCAGCGCGGACAGTGCGATCGCATAGACCCTGTCCTTGTAATCGGAATAGATCTGTTCGAATGCGGCGACATTGCCATTCTTTGCAACAAGCAGAAATTCATTTGAATAGTGTGCCATGCTAAACTTCTCCTTTTATTCGGGCATACATGCCCCTTACACTACAATAGATGCATTGTCACGCGACAAAGTTTTATCATTAAAAAAGAAAAGCGGAGAGGACAAATTCCTCTCCGGCTTTCCTCTGCTTACTGTATTGAATAATCGAGGTATTCCTCAAGCTGTTCGTCATCCTTTTTCTTTTTCTCTTTTACGAAAAAGAACGCTGTTACGGCGGCTGTCAAAGCAGCGACCGCTGTGATAAGGCATACCAACCACTTGAAACCAGATTTCTTCATTTGACGCCTCCTGAATGACTAAAAACTATTACAAGAAAATAATAACAGCAATTTCGCAAAATGTCAATATCTTGTATGTAAGTTTATGATTTATTCATGAATATAGTTGTCGGACGGCGGCTGTCAGTCAACAGTCGGCGGTCGGAGGGCACGGCGTTTGGCGGCATATTGCACAGCAGGAATACTTGATCGAGCCTTCGGCTTTCGATGCCGTTAGCATCCGCAGGCGTCCCCGTCATAAACGCCGCCTCTGCAAAACAAAAAAAGCAGGCGCTGCCTGCTTTTAAGGTTATGCAATTTAAGCTGATTTATTCAGTCTTTTCGCCAGCGAAGACTTCGCTCTGGCGGCTGTGTTCTTGTGCAGGATACCCTTTGCTACAGCCTGATCAATCTTTTTAGTAGCAAGACGTACCGCCTCAGCCTTATTATCAGCGTCAGTA
>CADBOO010000086.1 GCA_902796225.1 uncultured Ruminococcus sp.
CAAAGATGCCGAACTTGATATTGGTGTTTCCGATATCGACCGCAAGCAGCATATACATTTCGCTCCTTTCCGCTGAGGATTGTATCATACATTTTAGGTATTTTCAATAGAAATAAGCAATTTTCAGCTTTTTTCACATAATGAAAAATATATCACCCTGTGTGTGTTAGAATATCTGTGTACGCGAATGAGAATTCCGACATTTTTCGGCGGGATTTTTCAAAGATAACGATTCGCATGATTGTTTCAGAGGAGGCAGATTGATGACACAGGAAGAGAGAAGAAATCTCGAGATCCTTGCCTGCAAAGCGAGGATCGGCGCGATCATCGGTACGTTTAATGCAAAATCCGGACATCCCGGCGGCTCTTTGTCGGCGGCGGATATGTTCACCTATCTCTATTTCAAAGAGATGAACGTAGATCCCGCAAATCCTTGTTGGGAAGACAGAGACCGTTTTGTTCTGTCTAAGGGGCATTGCTGCCCGAGCCTCTACGCTGTTCTGGCGCTCAAGGGCTACTTTGCATGGGAAGAGCTGAGCGTGCTCCGTCATGTCGGGGCGATGCTTCAGGGCCATCCCGATATGAAGGGAACTCCGGGTATCGATATGAGCTCCGGCTCGCTGGGTCAGGGCATTTCCGCCGCGTGCGGCATGGCGCTGGCGGCAAAGCTCGACAAGAAAGACTGGCGCGTCTATACCGTTCTCGGCGACGGCGAGTGCGAGGAAGGCGAGGTCTGGGAGGCGGCGATGTTCGCCGGCCATAAGGGGCTCGATAACCTGACCGTCATCGTTGACTGCAACGGCCTGCAGATCGACGGTACGACCGAAGAGGTCGGCGGCGTTGAGCCGATCGACACAAAATTCGAGAGCTTCGGCTTTGATACCGTTATCATCAACGGTCATGACTTTGACGAGATCGAAGAAGCGATGGCGAAGGCAAAGGCTTCCGACAAGCCCTTCGCGATCATCATGAAGACGATCAAGGGCAAGGGCGTTTCCTATATGGAGAACCAGGTCGGCTGGCACGGCAAGGCGCCTAATGCCGAAGAATACAAGATCGCGATCGACGAGCTTGAACAACAGCTCAAGGAACTGGAGGCGTAATCATGGCTGAGATTATCACAAAAGCAACACGCGTGAGCTTCGGCGAGGCTCTTTGCGAGGCGGCTGCCACCAATCCCGATATCATCGTTCTGGACGCCGACCTTGCAGCGGCGACCAATACCTCTATTTTTGCAAAAGCCTATCCCGAGCGCTTCTGCGACTGCGGTATCGCCGAGGGCAATATGATCGGCGTAGCGGCAGGTCTGGCGGCAAGCGGTAAGCTTCCGGTTGCTGCTTCGTTCGCGATGTTCGCGACCGGCAGAGCCTTTGAGCAGATCCGTAACTCTGTCGCTTATCCCAACCTCAATGTCAAGATCGCCGGCTCGCACGCGGGTATCTCGACCGGTGAGGACGGCGCTACCCATCAGTGCCTCGAGGACATCGGTATCATGCGTACCATTCCCGGCATGGTGGTTCTCAATCCCGCCGATCACTGGGAGATGAAAGCCGCTACCAAGGCGGCGCTGGAATATGACGGTCCCGTCTATATCCGTCTGGGCAGACTGGCTGTCGACAGCTTCAACGATCCCGATACCTACAAATTCGAGTGGGGCAAGGGCATCACGCTTGAAGAGGGCAGCGATATCACCGTTATCGCGACAGGTCTGTGCGTCCTCGAAAGCCTCAAGGCGGTCAGAGAGCTGAAAGCCGAGGGTAAGAGCGTGCGCCTGATCAACATCCACACCATCAAGCCCATCGACCGCGAGCTGATCATCAAGGCGGCGAAGGAAACCGGTCGGATCATCACCGTAGAAGAGCATAACGTCATCGGCGGTCTCGGCGACGCGGTATGCGAGGTGACCTCTGCCGAGTGTCCCGTACCGGTGCGCAGGATCGGCGTGTATGACCGCTTCGGTTATTCCGGCCCTGCTAAGGAACTGCTGGAGATCTTCGGACTCACTGCTCCCGGCATCAAAAAGGTGATCGAGGAAGAACTCGCAAAATAAATAAGACGACGATGTCATTCTGAGTGATGCAGCATGTCATTCTGAGCGAAGCGAAGAATCTTTCACCCTGCGGTAAAGATTCTTCCTTTCATTCAGGATGACAGCCTATGCTCAGGATGGCATTTTTATAGGTGAAGCATATGAAAACACTGATCATCACAACAGGCGGTACGATCGGCAGCACGTTCAACGGTGCGGCGATCGACGTCGATGCGTCCCGATCCTGCGCTGTTGCCGAAACGGTCAAAAATGAATATCCCGATTTTGCGTATGACAGCATCGCGCCGCTGAATCTGCTGAGCGAGCGGATCACGGCAGACGATTTGAATGTGTTGGCAAAGGCGATCCTGACCGCAGATATTGCGCCCTATGACGGCGTGGTCGTCACCTGCGGGAGCGATAACCTCGGCTATCTTGCGGCGTTCATCGGGCTGCTGACCTGCCGGTGGCAAAAGCCCGTTGCGGTCGTCGCCTCGGATAAGGTGCTCAGTGATCCCGCCGCCAACGGCTGTGCGAATTTCCGCGCGGCGCTGCAGTTGATCCGACGCGGAGAAAGCGGTTGTTTTGTGCCGTACCGCAACTGTGACGGCGCAGTGTACATCCACTCTGCGACCGATATCCGTCAGGCTGATCTGTCGGATGATTTTTACAGCTTCAACGGTGCGTACGCTGTGATCAAAGATGATGATATAATTCTACAGAAGAATTATATACAGCAAATGATCCCTGCGGTTTTTGACGGCGAACACCTGCCGCTTATCCGCGATAACGTCATGCTGATCCACCCGTATCCGCTGCTCGATTATGACGCGCTGGATATCGGCGGCAAGCGTGCCGTCCTGCATACGCTGTACCACAGCGCGACCCTCGACAGCTCCGGGGCGATCGCTTTGACGGAACGGCTCGGCGATATCCCGCTGTATCTTGCGTCGTTCAAGAACGGTAGGAAACGCTATCAGACCGCGGTCGACGCCGTCAACGCCGGTGCGATCCCGCTGACCGATATCTCGCCCGAGTGCGCGTATATGAAGCTGCTGCTTGCCGGCGCACAGGACAGGATGAGTGTTCGCAGTTTTATGGAAGGATAAAAACAGATGAAGAAAAAACTGGCTGTTCTCTCGGTCCTGCTGGCGGGGACGCTGTGGGGCTGTATCGGCTTTTTTGTGCGCCGCTATGAAGCGCTGGGACTGAACTCCATGCAGACCGCCGCTTTGAGGATCACACTCGCGGCGATCATTTTTGCGGTGTTCGTGCTGATCTACAAGCCGAAGCAGTATCAGATCAAGCTGAAAGATATCTGGTGCTTTCTCGGTACGGGTGTTGTCAGCGTCGGCGTCTTTACATTCTGCTATTTCAAGTCGATCGAACTCAGTTCGCTGTCGGTCGCGGCGGTGCTGCTCTATACCGCGCCCGCATTCGTCATGCTGATGTCGCTGATCTTCTTCAAGGAAAAGATGACCGTGATGAAGGGCGTGTCGGTGGTGCTGGCGGTGCTGGGATGTGCGATGACGACCGGCGTCATCGGCGGCGATGTGAATATCACCCTGTCGGGAATCCTGTTCGGTCTCGGCTCGGGCGTCTGCTATGCGCTGTATTCGATCTTCTCGCGCTTTGCGCTGAATCGCGGCTATCAGCCGTTCACGATCACGCTGTATACATTTTTCTTTGCGGCGGTGTTCTCACTGCTCGCGTGCGACGTGCGTCCCGTGATCGGCGTGATGACCGAAAGTCCGGAAAGCGCGGGCTTTGCGGTGCTGTTTGCGCTGGTCAGCTGTGTGCTGCCGTATACGTTCTACACACTGGGATTGAAATTCATCAGCTCGGGAACGGCGTCGATCATCGCGACCGTCGAGCCTGTTGTGGCGACGATCGTCGGCGCGTGGTATTTCGGTGAAGCGATCGGCGTACCGTGCGGCTATATCGGCGTGGGACTGGTATTCCTGTCGGTGGTATGCATCAATATTAAATTGCCCAAACAATCAAAAGCATAAAGTGGAGGAGTCGTATCGTGTGTGATACGACTCCTTTTATACTGCGTAAATATTCAAGTCCCAGCAGGGAATATAGGGGTGCTTGCGGAGATGGATTTTGTAATCGGGGTTGATTTCATGTAATTGCAGTATCAGCCCGAAGAAA
>CADBOO010000087.1 GCA_902796225.1 uncultured Ruminococcus sp.
AAGGGCGAATGTAAGCGCCGTCTGCAGGAACGCCTGGGTCTTGAGCAGAGCTGGGATACTCCCATCGTCGCGATGGTCACCCGCATGGTCGAGCACAAAGGTCTCGATCTGGTACGCGGCGGTCTGCCGGATCTGCTGAACAACCACAAGATGCAGTTCGTCATCCTCGGCTCCGGCGATGAAGAATACGAGAACTTCTTCCGCGATATGCAGTGGTTCTATCCGGGCCGCGTCTGCACCTGTCACGGATTTGTTCCCGAGCTTGCCCGCAAGATCTACTCCGGCGCGGACATCTTCCTGATGCCGTCCAAGCAGGAGCCCTGCGGTCTGTCTCAGATGATCGCGCTTCGCTACGGCACCATCCCGGTTGTCCGCGAGGTCGGCGGTCTGAAGGACAGCGTATTCGACAGCGCCGATAACTACGGCAACGGCTTCACCTTCAAGAACTATGATATCGCCGATATGTGCAACGCCGTCAAGCGTGCCCTCGCAGGCATCTATGACAACGAAGGCTGGCATCAGCTGATGTGGCGCGCGATGATGAGCGACAACAGCTGGGAACGCAGCGCGCAGGACTATATCAACGTTTACGAAGATACCATGCACTGGCTGTAATCACACACATTCAATAATTCATAATCAAACAATAACCCCGCCGCTTCGGAGCACACCGAGGCGGCGGGGCTGTTTTTTTGCTTTTCGGTATCGTCAAAGGATCAGTTCGTCGAGGGGTCACCCTGAGAGAAGGACAGATCAGAGCCTTCTCAGGCTGAGGAACCGTCCCCTGCTGTTAATCCCGATTACTCCTCTGCGTTCGGGTCATATTCGAGGATATCCCCGGGCTGACAGTGCAGCGCTTCACAAATCGCGCAGAGGGTGGAGAATCGCACCGCACTGATCCTGCCGTTTTTCAGCTTTGACAGATTGACATTGGCGATCCCGACCATCTCGGACAGCTCATTCAGCCCGATCTTGCGGTCCGCCATCACGCGGTCAAGCCGCAGTATGATCTTTCCCATAGCGACACCTCTTATAATGTTTCGTCGGATTCTTTCTGCAGCTGTGCGCCGTAACGGAAGACAACAGCCAGCACAAAGATGATCACGGCGGTGATGATAGATCCGAAATCAAACGAAAGACCGAATCCGTGTCCTATTGTGAAAATCGCGGAGATGCTCGCCTTGCAGACCGAGGAAATGATCGAGGCGGAAAGGATCGCGATCGCAAAGTTCCGCATCTTCAGGATGATGCCGTCTGTAAACGGAGATTCGGCGACCGACAGCTCCTTCATCAGCGCCTTGAAGAAGAATGCGCAGACAATAAATGCGATCACTGCGACCAGTGCTACCCAGATTGCGGGAACGACTTCGCCGGACTGAATACGGATCATATCCGCGTTCGCGTGGATGACAGCGCTTCCGTCGACATTTTCCGCGCTTGCATAAAAGATTCCTCTTCCGAAATCATGGATCTCGGGGCTATCTTCATTGACGCCGCTGACGATACCATCCGTAACGCCGCCGAAGACGTCCTTGTTCAAGGTAACGTCAGCCTGAGCGGAAGCGTTCACCGAGATTGTATCCTTCGGCAGTACCGATGCGGTGATCGCGACGCCGATGATCGCGACCGACGCGATGATCGAAAGGACGATGACGACGATGGTGATGATCTTGCCGACCTTGCCGATCGTATTCATTCTCTTGACTAATTGATTGTTCATGATATTACCTCCAAAAATTAATTATTTAACGTTTATCGTTAACTGGAGTTTATCACACTAAAATACGTTTGTCAATAGTTTTTTAACGTTTTTCGTTAAATTTTTTATTTAAATATTAAATCCAATAAAAATGTGTCATCCCGAACACACACGTGTGTACCGCAAAGAACCCGAATCGGTCTATTGCGTTGTTCAGAATGACACTGTTCTTTTTTCTTTCAAAAAATATAACCCACAATAAAGCGGAAGTTGCTGATATCACTCAGCTCCGTCGGACGGAACTCCACCCCGCCGGGAGTATAAAAATTTGCAGAATAATAGGCGTTCTCCGCGGGATCGTAATACACGCAGTAAAAGTGCATCCCGTAAAAGCGCCTGTTCCATGTGCAGACGATGCCGATTTTGTGAGTCAGCAAGGCGGCTTTGAAATCAACAGGCGCGCTATATTTCCAATAAGGAATTTTATGCCTGCTGAAATATCTGCCTAGCGACAGCGGCTTGGTGCCGAATTTTGCACCCAGCCACGGCATGCGCAGCAACTCCATATCGCGCAGGACGTCGCAGAAGTTCTGCTCCCTTCCGATGAATTTCATCACGTTATGGATCGCAACAGCGCCGCAACCTTCTCTACCGATATGACCGCGCTTGCCGAAGCTCAGATCGGCGACTTTCTTATTCCATTGATAAAAGATGTAATCCCGATACTCGGGAAGGCGGTTCAGATTATCCCGATACCGCGCCTCTATTTGCTCACGTCTTTTCATTCGCTTTTACCTTAATAATACATGCAGCGGCAACCGCGTCATCATGATTGAACGCAAACAGTCGGTATTCATCGCCGCTTTGCTCGCAGAAGATCCGCAGTTCTTCTCCGTAATACGCCTGATTGATATAGTGGATCTCAAAGTCGGTGATAAAGAACCGATCATAGAAATCCGGATCGAAGGCGTTCATGAACATATCGACATAATGCAGGTTGTTCATGTGGCGGCTCAGGTCGATATCGGTATACTCCACGGTATGGGAACAGCGGTATTCCTTCGTATTCGACGGCTTCAATCTGCGGGTGAACGGTTCCACCGTCAAATCGCCCTCTGCCAGATCATCGGGCAGTTCAATGCAGCTGAGCTTCTCGATTTTCTTCGCCTGCATATCCACAACACAGCTTTCGAGCCGTCCCTCGCACAGGAGGTCTTCCCCGCGGGTGATCCGCATCTCCTGCCACGAACGCACAGCGTCCAGCTTTGATACCCATGTTGCGATATGGATGATATGATCAAAATCGCATTTGTCGTAGATCTTCAGCTTGTACTTGGAGTACACCCACGAAACGCCGTACTTCTGAGGGATACGATTATTCCCCTTCCCCATTTCGTGATAAAACCCCGCGGCAATATCCTGAAAATAATAGAAATAGCCTTTGGTTGATACTAATCCATCCGCCTCGCTCTCGCGAAAACGCGGTAAATAATCGATCTCGTACATTATTCTGTCACTTCCTTCAAATAGGCGATCACATCGTTGAGCGTCGGCAATACGGCCTCCGCCATCCTGCGGATCTCATCATCCGGCTGCAGGATATCCGGCACCATGATCGGGTGCATCCCGGCATTATGAGCGCAGCGGATCCCGTTGAAGCTGTCCTCAATGACATAACAGTCTTCAGGATCGGCGTGCAGCTTATCTGCAGCCGTCAAAAAAATCTCCGGGTGGGGCTTGCTGTGACTGACCATATCGCCGCAGATGATCTCGTCGAATCTGTCGAGCATGCTTTCCTCGCTGAGCATCCGTTTGACAGACTTCTCACTGGTCGATGACGCGAGCGCCGTCGGGATGTTTCTCTCCTTAAGGTATGCAAAGATCTCCTGTACACCGGGTTTCAGATCGAATCGCAGTGTACCCAATCTCCTGCGCACCAGATCATAGTAGTGCGGAAAGTCGAAGTCTTCTCCGTAGGCTTCTTCAAATATCACCTTGCTGCGATTCCAATTCGCGCCGATACAGTCGATACACGCCTGCTCGATGAACGGTATACCCTCGTCTTCACAGATCACGCGAAACGATTCGATATACGCGCGCTCGGAATCAAATATCACGCCGTCCATATCAAAGATGACGGCAAAATCCGGTCGTTCCATACGCATCCTCCAAATCAAAACACATTATATACCAACTTTGCGGATTTTTCAATGCTTTCCTCTTGACAAATACAAAGAACAGGTATATGATAATGATAACATATGAATAATTGTTCATATGTTCATCTATTGAATTATCGGAGGTCATTATGATACACGATGCGCATAAAAACATTGTAGAAGAAACCAAGTCAAAAATGCCGAACACCGATACGCTGTTTGAACTGGCGGACTTTTTCAAGGTATTCGGCGACTCCACCCGCATCCGCATCATGTGCGCGCTGTTCGAGCAGGAACTGAACGTCTGCTGTATTGCAGATATCGTCGGCATGGAGCAGAGCACCGTATCCCACCAGCTCCGCGTCCTGCGTCAGGAAAACCTCGTCAAGGTGCGCCGTGACGGTAAGCAGAGCTACTATTCGCTTGAAGATGAGCATATCCAAAAGATCTTCGAAATGGGACTGGAGCATATTTTGGAATAACACACTCATTGAGGCGATCGTAAAGTGCGGGATTTCTCTGACGGCGACGACCCTGTGTCGCTTTACGACGCTTCCCCGTCATACTGACTTATCGTTTTGAGGTACTGATATGAAACACGAATTGGTTTTGGAAGGGCTGAACTGCGCGCACTGTGCGGCAAAGATCGAGCAGAAGCTGATCGATACGCCGGACTACAGCGACGTCAGGTTCTCCTTCGCGACAAAAGAACTGTCGTTTAATTGCGAAAAAAGAAATATAATCGAAGAAGTACAGATGCTGGTCGACAGCATCGAGGATGGCGTGACCGTCAGATCAGCCGATGACTGCGACGAGGAGAATGAAGAAAGCATCAGCAAGGTCAAGATCGTCCTGCTCATCCTCTCGGCAGGGCTGTTCGCCGCGGCATTTGTCCTGCATTTTTTTGAGGGCAACGATGTGATCTGCGCGATCCTGTCCGTGATCTCGGCGATCCTCTCCGGATACGAGGTCGTATACGAAGGCGTCAAGTCAGCGATCAAGCTGCGGATCGATGAAACCACCCTCATGACGGTCGCGGTGATCGCGGCGATGGTGCTGGGTGAATTCGTCGAGGCCGCCGCAGTCACCGTTCTGTTCGGGATCGGCGAACTGCTGGAGGATAAAGCGGTAGAAAAATCCCGCCGCGACATCCGCAAGCTCGCGGACATCCGTCCCGATACCGCCTATCTCGTCGACAATACAGGTTCGCGCGAAGTCCCCGCAAAGGACGTTGCAATCGGATCGATCCTCGAGATCCCTCCCCATACCCGCGTTCCGCTGGACGGCGTCGTGACCGACGGCGCAACGACGGTCGACGCGTCGTCGCTGACAGGTGAATCCGCTCCCGTAGACGTCAGCGTCG
Source organism: uncultured Ruminococcus sp. (assembly GCA_902796225.1). Taxonomy (GTDB): domain Bacteria; phylum Bacillota; class Clostridia; order Oscillospirales; family Acutalibacteraceae; genus Ruminococcoides. The sequence goes on from CADBOO010000087.1 coordinate 5,222, forward strand.
GCTCGGAGCTGCTCAGCGGCATGATGAACAACGACCGCACCGTGCGGATGAAGGTCACAAAAGCCTATGCCGACAGCGCGGCGACACGCATCGTCAAGCTGGTCGAGGAAAGTGCGAAGAATAAGGGCGACCGCGAAAAACTGATCTCCCGCTTTGCGCGGATCTACACGCCCGTTGTGATCCTGATCGGTGTGCTGATCGCCCTGATCCCGTCGCTTATCACCGGCGAATGGGCGACCTGGATCCACCGCGCTCTGGTATGTCTTGTCGCGTCGTGTCCATGCTCGATCGTCATCTCAGTTCCTCTCGCCTACTTTGCGGGCATCGGCGCAGCGTCAAAAGCCGGCGTGCTGATCAAGGGCGGCAGATATGTCGAGGCGTTATCAACAGCGACTTGCTTCGCGTTTGACAAAACCGGTACGCTCACAGACAATCATATTTCTGTTAAAGAAATAAAATCAGCCTCTGATTATTCTGTAGAAGAAATATTACGGATCGCCTATTCTGTCGAAGCGCATTCATCTCATCCTATTGCCGCCGCAATCAGAGAATATGCGGAGGCTCATCATATTTCCGAATTAGAATTAAAAAACCACACCGAGATCTCCGGTAAGGGCGTATCGGCAGAGGACGACCGCCACACCTACGCTGTCACCAAATCCTCCGATCATCAGGCAACGGCAGTCACTCTGGACGACAAGGTCATCGGTATGATCACGATCTCGGAACAGGCGCGCACCGAAGCAAAATCCGTTCTCAAAAAGCTGAAAGCGCTCGGGATCGACAAGCTCGTCATGCTGTCGGGTGATAAACGCTCCGCGTGCGAAAAGGTCGCGGCAGAACTCGGCGTCACCGATATCCGCGCCGAGCTGCTCCCCGAGGACAAGGTCGCCTGTATTGAAGAACTGATCTCAGACCACGGCAACTGCTGTTTTGTCGGCGACGGCATCAACGACGCGCCGGTTCTCTCACGATCGGACTGCGGTATCGCAATGGGACTCGGTTCGGATGCGGCGATCGAATCCGCCGATATGGTGCTGTCCGCAGAGAATCTCAACGCTCTGCCGAAAGCTGTCCGCGTCTGCCGAAGGACGATGCGCACCGTGCGCGGGAATATCATCTTCTCGCTGGCGGTCAAGGTATTGGTCATCACACTGGCGGCGCTCGGATTTGCTCCGTTATGGCTGGCTGTCGTCGCGGATACCGGCGTCTGCCTCTTATGCGTACTCAACTCGGTCAGACTGATCAAATCGAACGCCTCCCGGCAATAGCGAAAGCCTCAGCTTCCGCCGAAGACAGTTATAACGCAACTAAAAAACACGGCTGCTCTGAACGAACAGCCGTGTTTTGCTATGTACGGAGAATTATTTCTCGCGCATTCTTGATGTGAACAGTACGACCGCGAGGACGCACAGTACGACGCAATAGCCGAGCACGACCCAAATATGGCCCTCGGTGAAAATCCCGCTGTAGCTGCCGTGCAGAACCGCTTTCTGCATTTCTACCGCATGGTAGAACGGCAGGATCTGACCGACGGTCTTGAACGCGCCGCCGACCATATCAAGGCTGAACCATGCGCCCGACAGCCATGCGGTCAGGTTCGTGACCAGCGCGCCGCAGATCCCGCCGACCTGCTTCTCATTGAGCAGGGTTCCCAGCAATAAGCCGAGTGCGGCAAACATGATCGCGGGCAGGATCGAGATCAGGATCGCGAGGAAGATATTCGCGGTGAACGACAGCCCGAGGATCATGGCGACCACATAGCAGATGATCCCCTGCATCAGCGCGATCGGTATCAGCGGCAGCATATATCCGACGATATAATCGACCGCGGTCAGCGGGGTCGTCAACAGCCGCTGCAGCAGCGACGATCCTCTGTCCTTCGACAGCAGCAGACCTGCCATCAGGGTGAGGAACGACATTGCAAACACATTGACGCCGGGCGTCAGATTCTCGATTTTGAAATTCGACGGACCGTAACCCTCCGGGATACCGCTGTTGATCGCAGATAAAAGGAGCAGCAGCGCAACCGGCATACCCAGTCCGAACGCAACGGTCAGCGGGTCAAGGATGATCTCCTTGGCAGTGCGTTTGGTAAATGTCAACCATCTCATGAACGACCCTCCTTTACCAGCTTCACGAAGGCGGCTTCAAAATCATCAACGCCGGCTTCTTTCATGATCTCTTTATCCGTGCCGACGGTGATCAGCTTGCCGTCCTTCATCACGGCAAGTCGATCGCACATCTCCTGCGCCTCTTCCAGATAATGGGTTGTCAGGATGATAGTCAGCTCGCCTTTGATCGCCTTGATCGCATCCCACAGCTCGGCTCTGGCGATAACATCCAGACCGAGGGTAGGCTCATCGAGGAACAGAACGCTCGGCGAGTTGATCAGCGCCATCGCGATCGAGACCCTGCGTTTGTAGCCGCCGGAAAGCTTTTTGAGGCGTTTATCCATCACCTTACTCAGGCTCAGCGCGTTGCACAGTTCGGCGATCTTTTTTTCTGCGGCGTCCTTGTCCATACTGTAGATACCCGCCATCATTTTGAGGTTTTCACGCGCGGTGAGGTTTTCGGCAACGGCTGTCTCCTGCGGAGAGATCGCGATCCTCTCGCGGATCTTCTGCTTATCGCCGAGAATGCTGAAGCCCGCGATCTCTGCGTCGCCCGAGGTGGGCGCGGTCAGGGTCGACAGCATTTTGATAGTGGTTGTTTTTCCGGCGCCGTTCACGCCGAGCAGTCCGAACAGCTCGCCCTTCTCGATCTCAAGGCTGAGCCCGTCGACTGCTGTGATATCTTTGTAGCGTTTTGTCAGTGACGACAGTTTGATCTCTGTCATTCGACCACTCCTTCCTTATTCTGGAAACGACCGAGTATGCCCAGATATACATCCGACAGCATCTCGCTCGCTTCGTCTGCTTTGTATTCTTCAAAACCCGTCGCATACATGACGGCAAGTCCGTGTACCAGCACCCACAGCTCGGTATGGAGTCGATGCGCCTGCTCGTCCGACAGACCCGTACGTTCCCGGATCATGGCGACAATCATTTCGCTTTCGGCGGTATCGTCGATTCTTTCTTCACCGTTACGATCGCGCATAAACAGCATTTTAAACAGCTCCGGCTCATCGACCGCAAATTCGATATACGCCATACCGCTCGCCTTATAGGGCGGGTATCTGCAGGACTGCATCGACGAAAACGTCCGTTCGACATACAGCTGATACGCTTTATCCAGCACGCTCTTTTTGAGCGAATCCATATTCGGAAAATTGGAGAAGATCGGCTGGGTGGAACAGTTCAGCTTTTTTGCAACAGCGCGGGTCGTCAACCCGTCTGTCCCCTTTTCGCGCACCAGTTCGGTCGCCGCCGTGATGATACTGTCACGGGTGATCTTGATCGCGGGAGGCATTTTGTCCCTCCTTTATATAACATTTGTTATATTATAAATCAAGAATACTAGTTTGTCAATACGAAATGCCGTTATTGACACCGCTGCCGATTTGATTTACAATAAACGCAGAATCATTCAATCAAAGGAACAAGCTATGGCTAACAAGCAACACAGCAATCAAAAAAACGAACAGTATCGGCCCAGCACCATGCCCGGCTTTCTGGTCAGCCTGTATCTGATATTGATGTTCAGCTTCTTTCCCCTCTTCCTCACACAGCAGTTCGTCAGTGCCCGCAGGGATAAATACTATTTTTATCTGGTGCTTTCCGGCGTGCTGATCGTATCGGTCGTGATCGTATCGCTGCTGGATTATTTTGAAGCAAAGCGGCATCACCAAGCCGATCTGCGACTCAAACCGATCACAGCTGCCGATATCTCGTTCTTATGCTTCTACGGCTTTGCGGCGATCTCGACGCTTCTCTCGAAGTATCCGGCAGAATCTTTCCTCGGCGTGTTTCCCAACGGCGGCAGAAATAACGGTCTGCTGCTGATGACCGTCTATCTGCTGGTTTATCTGGTCGTCACACGGCGGTATTCTTTCAAAGAGTATGTGATCGCAATCTACCTGCTGTTCTCATCCTTTATCGCATTTCTCGCGATCGTCAACTTCTTCTACATCGATGTCATCAACGTTTACAACGGATATATCGACCTGTGGAAGCAGTTTGACGGAACGCAGGGAAATGTTAATGTACTGCTCAATTTCGGCAGCACACTGGGCAATAAAAACCTGATCAGCGCTTTTATGTGCCTGTTCCTGCCGATCGCCGTGATGACCTTTGTGATCACGAAGACCCGCTATTTAAAGATCATCGGAGGCGTTGCGATCTGCTTTGCCTACTGCGGACTTCTCTGCGCCGATTCCTCCTCGGGTATTCTGGGACTGGTCGTGATCATCGCGGTGATGGCGATCTTCTCTGCGCGCAGTTATTCCATGTGCAAATGGTATCTGCTGGCGCTGGCGATCATGTTCGCCTCCTCAAAGCTGCTGCGCCTGTTCTCCTATATCATGGGCGATATCAGCAAGGGATTTGAATTCATCCAGTCTTTTCTGATCTACAGCAATGCGATCTATATCCCGCTGATCGTCTGTGCGGCTCTGTTTGTGCTGCTGCAGCTGTTTGAGAAGAAACTGGCTCCGCATTATCCGAAAAAAGCGATCGTGATCACCCTGATCGTGCTGACTGTCGGCGGCGTCTGCGCAGCGATCTTTGCGTTCGTCTATTACTCGTTCATCGCCCCCGAAGCCGAACTGAGCGAGGATCTGTCGGGACTGCTCCGCTTTGACGAAAGATGGGGTACCCACCGCGGATATTACTGGATCAAGAGCCTTGACGAATACAAAAAGTTCGATTTCCTGCACAAGCTGTTCGGCTATGGTCCCGACAGCGTCAGCGTCGTCATGGAACCGTATTACATCGATGAACTGACAAAATTCAACGAATCCTCGACCGACTGTGTGCACAACGAATTCCTCAACTATTTCATCACACAGGGCGCGTTGGGACTGCTCAGCTATCTTGCGCTGCTCGGCACGGTGACCGTCCGCGCGATCCGCAGAGCAAAGGAAAACCCGGTGATCCTGATCTTCCTATCCGCAGTGATCTGCTGTGCCGTTCAATCGGTCGTTAACCTCTACCAGCCGATCACTACGCCGCTGTTCTTCCTCTTCCTCTCCCTCACCGAGGCACTGAATCGGCAAACGCCGCTGAAAACAAAAAAATGAGTATAATGAATCCCCATCTTATCACAACGATAGGATGGGGATGATTCTTTATCGCACAATACAAGCACCTGAGCGCTGTATCGTTTCACTTCTTTTCGTTCTTTTTTCCGACTTCCATCGCTTCCTTCAGCGTGCGGACCGTTCCGTCGGGATAGCGGACGTCCATGTTGTCGAGCCGCTGTTTGAAACCCTGACGGAAATTCTTCAAATAGATCGCATACAGCTCCTTCTGGCGCTTGGTTTCCGCTTCGGTCAAGCCTTTTTCTTTCTTCTTTTTCGCAAGAGCGTTGATCTCCTCAAGCATTTTGTCTGTATTCATATTCTTCATCCTTTCTGACTGTCCAAATAATCCTGCAGGATGATCGAAGCCGCTACGGCGTCTACCTGCTTTTTGCGTTTTTTGCCGTAAACCTCTTTCGCACTGAGGTAGGCATGGGCGGTGATAGTGGTGCCGCGTTCATCCTGCATCTTGTAAGGGACGCCGCTGAGCGCGCTGATCTTTTCGGCAAGCTCTCTGGCGCGAATCGCGCTTTCGCCCTCGGTGCCGTCCATATTCTTCGGCAGTCCGACGACGACCAGCTCCGCCTTGTTTTCTTTGATTTGATCGGCGATCTTCTGCACCAGCCGTTCATCGTTATACTCTTCGATCACGCACAAAGACGATGCGAGAAAACCGCTTTTGTCCGAGATCGCAAGACCGGTTCTTGCGTGACCGAGGTCGACAGAAATAATGATCATAATACCCTTCCTAATAGTAATTCAGCATCACGGTGACCGCGCTGCGTTCCTTATTCTGATAATAGCTCATGTTGCTGTTATCGATCTCATATCCGCTGATCCAACCGTTGACGTCCTCGACATAAGTGAAAAAGTACTGGGGCGAATCAACGAACAGCGCATCGATCGCATCATCATAATCCAGCGCATCCGGATCGATATAAACGGTGATGTATTCCTTTTGATCCAGCGCCGCGCGATACAGAGAATCCTCCACGTCGGCGCCGTCATAATCCGTCAGATGCGCACACTCAAAGCGGTAATACGAATAATACGTCGCACTGCACTCCGGCAGATAGATATTCATCGCCACCGCGCTGAAAGTGGAATCGCCGTCGATCTCATCGTCGCTCAGCTGTGAAACGAGCTTCGAATTCGTATGATCTGCGCTCATCGTCGCTTCATCCAGATTGAAATACTGGTACCGGCGGTAATCATACAGCTGATCATCCCAGGTCGGATCCACATAGTACCAGCCGTCGTCCAGACTGACCGCGTTCCACATATGCAGATCATTGGTACCGTCGCTGTCATAGCCGATCCCGGTGACGCCGATACAGTCGACGCCCAGACCGCACAACAGCAGCTGCATCGTTCTTGCATACCCCTCGCAGACCGCCTTGCCCTTCACCAGCGCGCCGTAAACGAGATACGCCTCGGGGACTCTTTGGTCGGTACTGTGCGACTGCGCGGCTTCTTTGTCATACTCACAGATCTCCGCGATATAATCATGCACGGTTTTCTCGCGAGCATAAGCCGACAGATCCGCATCCACGCCTTCATAAAACGTATTGACGGCGGTATTGATCTCTGACTGCATGGATTTTATTTCTTCAGGAGAATAAATAGACCGCATCTGTACGGCGGTATACTCCTTATTCTCATCGACAAGCTGATACAGCGTACCCGAAAGCCAAAACAGATCGGGGTTATCGTCATACAGCGCCTTTGAGGCGATGCGGATATCCGCAGTCGACAGCACATATCCCTCAACCACCGCCTGACGGGTCTTATACAGCTTCTCGTTATTATCGTCGGTCTCGGGATAAACGTCGCGCACCTTTTCGGCAAGCGCGTCATACAGCGCCTTCTGACCATCGCTGAGCTGCGCGTAGGAATGGCGCGGATGGACAGGCGTGTAATAAGAGGAGTAGGTATACTCACCCGCACTGACGCTGACATATTCCCGGTCGTTATCCTCCGGGATCCCGTGCGTCGCCCCGGTATCGGGCGAAAGATGCATCTTCAGTCTGTCGATCCATTCGCACGAGGTCATAACAGCAGTCGTCATCAGCAGGATCAACAGCAGAGCGATTATTCTGAATAATCGGTTCATGTGCACCTCTTAAAACCAGTTTTCGCTGATGGGCAGGGTCGCGACGGCATTGAGGTCGGACTTTGCGAGATGACCCGCAAGATACTCGTAATATGCCTGAGCGCCGACCATCGCGCCGTTATCGCCGCAAAGCGATCGCTCCGGCATATACAGGTTGTATCTGCCCTCACAGCGCAGCTGCAATTCGCGGCGCAGCAGAGAATTCGCCGATACGCCGCCCGCGATCACAAGGGTCGTATATCCCAGATCCTGTGCCGCAAGCAGAAAATTGTCGGCAAGGCAATTCACAACAGCTCTGCGATAGGACGCGCACATATCCGGAACGCTGATATCCCCGCTCTTTTGCTGTGTATTGTGGATCAGATTGATCACCGCTGTCTTCAGCCCCGAGAACGAAAAGTCGTAGGGCGAGCCGTCCACCTTCGGACGAGGCATGGGATACGCGTTTTCGTTGCCTGATTCGGCGATCTTATCCAGCTCCACGCCGCCGGGATACGGGATCCCCATTGCACGCGCGGCTTTATCAAAGGCTTCGCCCGCCGCATCGTCGCGGGTGCGACCGATAACCTTCAGATCGGTATAATCGCGCACCTCAACGATATGGCTGTGACCGCCGGATACGACCAGACATAAAAACGGCGGTTTTAATTCTTTGTGAGAAATATAATCAGACGCGATATGCGCGCGCAGATGATGCACGGGGATCAGCGGCTTCTTTGACGCCAGCGCAAAGCCCTTTGCAAAGTTCACACCTACGAGCAGAGCGCCGATCAGTCCCGGTGCATAGGTCACCGCGACGGCGTCGATATCATCAAGCGTACAGCCGGCAGTGCGGACGGCCTCATCCACAACGCCGACGATCGCCTCCGCATGACGGCGGGAAGCGATCTCCGGAACAACGCCGCCGTAGAGCTTGTGTTCCTCTACCTGTGAGGCAACGATATTTGACAGGACTGTTCTGCCGTCCTCCACCACAGCCGCTGCAGTTTCGTCACAGCTGCTCTCTATCGCCAAGATTTTCATTCATATACCTTCTTTATCATGATCACCGCATCCTCGCGCGGAGCATCATAGTAATTCTTCCGGACCGTGACCGGCACAAAGTCAAACGCCTCATATAAAGCGATCGCGCCGGTATTGGACGCACGCACCTCAAGGCAGATGGTTTTCACTCCGCTGCACGAGGACAGCATCAGCTCGACGAGCTTTTTTCCGACGCCCTTGCGGCGGTACTCCGGACTGACCGCCAGTTCAACGATACTGCCTTCATCGGCGATCGCCTCAAACGCGATATACCCGACGACCTTTTCTTCATCCACCGCAACAGCGCAGTAAGAATCGGCCTTATCCAGCTGAGAAGCAATACTCTGTTCGCTCCAGGCGCTCTCTCCGAAACAGCCGTCCAGCAATTCCTTGACACCCGCGATATGCCCGGGCTGCATTTTTTGCAGGATCATAGCGTCGTGATCAGCAGCTTGACCGCGCCGATGATCTCGTCGCGGCATTTGCGGTAAGCGTTCAGATCGCCGCCGTAGGGATCGACGATGCCCTGCCTGAGGTCATAGATATCGTCTACATTCGGTGCGCGACGCAGCAGGCGCAGCATGTTTTCGGGGATACCGATCGAGCGCAGGATCTCATAATGCTCGTCGTTCAGCGCGACGAACAGGCTGTATTGATTGAGGTCGATCCCGGGCAGAAAGCGCGTGCGGTGGGTACTCAGATCAAGCCCGATCTCCGCCACGGCTTTGACGGCGTTTTCCGATGCAGGTCTGTCGCCTATCGCGGCAACGCCTGCGGATTCGGCAACATAATCCAGCCCGCTTTGCGCAGCGAGCGAATTAAAGATCACCGCCGCCATCGGACTGCGGCAGGTGTTTCCTGTACAAACAAATAATATCTTTTTCATTGGTTCAACCTAGCCTTTCGCATCATACCATGTCTCTCCCATCGCAGCTTCGGCAGTGAGCGGGACACTGAGGTGAACGGCGTTCTCCATTTCTTCCTGCAGGATCATCGCGACCTGCATCATCTCGTAGGCGGGCGCTTCGACGATCAGTTCATCGTGCACCTGCAGGATCAGACGCGCGGATAATCCCTCTTTTGTCAGTCGTTTGTCCACATTCACCATCGCGATCTTGATGATATCCGCCGCTGTGCCCTGGATCGGGGCGTTGCGTGCGACGCGTTCACCGAAGGCGCGGGTGTTGCGGTTGGACGCCGACAGCTCCGGCAGATACCTGCGTCTGCCCTCGAGCGTCTCTACATATCCGTCGATCTTCGCCTTCTCGATGACCTCTTTCATATAGCGGTCGATCGCATGGAAATGCGCCAGGTAGGATTCAATATACTTCTGTGCCTCGCGCATACTGACGCCGATGTCCTTGGACAGCGAGAAAGCTCCGATGCCGTAGACGATGCCGAAGTTGACCGCCTTGGCGCGTGAACGCATCAGCGGCGTGACCTGATCGATCGGCACCTTGAACACCTCGGACGCGGTAACGGTGTGGATGTCGATATTGTCGCGGAACGCCTGTTGCATATTTTCGTCGCCGGAGATATGCGCCAGCACTCTTAATTCTATCTGAGAATAATCCGCATCAACCAGCACACAGCCTTCCTTTGCACGGAAAAAGCGTCTGAACTCCCTGCCGCGTTCGGTGCGGACGGGAATGTTCTGCAGATTCGGCTCGGTCGAGCTGATGCGCCCGGTACGGGTCTCGGTCTGGTTGAAAGACGAATGGATACGTCCGTCGGCAGCGACCTTGTCGATCAGCGAATCGCAGTAGGTGGATTTCAGTTTTGCCACGGTACGGTACTCGAGGATCTTCGCGATCACGGGATGGAACCCGATCAGGCTTTCCAGCACCTCGGCGTTCGTAGAATAACCGCTCTTCGTCTTTTTGCGCGGCGGCAGGTTCAGCTCCTCAAACAGTGCGGACGCCAGCTGCTTGGGCGAGTTGATATTGAACTCGTAGCCGACGTCGTCATAAATGGACTGCTGCAGCTCCTTGACCTCTTTGTCGAGCTGTTCGCCGTAGTCGCGGATCCCCTCGACATTGACGGCAAAGCCGATGTTTTCCATACGCGCCAGCACCCTTGCAAGCGGGATCTCGATCTCGTAGAGTAATCTGTCCGCGCCGATACCGTGGATATCGTCGGCAAGACGCTTGCACAGCGCGGGCATCGCGTGGTAAAAGGCGCACGCTTCATCCGCGTCATCTGCGCATTTCGCAACCGGGATATTGTAGCCGGCACACAGGCGGTCGAGATCGTAGCCGGAGGATGACGGATTGAGCAGATACGCCGCAAGACTCGTGTCAAAAACAATATCGCAGTCGACGCCCTCTTTGTCGCAGTAAGCAAAGATCGGCTTGGCATTATCGGTATAGATCTTCTTGCCCGACGTCAGGATCGTTTTGATCGCGTTTTCACCGTCGATCGTATATAATAATTCTTCTGTAGAAATATATGCTTTATTCTCTGCAAAATCGATATGCAGATACAGCTCTTGAATAGTATCCATCACCGCTTTCAAATGCGCGTTATCAAGCGATTCGATCCGGAAAACACGTTTTTCTTCGTGCTTCACCTCTGCGGTTTCGGTCAGATCAAGTCCGAATTTTTCGATCAGCTTGAACAGCTCCAGCCGCGCCATCAGCCTTGCGGCGGCAGTCTTATCGCCCTCGCCGATCGAGTAGGAGGAAAGGTCGGTATCCACAGGAGCGCTCAGGCAGATCTCGCCCAGCTTGCGGCTGAGGAAGGCGCTGTCCTTCGATTGTTCCAGCTTTGCGCGCATACCGGGTTTGATATCCAGCTCGTCGAGGTGATCATAGATATAGTCGATGTCGCCGTACTTTCGGATCAGCTCGGTAGCGCCCTTGGGTCCGATGCCCGCAACACCGGGAATGTTGTCGGAGCTGTCGCCCTGGATCGCCTTGATCTCGATCAGCTTTTTCGGCGGCACGCCGTATTCCTCTTCAACAACGGCAGGCGTATACATCATCGTGCCGTTGAGGTTCTTTGCCAGCCGCACGGATACACGGTCGCTCACCAGCTGCAGGCTGTCGCGGTCGCCGGTCGCAATCACACAGGTGTTGCCGGAATTGGCGCATGCCTTCGACAGCGTACCGAGGATATCGTCCGCCTCGTATCCCTCGCAGGTGACGATCCGATACCCCAGATCCGTCAGCAGCTCCTTGAGCGGCGCCATCTGCTGATGCAGCTCCTCGGGCATTCCCTTGCGGTTCGCTTTGTATAAATCGTACATTTTATGACGGAAAGTCTTTGCTTTCAGATCGAACGCGATCGCCACCGCGTCGGGACTGACGTCCGCCTTCATGCGCTCGAACATGGTCAAAAAGCCGTAGATCGCGTTAGTAAACTGACCGTCTTTGGTCGTCAGCGGCTTAATGCCGTAGAACGCGCGGTTAAGTATGCTGTTTCCGTCAACTACTAATAGAATCATAATCAGCCTTTCCCTGTCATCAAAGCTTATATACCACGCTGCCGGTGATCCAATTGGTGCGGTACAGCCGCGGAACGCGTTTGCTCACCGCGCACAGCACCTCGTAAGAAATGGTATCGCCCCAGCGGGCAACATCCTCTGCAGTCGGCTCGCCGTCATTACCGTTGCCGAAGACAACGACCACATTGCCGATCTCCGCCTCGGGAAAATCGGTGACGTCCAGCATCGTCTGATCCATGCAGATCCTGCCGATGATCTTACAGTTTTTGCCGAATTTTTTGGTCTTGTCCCAGACGAACATATAGCCATCCTTCGCGTATGCACGAATAAACCCGTCTGCATAGCCGACAGGAACCGTCGCGATCCGCATATCGCGGTCTGCCGTAAACGTTCTGCCGTAACTGACGGTCGCGCCGGCTTTGACTGTCTTGATATGCGAGATCAGTGTTTTCAGACGCATCGCAGGATGCAGATGCAGATCGGAAACAATCTTATCACTCGGCGCATAGCCGTACAAAATGATCCCCGCGCGTACCATATCAAGCCGCAGCGCCGGATAGTCCATGATCGCGCCGGAATTGGAACAATGACGGATCTCAAATCGAACGCCGCGCTTTTCGAGTTCATCGACGGTGTGGATAAAGCAACCGTACTGTTGATTTGTGAAGGCTTCACCGTCCGTGCCGTCATCGGCGACCGCAAAATGAGTAAATATGCCTTCCGTCACCAGATGCGGCAGACTGCACGCTTCTTTTATTTCTTCTATAGAATTATTATCACGCGGGAATTCCTGACAAATGAACCCGATACGGCTCATGCCTGTGTCCAGCTTGATGTGTATCCTGACTTCCACGGCGGATTTTTCGCATTCTTCACTGAGCCTGCGGGCATAATCGAGGCTGTAGACCGCCTGTCGGATCGCGCCGTGCGCCAGATCTCTGCACCTGTCGGGCGGTGTATAGCCGAGGATCAGGATCGGCTCTTCGATACCTGCGTCACGGATTTCCAAAGCCTCGTCCAAATTGGAAACCGCAAAAAAATCCGCGCCCAGCTTATGATACAAGCGGCACAGCTCGACCGCGCCGTGACCGTAAGCATCCGCTTTGACGACACAGCACAGCTTGACGTGATCGCCGATCGTTTCTCTGATCGCCCGATAATTCGCCTCAACTGAATTCATATTGATCTCCGCCCACAGACGGCGGGTAAAAATCAAAGTATCTTCTCTGTTTTGCATCGCTATCACCATATTTCGCAAATTACTCTATGATAATTATAGTACAAACCCTGTCCTTTTACAATAATATAGAAGAAATTTAACAAAATCATATGATATTTTCCGCTATCTCCCATTGACAAAGAGTAGAACGAAGTATAGAATATAGACAGAATCATCATTATTTCAACAGGATGTGACTCGTATGAAAAGAGCAAACAGCCCGACAAAAAGTAAGATTGTATCTGCTGCTTGGAAGTTATTTTATGAAAACGGTTTTGAGAATACCACAGTAGACGAAATAGTAGAATTATCCGGTACATCAAAAGGATCCTTCTATCACTACTTCGAAAGCAAGGACAGCCTTGTCGGATCTCTCGCCTATCTCTTTGATGAAAAGTATCAGGCGTTGGAAAAAGAGATCGAGTTCCGCCAGAGCGCCCTTGACACCATGCTGTATCTGACCAAGGAGCTTTGTCTGATGATCGAGAACAACATCGACATCGATCTGCTGTCCCGGCTGTATGCCCAACAGCTGACAAAGCGCGGCAAAAAAGAACTGCTCGACCAGAATCGCGACTACTATCGCCTGCTCAAAAAGATCGTACAGAAGGGACAGGAAAGCGGCGAGATCACCCGCGACAAATCCGCAGCGGAGATCGTCAGATTGTATGCGATCGCAGAGCGCGCGCTGCTGTATGACTGGTGTCTGCACGGCGGTGAATATTCTTTGACAGAATATTCACAGACATTTATGCCTATGTTCCTCAGCAATCTCAAGCGCGTCAAAGACAAGCAAAACTCATACCTCTCCCAGTATTAATTTTTTGGTACTGTTTTCAGTCTGTATTTTAGTCTAATATAAAAGCTCAGTATTTATGCGATATTTTGTCGTAATTTGATACTGGGCTTTATTGTTTAGTCTATACTTTATTCTGTATTGCTTTTTCTGTTTTAACATGCTAGTATAAATAGGTATTGTGGATAGACCCCAATAAAATATAGGAGGAATATGAATGTCAACAAACACAATCATCGTTCTGGTCGCGTTTGTCATCTACATGGGTATGATGATCCTGATCGGCGCCATGAACTCCAAGAACAAAAACAATGAGGATTACTTCCTCGGCGGCAGAGGACTCAGCTCCTGGACCGCGGCTCTCTCGGCACAGGCGTCCGATATGAGCGGCTGGCTGCTGATGGGTCTGCCCGGCGCGATCTATCTTGCCGGTTCCGGCGAGATGTGGATTGCGATCGGTCTTCTGATCGGTACCGTCCTCAACTGGATGCTGGTCGCCCGCAGACTGCGCAAATACACTATTGTCGCGAACAACTCTCTGACGCTCCCCAGTTTCTTTGAAAACCGCTTCAAGGATCAGAAGGGCGTTCTGAAGGTCGTTGCCTCTATCGTCATCATCGTATTCTTCGCGGTATACACCGCTTCTGCATTCTCTGCCGGCGCTAAGCTCTTTGCAAACGTTTTCGGCAAGGGCGCTGACGACAACGTCGCATACATGACGGGCCTGATCGTCGCTGCGGTTGTTATCCTCGTATATACCCTGCTCGGCGGCTTCAAAGCTGTCTGCTACACCGACTTTATCCAGGGTATGCTGATGCTGGTCGCGATCCTCGCTGTTCCGATCCTTGCATACTTTGTTACGGTACAGGGCGACGCAGGTTCTGTTTCCAATGCTGTTACACAGCACGGCGTTGCCGACGCTGCAGGCTTTTTCAGTCTGACCAAGAACGCCGACGGTTCGGCGATCTCGTGGCAGTCTGTTGTATCCGGCCTCGGTTGGGGTCTCGGTTACTTCGGTATGCCCCACATCCTTGTTCGCTTTATGGCGATCAAGAGTGACAAGGAAGTCAAAAAATCCCGCGTCATCGCGATCGTATGGGTCGTCCTGTCCCTCGGCGCAGCGTGCCTGCTCGGTTTGATCGCCCGCGGTTATCTGTCTGAGACTCTTACCGATAAAAACAGCGAGACCGTATTCATCCGCTGCATCCAACAGCTGTTTGACGGCAACTTTGTCCTCATCTTCGTCGGCGGCGTATTCCTGTGCGGTATCCTCGCGGCGATCATGTCCACCGCTGACAGCCAGCTGCTTGTCACCGCATCTTCCGTATCCGAGGATATGTACAAGGGCGTCATCAAGAAGGATGCTTCTGAGAAAAGCGCGCTGCTGGTCGGCAGAATCGCTGTCGTTGTCACCGCTGTTGTTGCGTTTATCATCGCGATCGATCCGAACTCTTCCGTCATGAAGCTCGTATCCGACGCATGGGCAGGCTTCGGCGCGGCATTCGGTCCGGTTATCCTGCTTGCTCTGTTCTGGAAGCGCTTCAACCTCAGCGGTGCGGTAGCCGGTATGATCACAGGTTTCCTGACCATCATCATCTGGGACTACATCCCCTTCTTCAACATTCCCGTTGACGGCGGCGATCCGATCACCACCATCGGTCAGAAGACAGGCGTTTACTCTCTGGTTATCGGCTTTGCTCTTGCGGCTGTTGTCGCAGTCGTCGTGACCCTGATCACCAAGGCTCCCTCCAAGGAGATCACCAAGGAATTCGAGAAGGTCAGCAAGGTCGAGATCTGATCCGTCTCCTTCAATCATATGCTCATCAGCGCTCCCGTTATTGTCGGGAGCGCTTTTACTTTATATAGACGGTTGGCAGCTCCCTGTATTCTTTCACGCTGTTAATTTCTCTATCGAAATTAACAATTACACACATCTTACATCTTGTTACAGGAAGGTTACAAACCACAAGATATAGTGTTTAGCAAAATTCCCCACTCAATACTTAGTTATAATTCCTTTTTCGATATCATTTTGTTTTTTGTTAACAAAATCACCAAAGAAATATTTTTTTCTCGTTCATTTTAACGATTGATTTTGCAATACTTTTCTGCTATATTATGACAAGATTTGCGCCCGCTCACAAGATGTTGTGTTTAGGGAATTAACCATTACAAAACGGTTACAAGAAAGCAGAAACATAAATCAGGAGGATTAGCATGATCAGCAAAATCGTTAAGCGCGACGGACGCGCGGTCGAGTTCGATCTCGACAAAATCACACAGGCAATCTACAAGGCGGCTCACGCCATCGGCGGCAATGACTACGAGGCCGCAGAGCAGCTTGCCGACAAGGTCAAAGAATACCTTGAGGCGGAGGATAACGAATCCCCTACCGTCGAACATGTACAGGATACCGTTGAAAAGATCCTGATCGAGAACGGTCACGCAAGAACCGCGAAGGAATTCATTCTGTATCGTGCCGAGCGCACACGCGTTCGCGAGATGAACACCAAGCTGATGAAGATCTACGAGGATCTGACCTTCAAATCCGCGAAGGATAACGACGTCAAGCGTGAGAACGCCAACATCGACGGCGACACCGCGATGGGCACCATGCTGAAATACGGCTCTGAGGGCGCAAAGGAATTCTACCAGATGTATGTCCTCAATCCCAAATTCGCCAAGGCTCACCGCGAGGGCGACATCCATATCCACGACCTCGACTTCCTCACCCTGACCACCACCTGCTGCCAGATCGATCTTCTGAAGCTGTTCAAAGGCGGTTTCTCGACCGGTCACGGTTTCATCCGCGAACCTAACGACATCTCCACCTACGGTGCGCTTGCGTGTATCGCGATCCAGTCTAACCAGAACGACCAGCACGGCGGCCAGTCCGTACCGAACTTTGACTACGGCATGGCTCCCGGCGTCCAGAAGACCTACAACAAGCGCTACCGCCTGAACCTCGCCCGCGGCGCGGAACTCCTCGCCGACGACGAGAACGCCAAGGAAGATATCGACGCGATCTGTGACGCGGCTGAGGCTGCGACAGGCGATGTCGCCTGCCTTGAGCCGACCGACGCGTATATCAACAAAGAAAACGAACTGCTGACAGAGAAGTACGGCGAGAAGCTCGCCGGCAAGCTGCAGCGTTTTGCGAGAAAGCACGCCGAGCAGGAGACCGACCGCGCGACCTTCCAGGCGATGGAGGCGGTCGTCCATAACCTCAACACCATGCATTCCCGCGCCGGCGCACAGGTTCCGTTCTCCTCGATCAACTACGGTACCGATACATCCCCCGAGGGCAGAATGGTCATCAAAAACATCCTGCTCGCGACCGAAAAGGGTCTGGGCAACGGCGAGACCCCGATCTTCCCCGTCCACATCTTCAAGGTCAAAGAGGGCGTCAACTACAATCCCGGCGATCCCAACTACGATCTGTTCAAATTAAGCTTCCGCGTCTCCGCGAAGCGTCTCTTCCCCAACTACGCATTCATTGACGCGCCCTACAACCTCGCTTACTACAAGCCCGGTCATCCCGAGACAGAGGTCTCTTACATGGGCTGCCGCACCCGCGTCATCGGCAATAAATACGATCCTTCCCGCGAGATCACCTTCGGCAGAGGCAACCTCAGCTTCACCTCTATCAACCTGCCGCGCCTGGCGATCCTCGCCAACAAAAACATCGACTTCTTCTTTGAGCAGCTCGACCGCATGCTCGACCTGTGCATCGATCAGATCCTCGAGCGCTTCGAGATCCAGTGCCAGAAGTGCGTGCGCAACTATCCGTTCCTGATGGGTCAGGGCGTATGGATCGACTCCGAAAAGCTCAGCATCGACGACGAAGTCCGCGAAGTGCTCAAGCACGGCACCCTCTCCATCGGTTTCATCGGTCTTGCAGAGACGCTGGTAGCGCTGATCGGCAAGCATCACGGCGAGTCTGAAGAAGCCCAGCGTCTGGGTCTTGAGATCGTTTCCTTCATGCGCAAGAAGCTCGACAGAAAGAGCGACGAGATGAAGCTCAACTTCACCTGCCTCGCCACTCCCGCAGAGGGTCTGTCCGGCAGATTCGTCCGCATGGATAAAAAGCGTTTCGGCGTCATCAAGGGCGTCACCGACCGCGATTATTACACCAACTCGTTCCATATTCCGGTCTACTATCCGATCAACGCCTTCGATAAGATCAAACTGGAAGCGCCGTATCACGCGCTCACCAACGCCGGTCATATCTCTTACATCGAGCTTGACGGCGATCCCACCGAGAACCTCGAGGCATTCGAGCAGGTCGTCCGCTGCATGAAAGAGGAAGGCATCGGCTACGGTTCGATCAACCATCCCGTTGACCGCGATCCTGTCTGCGGCTATACCGGCATCATCGGCGACTACTGCCCGAAGTGCGGCAGAAAGATCATCAAGAACGGCGAGCAGGTAGAGCGTATCCGCCGCATCACCGGCTATCTTGTCGGCACGCTTGACCGCTTCAATAACGCCAAGCGCGCAGAGGTAAAGGATCGTGTCAAGCACGAAGTCATCCTCGACGACTGCGACTGCGGTTGTGAGATCGCATGACTGAGCAAAGAACCAAACTGCAATTAGCCGGCGTCGTCCGCGAGAGCATCGTTGACGGACCAGGCATCCGCATGACCGTGTTCGTGCAGGGCTGTCCGCATCACTGCAAGGGCTGTCACAACGAACATACATGGGATTTTGACGGCGGCTACACCTCCACTGTCGAGCGCATTCTCGAAGAAGCCGCGAAGGATCCTCTCTTAAGGGGGATCACCCTCAGCGGCGGCGAACCGTTCGCACAGGCGCACGCTTTGGCTGTGATGGCAAAAAAAGCCCACGCCATGGGTCTGAATGTGTTCTGCTACACCGGCTACACCTTCGAAAAGCTGTACGCGCAGTTTGACGAGCATCCCGAGTACAAAGAGCTGCTCGAGGAATGCGACTGGCTGGTGGACGGGCCGTTCGTCGAAGAACAGATGAGCCTGATGCTGCATTTCCGCGGCAGCCGTAACCAGCGCATCCTGAACGTCAGGGAATCGCTCGAAAAAGGCGAGGCAGTCTTATCCGATATCAATTGATGCAGAAGCAATTCCGCACAGCCGGATTGCGTTCTGATAAAAAACAGAAACCTATCATAGAGAAGCGTCGGGGCAATCGCTCCGGCGTTTTCGTTTGTCTTTGACAGCATTCCGATCATCGGCACTGGATGGATACCGCACCCTCCGCACAGGCTGATCCGCTTTTCGGGGAATCCGGCTATCATCAATGTTTCGCAACGTCTATAATACATGTCGGCTTCATTCCCGCAAACCGATTGCCACTCACCGCAGATTTACCAAAAAACAGGGCGGAATTTTACCGCATTTGCCATGTTGTGCGGCAGCGGATTCTATGCTATAATAGTATAAATATAGCGTGTCGGCGTTATTCCGCGCGCACAGCTTATAACGAAAGGATGTATCGCATGATTGTTAAGGACATTATCGACATACTCGACGGAGAGATCATCTGTGAGGGCGACCTCAATCAGGAGATCAAAACCGCCTGCGGTTCGGATATGATGAGCGACGTACTGGCGTTCGTCAAGGATCAGAGCGTCCTGCTGACCGGTCTGGTCAACCCGCAGGTCGTCCGCACCGCGGAAATGATGGACATGGCGTGTATCGTATTCGTGCGCGGCAAGATGCCCGATCAGGGGATCATCAGCCTTGCCGAGAGCCGCGACATCACGCTGATCAAGACCCGCTACAGAATGTTCACCGCCTGCGGCAAGCTGTATGAGGGCGGTCTGTCCGGAGGTACCGCAGTATGAGCAGTATCCACCTCCACTATGACGTATCGGGCGAGGATTTCACCCGCGCGGGTGAAGCATCCGGTTCGGTCAAAAAGCGTCTTAAGGCGCTCGGCTACAACACCGACGCCATCAGACGGGTCGCGATCGCGATGTACGAGGCCGAGATCAACATGGTCATCCATGCAGAAGGCGGCTTTGTCGACGTCGATATCTATCCCGACCATGTAGACATCCTGATGAGCGATAAAGGCCCCGGTATCCCGGATGTTGAAAAGGCGATGCAGGAGGGCTTTTCCACTGCGCCCGACAACGTCCGCAATCTCGGATTCGGCGCGGGCATGGGTCTGCCGAACATCAAAAAGTACACCGACGATATGCGTATCGAAACCAAGATCGGCGTCGGAACGGACTTGTATCTGACGGTAAAAGTGAACCAATAAAGAAGCAGTCGTTGCAAGGCTTCACAGAAAGTTGTGCAATCCCGCAAAGACGACTCTGTTTTTGCAGGGGGGCGGCGCCTTGACGCCCCGATTCTATCCGATAGCTTCTTTTACTCTGCGGGACGTTGAGGCGGCGTCCCCTGCGAATTGATCATTATGAAACAATATTTCCACTCTGTCGAGCTGGACGCGGACAAGTGCTGCGGCTGTACCAACTGTCTGAAACGCTGCCCTACCGAAGCGATCCGAATCCACAAAGGCAAGGCGCACATCCTCTCCGAAAGATGTATCGACTGCGGCGAATGCATCCGCATCTGCCCGCATCACGCCAAGCGCGCACATTCCAATCCGCTCGAAGATATCGAACAATACAAAATCAAGATCGCTCTCCCCGCGCCCGCGCTGTTCGGCCAGTTCAACAATCTGGACGACATCGACATCGTGCTGACGGGGCTGAGAGCCGTGGGCTTCGACTTTATCTACGAGGTCAGCCGCGGCGCGGAGATCGTCAGCGAACTGACGCGCAACATGATCCGCGATAACAAGCTCAGAAAGCCGATCATCAGCTCGGCGTGTCCCGCAGTGGTCAGGCTGATCAAGATCCGTTTTCCGGAGCTGTGCGGCAACGTCATGCCACTGCTCGCGCCCATGGAGGTCGCCGCAAAACTGGCGCGCCGTGAGGTACGCGGGATGACGGGGCTGGACGACAAGGACATCGGCGTCTTTTTCATCACACCCTGTCCCGCAAAGGTCACCGAGATCAACTCGCCGAATCATGCGGAGAAATCCGCTGTCAGCGGCGCGATCGCGATCTCTCAGCTCTACCCTGCCCTGACCCATGCGATGGATCATCTGACCACGGTCGAATCGATCGCAAAGTCCGGACTGATCGGCGTCGGCTGGGCAACATCCGGCGGAGAGGCTGCCGCGATGCTGGGTGAGAAATATCTGGCGGCGGACGGCATCGAAAACGTCATCCGCGTGCTGGAAGAGCTGGAGGACGACCATATCCGCGACGTAGACTTCATCGAGCTGAACGCCTGTTCCGGAGGCTGTGTCGGCGGCGTGCTGACGGTCGAGAATCCCTATGTCGCTCAGGCGCGTATCCATAACCTGCGCAAGTATCTGCCCGTTTCGCTGAACCACCTCGACGAAAAAGACGTCGACGCGATGCTGTGGGAGAAAGAGCTGACCTACAACGCGGAAAGCTTTGCCCTCTCGGACGACATCATGGAAGCGATGGAAATGATGGACAAGATGGAAAAGATCTGTGCCGATCTGCCCGGACTGGACTGCGGCTCCTGCGGCGCGCCTACCTGCCGCGCGATGGCGGAGGATATCGTCAAGGGCGTCGCCAAGGAAACCGACTGCATCCACAAGCTCAAGGCGAAGATCCAATCCGTCTATGACCAGCTGAGTTCAACGCTATGAGTACGGCACAATTGACTCCCCGCGAGCAGGAATATATCGACTGCGAGGTCCCGATGCTGTCCGGCGGCAGCGCGGTCATGCGCTTGGTCGGAACATTTTTCGCCTCGCTCGGACAGGCGTTTCTGCCCGGACTGAACAAAGCTGACAGCAAGCTGATCCGCACGATCCGCGAGATCCGCTACACCAGATTCAAAAAAGCCGTCCTTCGCAAGCTGGAGGATTCTCCGAAGAAGGGCGATGAAAAGATCCTCAGAAAGCTGAACAAAACCGACTTTGTCCTCTCGTTTGAAACCTACGATCCGGACGAATTCACAGAGCAGCTGTACGAGGAGTACATGGAAAAGCACCAATAAAAGCCTCCCCTTATGTGGAAGGCTTTTTGAAAGGAAACAACTATGACCGTAAAAGAATTAGCTGAAAAGCTGGAACTCAGAACCCTTGTCGAGGACGACTTTGACCGCGAGGTCGAGGATTGCTATATCGGCGACCTGCTGTCGTGGGTCATGGGACGCGCTCCCGCCGACAGCGCATGGCTGACCGTCATGGGCAACATCAACTCGATCGCCGTCGCGACACTTGCCGACGTCAGCTGTATCATCCTGGTCGAAAACGCCGCGCTTGATGCGGACGCTAAGGCAAAGGCAGAGATGCACGGCGTAAACATCCTGATCACCGACAAGAACAGCTACACCCTCGCCGTAGAGATCAGCAAGCTGATATAACGATGATTGAGATTGCCGCAGACCGATATGCGTATCCGACGCATGTATCAAGCCCGGGCAATGACGATTGAGATATGAAAAAGTATTACTACGACCTGCACCTGCACTCATGCCTGTCGCCGTGCGGAGATATGGACATGACGCCCAACAACCTTGTCAACATGGCAAAGCTGCTGGGGCTGGACGTCATCGCCCTGACCGACCACAATACTTCGCTGAACTGCGAGGCTGCGATGAAGGTCGGCGACGCTGTCGGGGTTCTGGTGATCCCGGGCATGGAGCTGACCACCGCCGAGGATATCCACGCGGTATGCCTCTTCCCTACGCTCGAAAAAGCCCTCGCCTTCTCCGATTATGTCGATCAGAACCGCATCCGGATCAAAAACAAGCCGCATATCTACGGAGATCAGGTCATCATGGACGAGGACGATCGCAAGATCGGAGAGATCGAGCATCTGCTGATCCCCGGCACGTTCATCGGCATCGGAGACGCCTATGCCAAAGCCAAAGAATTCGACGGCATCTGCTATCCCGCGCATATCGACCGCGACAGCCTGTCGATCCTGTCCGTACTGGGCGAGATCGATCCCGCCTGCGGCTTCAGAACAGCAGAGCTTGCGGATATCACCAAGCTCGATATGCTCAAAGAACAGCACCCCATCCTGAACACGCTGCACATCGTCACCTGTTCGGACGCGCATTATCTGGAGAATATGCGTGATGCGGCAAACACCCTTGAGCTGCCCGAGCTGACGCGCGAGGCGGTGCTCGCCTATTTAGATTCCTGACACGAAAGGTCAATATGAAAAAACAGTTCGCCAAAATCCTAGCCGTCCTGCCGGTCATACTGGTGCTGATGCTGACGGTTTTCATCACGTCGCCTGCGGCAAAAACACAGCTGAAGACCCCTGTCCTCAAAACGCCGTACTGCAACGCGACCGGCGTCAGGGTCAGTTGGAATAAGGTCAGCAGCGCGCAGAAATACCGCGTCTTCTTCAAGATCGGCTCCTCGTCGTGGAGAAAGCTCGCCGATACGACCAAAACCTGTTATCAGCACAAAATGGCTTACACCGGCAAGCTGACCTACACCGTCCGCTGTATCTCAAAGGACGGCAAAACCAATACAAGCGATTTTGATCACAAGGGCAAAGCCGTCACGGTCGTCAAAGCGCCGGCTCTCAGCTTCACCGACACGTCACGCGGGACGGTCATCAGCTGGCGCACAAGAAACGGCGCATCCTATTACCGGATCTTTATCAAGACGAACGGCACATGGAAAACCCTTGCCACCACCAATCAGTCAAAATACCTGCACACGACTGCCCCCGTGAATACGACGGGTTACTACAAGATCCAGTGTCTGAACAGCGCCTGCAAAGCTGTCGGCGCATGCTCACCGACGCAAAGCCACTATCATTCCGTCGTCCGCAGCAGCGGATATACCAACATCATGTTTGCAGACGACATATACCGCACGCTGGGCAAACGCACCGTCGTTCCGAATTATCCGAACCGTGCGCTCAACCGCTGTAACGCTGCGACGATCCTTTGCAAAGCGCTGGGCTATTCTTCCCGCGCAGCGTACCTCAGCCTCAGCGATACGACCAACACCGCGATGAAGACCGTCACCTTTTACGGCTGCTTCTATCCGGACGAAAAGAACCGGATCTATCCGGCTGCCATCGTGACGAACGCAGAGTACAATCGGATGATCACCGACGCAAGCCGGTACAAGCTGCTCAGCGGCAAGACCGCACTCGCCTTCGGCGACAGCATCATGTACGGTATGGGCAACAGCGGTTACGGCGACTGCCGCATGATCGCCGAAAAATACGGGATGAGATTCTACCGCTATGCGATCAACGGCGCGACATTCAGCACCCTGGATAACGGACGCAGACACATTTCCGAAGAAATCACCCGCGCGGCTGCCGACGGCAGAAAAGCAGACGTTATCTTCCTCAACGGCGCGACCAACGACGTCAAGCTGTGCGCTTCGTCATCTGCGCCCGATACGTATGATACAAACTCGCCGGAGAGCAGCGCCTATGTGATCGGCTTCCGTCAGTCGATGCAGCTGCTCGCCAACTACTGGAAAAACGTTCCGGTGATCTATATCCGCGCGCACAATATCGAAAGCTGTCCCGACAGGCTTGAAACAGCAATGGGTGAATACGGCGTTATGATCGCAAGAAGCTACGGCGCAGCTGCTGTCGATGTTTTCAGCAGCACCGACTTCAACACCTCCAAAGCGGCGATCAGAGAACGCTACACCGTCTACCGATCCGAACTCGGCAGGTGCGACGGCACCCATCCCACCTACCTCGGCTACACCACCTACTATATCCCGCTTGTCGCAGATCAGCTCGACTCGATCTTTCGCAATTGCATCATCTGCTGACTTGACCGCTTCCGCTTTGGAGGCGGTTTTTTCTGTTATGTATCCGAACGCCGGAAATCAGGCATGATCTTTCGCAAAAAAACTGCGTAATTCTTGCCGCAGAGTGTAGACACTATCTGTATTTTGTGGTATAGTAATTGTGTATGTACGACATTTTGCGGGGGATTCCGCGGGAAAGGAAGAGTATGAAACAGTCACTCAGAAAAATCGCATATTGTCTGCCTGTTCTGGTTGTACTGCTGACCGTCTTTCTCACCATGCCGACCGCACAGGCGGCACAGCTCAGAACCCCTGTGCTGAAAGCGCCCGTCAACACCGTATCCGGCGTCAAGGTAAGCTGGAACAAGGTACCGGGCGCACAGAAATACCGCGTTTATGTCAAAGCCGGCGCCTCTGCCTCGTGGAAAAAGCTCGCCGATACCACCGCCGTATCCTATCTGCACAAAACCGCGCAGTCCGGCACTGCCTATACCTACACCGTGCGGTGCATCTCGAAGGACGCTAGGCGCATGATGAGCGCATACGACACGAAAGGCAAACGGATCACCTACCTCAAAGCGCCTGTGATCACATCGCTGCGTATCACGGATACCGGGCCGGCGCTCGCCTGGAGCGCTGTCAAAGGCGCGGCGCGATACCGTGTTTTTGTCAAGTCGGGAGCATCGACGTGGGTCAAGCTCGCCGACACCTTCGGATGCACATATGTACACCGCGGCGCAGCTGCCGGCAGAAAATACACCTACACGGTGCGCTGTATCTCCGCTGACGGCAGACAGTTCACCAGCGCATATGATACGACCGGCAAAGCCATCACCTATTTCAACACACCCGTGCTGAACCTGACCAACGTGACCGACGGCGTAAAGCTGAGCTGGAACGGTACCAACGGCGCGGTCAATCACCGTGTCATGATCCGCAGAAACGGCGCCTGGCAAACCGTTGCCGACACTGCCGACGCCTCCTATATCTATCCCGCCGTATCCGGCACGAGATACACCTTTGCCGTCCGCTGTATCAACGCATCCGGCACTGCCTATACCAGCTGTCTGTCGGAGGAGCAGTCGATCACCTACGTCTCGGCGCCTCAGATCAACGCCGTATCCGACGAACCCGACGGCGCAAAGATCACCTGGAACGCCGTTGCAGGCGCTGCAAAATACCGTGTGCTGCTCAACGAGGACGGCGACTGGCAGACGCTTGCGGATACCGACGCACTCAGCTACACGCATGACGCGGGACACGAAACCTACTGCACCTACGCGGTCTGCTGTCTGGATGAACACGACAGCGTGATCAGCGGCTTCTACGCCGAAGGCTACACCCACCTCTACCGCATTCCCGCCGTACTGGACCCGCCGGTCATCAGCGGTTATGATAACCGCGAAAACGGGATCGAATTCCGGTGGACGCCGATGGAAGGCGCGGAAAAATACCGTGTGCTGAAGAAGATCGCCGACCGCTGGACGATCCTCGCAGATACCGCCGAAACGTCCTATCTCGATACCGCCGTATCTACCGGTGAAAGCCTGACCTATACCGTCTGCTGCATCACCGCCGACGGCAGCGCGTATACCAGCGCGTATGATACCGTCGGCAGCCGATTCGTCTATTTCGGCGCGCCGGGCGTGAAGATCACCGATACCGCCGACGGACTTCTGATCAGTGTCGACGGATGTGCATTTGCATCCGGACACCGCCTGTATATCAAAAGCGGCGACAGGTGGACAAAGCTTGCCGATACAACGGAAACGACCTACCTGTACACCGGCGTCACCGAGGGCGACGAATACAGCTTTACCGCGTGCTACATCGACGAAGACGGCACTCCGCTGGGGCCGTATCACGAAGAAGGCACGACGCATACATTTGTAAAGGATCCCGATAACGTGCTCTATACGATGGAACGATTTGCAGCACAGATCAGCGCTGCGACCGGCAACCCCGCCGTCAGCGTCCCTGCGGGAGCGATCCTCAACCGCCGCAATTCCGCCGAGATCCTCTGCAAGGCGCTCAATTATCCCGCGCTCACCAAAGGCGTCAGCCTGCTGGATTCCGACAGCAGCGACCTCAAGACCGCCGTCTTTCTGGGATTCTTCTATCCCAACGAAAGCGGCAGGATCTATCCCGAGGCGCCCGTCACCGACGTCGAATACGAAGCGCTGATGACCGAAGTCGGCAGGTATGTCAAGCTCCGCGGCAAGACCGCCCTGGCATTCGGCGACAGCATCATGTACGGCTACGGCAACAACGGTTACGGATCATGCCGCATCATCTGCGTCAAATACGGGATGAATTTCATCAACTACTCCGCCTGCGGCGCAACATTCGGCACCTGCAGCAACGGCCGCGTCCATATCTCCGACAGGATCACCGCGGCGCATAACGCGGGCTGCAAGGCGGATATCATCCTGCTCAACGGCGGCACCAACGACCTCGTCCTCATCCGTAAAGGGCAGACTCCCGATACCTTTGACCCGAAGAATCCCGCTGCAAGCACCTTCTCGAGGGGACTGGATTACTCGCTGATGCTGATCCGTTATTTCTGGGGCAATACCCCTGTGCTGTACACCCGCAACCACAACATGGTGGTCAGCAGCGAATCGCTGGAAAAGCAGCTGGGCGATTACGGGCTGCAGCTCGCAAACAGGTACTACGCAAACACGGTCGATATCTACACCGACACCGATCTTGACACAGAGATCCCCGCGATGCGCGACCGCTACACGATGTATCGCGACGACCTCGGACGCTGCGACGGCATCCACCCCAACTATCTCGGCTACACCGCCTACTATCTGCCGCCGGAGACAAGGATGTTCCTGTCGATCCTGCTGCCCTGATACCGACGTTCATGACCATACTGCCGACCCCTCGTCGGCGGTGTGGTCTTTTTGTATTCTCCGGCAGGCTGCATCCGGTTTACCGCCGCGAAAACAGCGGTATTTTACACAAAAATCTCCTGCAGATTTTGTACACTATTTTCCCGCTTTTTCTCTTTTCGAAAATTGGATGATATTTAGCAAATACGCCTGCAAATTCCGTAGTTTTTTGCAAGATTTTTATAGACATTCACACGGATTTATGTTATATTATACGTGTATGTATAGTTGAATTTTCGCTACGATTCAGGTACATCAAAAAACCGACCGGTGAACGCCGCTGCACGGGATCCAGATCGTGCCGTGACGGGCATCGGGACTAATTAAGGAGGAAGTAAGATGCAAAAGAAAATCAGCAGCCTGCCCTTTCAGGGAACACCTGAACAGGAAGAAAAGCTGAAGGCGGTCATCGCGCAGTATCAGGACGATCCCGGCGCTGTCATGCCCGTGCTTCAGGAGGCTCAGGAGATCTACGGCTACCTGCCGCTGGAGGTCCAGACCATGATAGCCGACGGGCTGAACGTTCCGCTTGACGAGGTCTACGGCGTATCCACGTTCTACAGCCAGTTCGCTCTCTCGCCCAAGGGCAAGTATCATATCAGCGTGTGCCTGGGCACCGCCTGCTATGTCAAGGGATCCGGCGACGTGCTGAACAAGCTCAGCGAAGAGCTGGGTATCGAGGCTGAGGAATGCACTCTCGACGGCAACTTCTCGCTGACTGCGTGCCGCTGCATCGGCGCGTGCGGTCTGGCGCCTGTCATGACGATCAACGACGACGTCTACGGCAGACTGACCATCGACGAGGTTCCCGGCATTCTGAAGAAGTACAAGGGAGCATAATGAGAGAGCTATCCCTCAACGTCATGGATGTGGCGCAGAATTCTGTCAGGGCTCAGGCGAGTCTTGTCAGGATCGACGTCAGCGAAAGCGACCGTGAGGACAACCTCACCATCGCGATCAGCGACAACGGCTGCGGCATGACCGACGAACAGGTACAGCAAGTCATCGATCCGTTTTTTACGACGCGCACCACGCGTAAGGTCGGCTTAGGCGTTCCGCTGTTCAAGCTCAGCGCCGAACAGACAGGCGGCTCCTTTGATATCAAATCAAAGGTCGGCGAGGGTACCGTTACCACCGCCAGCTATGTCAAGTCAAGCGTTGATATGACCCCGCTGGGAGATATCAACGACACGGTAAAGATCCTCATCCAGTGCAACCCCGATATCGACTTTGTCTTTACCCACTCGACCGACCTCGGCTCGTTTGCCCTCGATACCAGAGAACTCAGGGAAGTCCTCGAGGGCGTCAGCCTCGACACGCCGGATGTGCTCGCATGGATCGCACAATTCTTGGAAGAAAATACCCAAAACATATATGGAGGTGCAGAAAATTGAAATCATTAGCTGAATTACAGGCTATCAGGGACAGAGCTAAGGCTCAGCTTGATCTCAGAAGAGAGAATCCCAACGCTGCCAGAGTGCTGGTCGGTATGGCTACCTGCGGTATCGCCGCCGGCGCGCGTCCCGTTCTGAACGCTTTTACGGAAGAGATCGCCAAGCGCGGTCTGACAAAGGACGTCACCGTCACACAGACCGGCTGCATCGGTATCTGCCAGTATGAGCCCGTCGTCGAGATCGAGATCCCCGGCGAAGAAAAGGTCACCTATGTCAAGGTGGCTCCCGAGATGGTGCCGCGCATCGTCAGCGACCATCTTGTCCATCACCAAGTCGTGTCCGAATACACCATCGGCGCTATCAAATAAGGAGGTCAATGCATGTATCGTTCTAATGTGCTGGTTTGCGGCGGTACCGGCTGTACCTCGTCGCACAGCTTACTGATCGCCGAGAAGCTCAAGGAAGAGCTTGCGGCTAAAGGACTGGATAAGGAAGTAAACGTCATCACCACCGGATGCTTCGGTCTGTGTGCGCTGGGCCCCATCATGGTCGTTTACCCCGAAGGCTCCTTCTACTCCATGGTCAAGGTCGAGGACGTTCCCGAGATCGTCGAGGAACACCTCAACAAGGGCCGTATCGTCACCCGTCTTCTGTATCAGGAGACCGTTGAAGAAGACACCATCAAATCTCTGAATAAAACCGCTTTCTATGAGAAGCAGAAGCGCGTCGCGCTGCGCAACTGCGGCGTGATCGACCCCGAGAAGATCGACGACTATATCGCCAACGACGGTTATGCCGCACTGGGCAAGGTGCTGACCGAGATGACCCCCGAACAGGTCATCCAGACCATGCTCGACTCCGGTCTCAGAGGCAGAGGCGGCGCAGGCTTCCCCACCGGTCTGAAGTGGAAGTTCGCCGCGGGCAACGACGCCGATCAGAAGTACGTCTGCTGTAACGCCGACGAAGGCGACCCCGGCGCGTTCATGGATCGTTCCGTCCTCGAGGGCGACCCCCACGTTGTGCTGGAAGCTATGGCGATCGCAGGCTATGCCATCGGCGCAAGCCAGGGCTACATCTACGTTCGTGCAGAGTATCCGATCGCTGTCAAGCGTCTGCAGATCGCGAT
>CADBOO010000088.1 GCA_902796225.1 uncultured Ruminococcus sp.
CATGATCGCCAGCGTAAAGTTGCTGAAGATGCCCAGCACGATCCTAAGCGCCAGCATCATCGCGCAGACGGCAAGCGCCCTGACGTCGGTCAGCTCCCGTGAAGAATCCGCGAATTTTCTGATAATTGACATAAAAAATCCTCCTTCTGCATTCCGATTCCGCAAGACTGCGGTCTATCGCACAAGGAGGTCATCCGTATGCAACAGCGGGATGCAAGGAACACACCGCGGGATCGAACCCTTCGTCATGCTGTCAACTCCCCGTACAGCATGCACTTTACGCGTATTCCTTTACTCTGTTAAGGCAATACCGCATAATTGAGGTGTGCGGATTGCCGAGATGTATTTTTTCGTCAGATTGGACAAATAATCAGCTCGCATACTGACGTATGGGCGCTGATTTTTGGACAATATGGCGGAATAATTAGCCGGCAAGACGCGCGCATTGAATTGTGCGGTATTGCCTTAATTTGCGTGATTATTATAACCCTGTCGGTATCACTTGTCAAGACAGGGCGTATCCAGATCCAGTCCGACCAGATCGTGATGCGGAACCTGCTTATCCTCGGGCGGCAGCGCCATATAATCGCCGAACGCCGTCCTCAGATAAACGTCATACCCGACAGGCAGGGGCATTTTCAACCCCTCAAAATCGTGATACTCCGCTTTGATAAATGCGTCGCGCGGATATTGATTCTGCATATAATGCGGACCCGCGCACAGCTCGGTGCAGTTGACATGCGTTTCAAAGTCATACTGTGACATCTTTTTTTCATGCTTTTTCCAGATTTTGGTGCGGCGTTTTCTGGACGGTACCAGCTTCAACAGCAGACCGCCGACAAATCTTACCAGACCTCCGTGATTCTGCGGCACGACCTCGGTGATATACAGTGAGTACATCATCGCGTGATAATACTGCAGATACCGTCTGATTTTTCCTTCGGGACAGCCGTCCATCGGGAAAATATCCGTGACGATGCCGTGCGGGACGTCGATATCCTTTTGATTCTCTTTGATCATCGTCGCCGAAGTATCGACCATGGTCGCAAAGCAGTTGCCCGTGAATACATTCTCGCCGTCGGTCGTCAGCATCAGATATCGTTGATTCTCCTTTTCCTGCTCCGGCCAAAGCCGCAGCATCTCCTGATAATCCCTGCGCGGCATGATCAGGTCGATATCGTCGTCCCACGGGATGAATCCGCCGTGACGGATTGCGCCGATGACGCATCCGCCCAGCAGATAGTACCGCAGGTGATTCTTTTTGCAAAACTCGTCAAAGTATACCAGCGAGTCAAGCTCCTTGAGCTGAAGCTTTCTCAGGGTATCTCTGTCAACGTTGATAATCTCTGTCATAGATCTTCATATCCACATCGTTGTTATCGCTGTCATAGCTGACAGTATTCTTTTTCACGGCTTCCTTGATCTCTTCG
This sequence comes from uncultured Ruminococcus sp., assembly GCA_902796225.1. Classification (GTDB taxonomy): domain Bacteria; phylum Bacillota; class Clostridia; order Oscillospirales; family Acutalibacteraceae; genus Ruminococcoides. The sequence goes on from CADBOO010000088.1 coordinate 1,431, forward strand.
ATCCTGCGTTCGGCGCTGCCGTCAAGACTGTGTTTCCAGAACGGCAGCTTGATCAATCCTACAAGCGTACCGATACCGTAGGTGATATGCAGCACGGGAAAGAGCAGGGGTAATAATAAGAAGAGGGGATTGAGCGACTTTTTCAGCACAAAGCTGCCGACGGTGTTGACCAGATTGAACATAGTGTACATCGCCAGCAGGATCGCAAGATAAACCGGCTGACCTGTTCCGATCCAAACGCCGATGGTTGCCGCGAGCGTCAGCAGGAATACAAACGGAATAAAATGGAAATAGCTCAGACATCCGGGACAGACGCCCAGGGTCAGTCCGATCCAGTAGCCGTTGCCGTATTTTTGCTGCAGCATCCGCGAGAAGGTGTTGCGGGTGTGCTGAAAGGAGATGATCTCCGGACAGCAGCACAGCTTATATCCAGCCTGACGGATCCGGTAGTGCAGCTCGTTATCCTCTGTACGTCCCAGCTCCTCGTTAAAGCCGCCGACTGTCGCAAACACCTCGCGGCGGTATGCGGCGTGAAACAGGCTGTCGTGGTATTCCTTCTGCGCAGCGGGTCTGCGGTAATCCGCGACCGACGAACCGAACAGTGATTCTTCCGCCGCAAGCAGGGTCTTTGTCCAGGGATTGGGGTTGGCGCAGATATTCGGACGGCCGCCGCCGACAATATCCTCGCCTTCTTTGATATTGAAAACATTTCTAGAGACAAACTGTCTGGGAATCTTTGAGTGCGCGTCGACACGGATGATGATATCACCCGTCGCATGTTCGATCGCAACGTTCCACGAAGCCGCCTGATTCTTTTTGGGAATCGTAAAGATCATCACATTGTAAAAGCCGTTGTCGGCGTTTTTGAACTCCTCCATGATCTCGTGGGTGCGGTCGGTAGATCCGGAATCGATCATGATGACTTCGATTTTATCATGAGGATAATTCTGATCCCTGATATCGCGCAGAAGACCGTTCAATACGCTTTCTTCGTTATGCGCGATGGTACACAGCGATACTTTCATCTCATTCTCCTTTCATCGTCATCCACTTGGCGCCGATACACAGCGACTGCGTCATATAAGGGACGACGTACAGCGCGGGAATGATCAACAGACACAGCAGCATCCACGGCGTAAAGCTGAAGATCAGCTTTGTCGCAGCGCCTTTTTGTTCCTTCATCACAGCCTTGGATGTGGAAAAGATCTCTTTGCTGTCCATCTTATCCTCGCTGCTAAACAGCGTGAATACCAAAAAGTATTTCAATGAATACAGGATCAGGAGGATCGACGACATGACCGACAGCAGAAATGCGAAGTCTTTGTACAATACCGTGTCGACGAAGCTGTCCATATAGTTGTAGCAGAAGACGTTATAGACGAACAAAGGCAGAAAGAACAGCAGCGCGGGAAAGAAGATTCTGATCAGAAACGACAGATTCAGGTGCAGCGCTCGATGGTATCTGCCCTTCGAAAAATAGTAGAACAGATTGATCAGCCTGAATTCCCGGGTGTATGCCGCTTCATAAAACGCGCGTACAAAACCGTTGAACAGAGGGGAGAGCAGCACCGAGGACAGAATAGCCAGCGGGGTCAGAACGACGATCCCGACTGCTCCGAGGATCGCTTGGTCGTCGATCAATTCAGTCAACAAGACGCTGACAACGCTCAAAAGTCCCATGATCAGATAGATTGGCAGAATCAGGATCACAAACGACGCGACGGCGGCAACATAATTGCCTTTGAGCGCATTTCTCGCCTGTGAACGGACAGTAGCTGACGGTGACAACCGGCTCATCCCTTCGTATACAGATTATAGATCGATTCAAGACAGATCTGTGCGTGCTTGAAGTATTTCTCCACGCTCAGACACTCGTTCGCGTTATGCATATTGCTTTCTTCGCCCTCAAAGACAGGTCCGAACGCAACGCCTTTACCGCCGAGCTTGCGGGCGTAGGTGCCGCCGCCGGTGGAATACAGCTTCGGCTTTTCGCCCATAACGGATTCATAGGATTCGCTGAGCAGTCTGATGATATCCGAGTCGGACGCGATCTTCAGCGGAGGATTGTGTTCCAGCAGCTTGACATGGATGCCTTCATGCTCGGCTTTATCGCGGATCTTCGCGAGGATCTCCTCGCCGTCGGCAGTGACGGGATAACGAATATCCATCGTGCAGGTCGCATATCCCTCGTCGATGTGGACCGTTCCGACATTGACGGTCAGCGGGCCGGATTCCTTATCGCGCATCTTGATGCCCAGCATCACGCCGTCGCAGTCTGTACCGATATAGTGGCTGATGAACGCGGGAATGGTGCCCATCGTCGGCAGGGCAAAATTCGACGTCAAAAGGTCGATCAGTCCCGTAGCGGCGTTCAAGCCTTTTTCGGGGGTCGACGCGTGCGCTGCGGTGCCGCGCGACAGCACCATCAGACCGTCGATCGTATAGTAGAATTCAAAAGAACCTTTTTTAGCGTCGGCAAGGCGCGCCAGCTGATGATCTTCATTCTCCGTACAGTCGAGCAGGGCATAGGCGGTATCGGGGACAGCGTTGACCGCTTTGCCGGAGTGCATCTGCGTCAGGGTAGTGCCGTCGTGCGTATCGGCGTACAGCTCTAACTGCAGCAGACCTTTTTCGTACTGACAGATCCCGTATTCCGAATCCGGAGTAAACGACAGCTCGGGGATCGGTTCTCTTTTGAAGTATTCGTCCATATCGTGCATCCCGCGTTCTTCATCCACGCCGAAGATCGCGCGCACGGTGTTTTTGCCCTCAACGCCCGCTTCTTTGAGCGCTCTCAGACAGTAGAGGTTGATCAGCGCGGCGCCTTTATCGTCGGCGATCCCTCTGCCGTACATATAGCCGTCGCCGACGGAAAGCTCAAAGGGGAGAGAGTTCCAGTTGTTGCCTTCGGGAACGACGTCCAGGTGAGACAGCACGCCGCAAAGCTTGCCGCCTTCGCCCAGCTCGACATGGCAGGCGCTGTCGCCGACCTTCTCGGCTTTCAGTCCGAACTGATGCGCTTTATTGATCATCCAGTCCATCGCTTCCTGACACGCGTCCGTACCGGAAATGGATTTGATCGCGATCAGCTGGGAAAGATCCGCGATGATATCCTCTTTGTATTTCATGATGGTTTCGCCGAAACTCATTTGATCTCCTCCTTGGGTTTTAAACTTACACGATAGCGCCTTCGATAAGCGCGTTTGGCGGAAAAGCCTTTGACAGCGATCAGGTAGACCGCGAACAGTCCTGCGCCTGTCAGCGAGATGATGATGCCTTCCTTCAGCATCGGGGTGGTGTAGCGAAACTCGATGACGCTCTTTTTGTGACCGTCGACCTTCACCGCCATCATGCCGATATCGACGATCTCGATCTCGGCGGCTTCACCGTTGACAGTTGCCGTCCAGCCCTCGTCGTACGGTACGCTGAAAAACAGCAGGTTGTCTTTTCCTTTATTATCAAATTCTGCGTCAAATCCTCCGTCGACATATGCAAAGCGCGAGCAGGTATTTTTCTGCAGCTTTTCGACGTCGGCTTGATACGCTTCTTTTGTATACTCAAATTCTGCGGCGGCGCTTTTGTATCCGACATAGGTCGGGTGCGCCGAATTCTGTGTGTGCGTCTCATCAAATTGATTATTCAGATTGAGATACTGCCCGTCCTCATATCCGGTGATATCCGCATACTTTTTCATCTGATCCTGCGTCAGTACAAGCCCTTTCAGCAGCGCCAGATGCTTGACGTCGTCGCTCAGATCGAGGTATTCCTCCCGGCACATATAGCTGTCAAAGGTGAACCCCATCGGCAGATACAGCGTGTTTTCGTAGATATCATAGCCGTTTTCATTTCTCAGATATTCAAAATACGGCATATTCGGCTTGTCCTTTTTCGCAAGACCTTCCTCTGCAAAAAGATATTTGACAGACAGCAGCGCTCTGAACCCGTACAGCTTTGCGTCGGGGCGCGACCCGACGTCTCTCTTTACGCCGGATTGATTATAGAATTCCATCAGCGAACCGGGAACAACGCTGTGAAAAGCCTGAATCGTCGGCGTCTGCCAGAACATCCCGGCGTTATCATAGGTGCGGTAAAAGTCCGATCTGACCTCCCTCATATCGTCAAGCGTGATATCAGCGCCGTAGTTGAGCAGGTTCTTTTGCAGAAAAGCATCGTTGTGGTCACTGGATCTTTTCGCCGCCCAGAGATAGACGCAGGAATACCCGACGATGAACACGCTCAGCGTCAGCGACAGTATCCGCAGAAAATGCTTGTTATTTTTCTTATACAGAATATAAAGACCTAACGTCGCGGCAAGACCGGCGACTGTAACCCCGACAAATACCCAGAATCTTCCCGGCGTGCTTTCAATACCGATCTTATACACGGCCTTCTCGGAGTTTTTGAAGGACTCATACGGCATCAGTCCGATCACCAGCGAGATCGCCGCGACGATGATCGCCGTCGGGACAAAGCCTTTTTTGAATTCGCACTCCCGGATATGGTCCAGCGAATAGACGGTCATCAGGATCATGATCATTGTCAGCATATAGAACCATCTGGCGTAATATACCTGATTGAGCGCCTGAAACAGACTGTTCAGTCCGGGTACGAACGCCATGATCAGCAGGATCGACAGCATGATATTCAAAAAGCTCTTCTTGTATTTGCGGAAGAACGCGATGACGAACGTCATGGAAAACATCGGAAGATACAGCGCCACCGAAGACCATTTTGCGCCTGCATTTGGTGTAAAATTCGCCCGAGCCGGCAGATCGCCGGGGAAGAACATCGCCACCAGGATCTGCACATATCGCTGTGGCTTCGGATAGACGAGCGCGTTCCAGCCGTTGATCAGCTCAGAGGTGCGGAAGTTGCCCGTGATCGCCGCGATCGACGGCAACAGCAAAAACATCGAGAGCATTACGCCGATGACCGCTTCCAGCGCCAGCAGAATAAATTCTTTGATTCTGAAGCGATAGGACTTTGAGATCAGCTTGACGACGTAGTAGATCAGTAGGAATACCGCCTGACCGAAGAAAAAGTAGTAATTCATCATGGCGGCAAAGCATACCGCGAGAGCGACGACGCCTCTGCGCTTTGTCGCATGGAATTCATCGACCGCCGCCAGCAGCAGCGGGAAGATGATCATCGCCTCGTGAAAGTGGAAGTAAAAGATATTGTATACAGAGAATCCCGAGAATGCGTACAGCAGTCCGCCGAGCACCGCAAACCGCGGATCTCTGACATATCTGCGCAGAAAAATGTAGGCGGTCAGCGCACAGCAGGCGAGCTTTAAGATCAGCAGCGGTCCGAAAGCGTACGCGACCCATTCGGACGGCAGCGCCAGCGTCAGGTAAAAGAACGGTGAGCCCAGCAGATAAAAGCTGTAGCTGCCGATAAAATTGGCTCCCAGATCCGTCAGCCGGCTCCAGCCGATATCCCCGCTGAGGATACTGTCGTGCGCCAGCCGGTAAAACGGGATCTCCTGCACATTGAAATCGCCGTAATACAGGAAGTATCCGTTATCGTAGATCATCACCGGAACGACGATGCAGGCAGCAAGCAGCATCCCCCAGAAGAAGGCTCTGACGCCGTAATTCTTTTTCTTGATTGCGGCGCGGCAGAGAGTCAACTTTCTTCCTCCGTTCAAAAAAACTTTACCTTACCGGAATAATGTGTTATGATAAAGACACAGAAACTAATATATTATAACATACTATTTCATAAAATGCACTATTTTATAAAAAAATAATGTAAAAAATAAGGAGAAGAAGATGAGCCATTTTTATGCGATGATTTCCAGAATGAAGTATATTGACCGCTGGGGTCTGATGAACAACACAAAAACAGAGAATATTTCCGAGCACAGCCTCGAGGTCGCGATCCTCGCCCACGCGCTGGTCAGTATCGCGAATACCCGCTGCGGATGCGACCTTAACGCCGACCGCGCCGCGGTGATCGGTCTGTTCCATGACGCGAGCGAGATCATCACCGGCGATATGCCGACCCCTGTCAAATACTATAACCCCGAGATCAAGAACGCCTACAAAAAGGTCGAGAAGGTAGCCGAAGACAAGCTGATCGGAATGCTCGACGAAGACCTGCGCGATCTTTATCGCCCCCTGATCCGCGACGTCGATCCCGCCCTTGCGCCCTATATCAAAGCGGCGGATAAGCTCTCCGCGCTGATCAAATGCATCGAAGAGGTTCGCATGGGCAACAACGAGTTTTTGAAAGCAAAAGCCGCGACCGAAGAGGCAATCGACGCGATGGATCTCCAGGCGCTGAAGATCTTCAAAGAGGAATACCTGCCCTCCTACTATCTGACGCTGGACGAATTAGGCTGAATCCCAGCCGCTTTTCTGTAACGAAAGTGTGATAATACACAATATATGCCCCTAAAAGTTACAAAATGTACAATAAGTTGTTAAAAATTTCTGAATTTCGACTTTATTTCTTTTTTAGAAAATAAACACCCGCATTACGTGTATAATATATGAGTAAAACTTTATCATGCGTTATTGCGTTTAATGCGGAAAACCGCATTTCAACTATATTTTCGAAATACAGAAACAAATGCATTTGTAACAGAAAGGCGGGATGTTGATGGCAAGATTCAAAGACGACAGCTTTGTAGATATTTCCTCAACCGCTGAAGTATCAAAACTATATAAACACGAAGAAAAGAATACCCCGATGGGCAAACAAATGAAAAAGAATAAAGCAGTCCGTATCACGGTTCTGATTTTCTCGATCATTTTTCTGCTCGGCGGAGCGTTTTTGCTGGTGGCATACAGTTTCCTTGACTTGTTCCACCACAAGGATATCGATAAGATCGACGTCGGTCTGATCGATAAGACGAAAGATACTTCCGACGGAAAGGTCACCTATTCCGGCGGCAGTGATTCGCTGTTGAACGACGAGCACGTTCTGAATATCCTGCTTTTCGGTCAGGATTACCGCCAGAACGATAAGGACTACGGCCGTTCCGACTCGATGATCCTGCTTTCGATCGATACGATCAATAAAAAGATCAAGCTGACTTCTTTCCAGCGCGATACCTACGTCACGATCCCGAATCACGGCGATAACAAGATCAACGCCGCATATACATTGGGCGGCGAGGCGCTGTCCATCGCGACCATCGAGTCCAACTTCGGACCGAAGGTCGACTATTTTGCAACGGTCGACTTTGATTCCTTCCGCGAGATCATCAATATTCTCGGCGGTGTGGATATCGATCTGAACATCGAAGAGATCGAGTATATCAACGCCCAGATCGATGTCAATGACCAGACCGACAGGACCAGCTTTATCAAGTATGATCCTTCAAAAGAGACCCAGAAGATCCACCTGGACGGGTATCAGGCGCTCTGGTACGCGCGTGACAGAGGCGAGGAAAACCTCGGCGGCAATCCGGAATACAGCTTCTCCGGCGATGACTGGGATCGTACCCAGCGTCAGCGCAAGCTGATCCAGAACGTGATCGAAAAGCTCAAGAACGACGCGAGTGTGGGCAATCTGGTCGAGATCGTCAACAAGATCGGTCCGCTGATCACCACCAACCTCAAGAAGTCCGATATTACCTTCCTTGTCACCAATATGCCGACCTTTATGAAGTACGAGATGGTCGAGATGACCCTCCCGACGACCGGCAACTGGCGCTACGGCAAAACCGACGACGGTCAGTCCGTAATCGTTATCGATAACTGGGATCAGGTTCGTAAAGATCTGGCAAAGTTCATATATGAGGATAATGTCGTCGAATAATAAGACAGATGATGATACGCCCTGTCGCTAGGATACGGGCGTATCTTTGTGTGATTTAAGGATATTGTATGAGCGAACAAAAGAAAAAGGAGACGATCTCATGACAGAAATCAAAAAATCAGGAAAGAAGATCATCGCGGTCATACAGATCCTCTTGGTGATCTCAACTGCGGCCTGTGCGATGTTTATCGTCAGCGGCTGCTCGTCCGGTAACTCCGAAAAGGACGAAACGACCGTCGAAACCCAGGCTCCGACCGAGTTTTCCGTCACTCCCGCCGATGATAAGGAAATCGAATCGTTCTCTAAAAACGTCATCGGCACATGGCAGTCCTATACCGAAGAGGGCAAAGCCTACACCTACACATTCAACAAAGACGGCAGTCTGCTTTTCAAGCAGGACGGCAAGGTTGATCAAAAGTATACGTATACCTTCAAAGACGGTTTGCTCACCGTCATAAACAGCAAGCATACCCATGTGTACCAGTGCAGTAAGGACGCTGTCGGAATGATGGCGCGCCTGCACAACGGCGAATGGCAGAACGATTTTGTGATCATGGCAGAGAAGATCGACAATTTCGGCGGCTGTGTCTACATCGAGGACGATATCATGTATATGGGCGAGAAATGCCTGTGCAGAGACAGCAGTATCAAGAAGTTTGACGGCAAGTCGATCGAAGGCGACTGGGTAGGCGCTGTCGGCGATACGGTCAATTTTGCTGCCGACGGCAGTTATACCTACGTCAAGAACGCCGACAAATACAGCGGCAAGTATGCCGTCGATTTCAAAAAGTACACGCTGGATATCACGATCGCAGAGAATACCAATCATCACGATAAGGAGACCTGGGGCATTTCCGGCAGGATCCTCCATATCGGCAAGCAGTATTATTTCAAGTTGTCCTGATCCTCTGCTGTACTGATTATCATCCGAATAAACAAAAATGCGGCGCACCCACCCGGGCGCGCCGTTTTTCATGTTACGGAATACTGTTTATCGTGCTGTTTATCCATCGATCTTTTCAAATCTTCTGATCTTTTTACCGTCACGCTCGATGACCTCGCGGAACATTTCATACGGGCGTACCCATAATTCCTTTTCGCCGTACAGCGCGCGGTAGATCACCATTTTTTCCGTTGTCTCACTGTCTTTTGCAAAGCCGACGACCTCATATTCGTTGCCTTTGAAGTGACGGTATTTGCCGGGGACGATCTCCTGCGGCTCTATTTCCTGATTCTCGTCGGCGGTAGCGGGGGAGGGCTGATCGGCGATCTCCTGCTCCTCGGATACAGGCTCTTCGGTTTGTGTGAAGTCGATTCTGAAGCTGCCGTCGTTTTCGATCAGAATCCGCGAGCTGCCCGGTTCCACGACGATATCCATGTAACCGTTGCAGGGGAACTGTTCGTTATCGTTCAGCACATCGGTCATAACCCCGTTGAATCCGGTATTGATGCCGATCCTGCGCGGTTCGGTACTCTGGTTGAGCATCACATAGACCTTTTGACCGTCCGTGCGCATCGAGTAGCACAGGTGCTCAAGCTGGATCACCTCATTCTTATACTGACCCGTCTGCAGGGCTTCCAGCGTATGCTTGATCCTGCCGAGCTTACAGATGTGCTCGAACAAATCGTAATCCGGGTTTTCGAGCGCGTCCAGATTCAGTTCTCTGCGGACGTCGTCATCCGACTGTCCTCTGATGATCCTGCCCTCCATACCGAATTCGCTGCCGTAGTAGATCGACGGCGCGCCGGGCATGGTAAACAGCATGGTGTAGACGTTCTTTTGCAGATTCTTATCGCGGATGATGCTCGCGAGTCTTGTGACGTCGTGATTATCTGCAAAGTTATACAGATAAAGATTCTTATAGATGCCCCAGTCGCCGCATTCGCGATCCATCGAGTGGGCAAATTCAAAGTAGTTGCGGTCGTTATGGCAGGAATACAGCCCCTTGTAGATTTCGTAGTTGGTGACGGAATCCAGCATTTCGGGGTTTGCCAGACGGTTGTAATCGCCGCCGACGATCTCGCCGTACATCCAGAAATCGGGCTTCAGCTCTCTGCACATATTCTTCAGCTTTTTGAAAAAGCCTAGGTCCATCACGTTCGCCGCGTCTAGCCGCAGTCCGTCGATGCCGAATTCCTCGATCCAGAACCTGACGGCGCCGAGCAGATGCTCTACGACGAAATCATTCTGCAGATTCAGCTTGACCAGATCATAGTGACCCGCCCAGCCCTCATAGGTGAAGTTGTCGCCGTAGGGGCTTTGACCGTCAAAGCGGACGTTTTGGAACCACGAGCAGTAGATCGACGCATAGCCGTGCTGCTGGATATCCTTGAAGGCAAAGAAATCTCTGCCGACATGGTTAAAAACGCCGTCCAGCAGAACGCGGATGCCGTTTTTGTGCAGGGTATCACAAATCTTTTTGAAGCTTTCATTATCGCCCAGACGCGAGTCGATCTTGTAGTAGTCGATGGTGTCATACCCATGTCTGGTGCTCTCAAAAACAGGGTTGAAAACGATCGCGTTGACGCCCATTTTTTTGAAATGGGGGATAAAGTCATAGATCTTATCCAGCCTGTAGGTCTGCTGAAAATCATTGAACTTCGGAGCGCCGCAGAATCCCAGCGGGTAAATATTATAGAATACGGTATCATGAATCCAATGCATGAAATATACCTCCTTTGGATAACAGCTGTATTATACCATTTTTTGCCGTAATGTCAAACATTCGCGCGGGTCGCAGCATAAAAGCGTTCAAAGAATAAAAATCTTGAAATCTTTGTCTGTGTGTGTTAGAATAGGGAAAGATTTGAAAGCAGGTGATTGATATGGCAAGATTTACCGACGTAGAAGAGAGGGTCGAATCCCCCTCCGAACGCAAGGTTCGCTATTTTCTGGCGGTCATGTTCTTTATACAGACGATCTGCACTGCGATCCCGTTTATTCAGGGTACGGTAGAGATCGACGGCGAGCTTGTCGACAGGACGATCACCGCGTTCAATATGCTTGTCAATCCCGGCGGCTACGGCGAGATCGGAGGCATTCCGCTTGCGATCGTCGGTGCGATCCTTGTCATTTTCCCGATCGTCGCATTTTTCTTCTGTGTGCTTGACAGCAAATCTAAGGTCAAGTTCATCATTTCCGGACTTTGCGCCGTTATCTGCGCCGTTGTCATTACATTCTCTTTTGCCAGCTATATTTCACTGGGCGCACTCATCACGCTGGTGCTCAACGTCATCTGCCTGTTTATGTCTGCTCAGGGCTTCCAGGCGACCGCGATGCGCGTAAGAAGTCAAAAATAAGTTCAGGATACCATTTCATGTCTGCGGCAGTCGTATCGGCTGCCGTTTTGTTTTTTATATCAAGTATATCGCGGTTGAAGATCGCATACGATAGTAGCGGTGATATGCGTGAAACGGTTAATCTGTATGATCGGCGTGATCGGCGTCCTGCTTTGCGGCTGTACTCCGACAGTCAACAGCCCGCGTGACGAGATCCGGCTTTACGACTGGATCGGGAAGTTTGATAACGGCAATACGGCTCAGCTTTGCTTTTGCGACAGCAGCGCTGCGTTCACGGTGGAAAACAGCGGCGACATCGTTGAGATCGTCGGTCTTTGCTCGCTGACAGACGACAGTATCGTCATTATCGACGACGAATATGACATGAGCTATGAGTTCGATTATCAGCTTCACGGCGACTCTATCGAGCTGTGTTACCGTGGCGATACCGTAAGATTAGAGAAAAAAGTCGAAAAATAGTCTTGATTACTCACCCGATATCTGGTATAATGCGGTGGGTGATACTATGAAACAACTACAAAATATTGTGTCCGCGATCATGGCGGGCGTGATGATTTCTATCGGCGGCGGCGTATTTCTCGCCTGTGAAAACAAGATCGTCGGCGCGCTGCTGTTTTCGCTGGGACTGACCGTGATTCTTCTCAACGGCTATTTGCTCTTTACCGGCAAAACCGCGTATCTGCTGGAGAACAAACCGTCCTATATCCTTCTGTTGTGCCTGATCTGGGTCGGCAATATCCTCGGCTGTATGGGCATGGGAGCGCTCGTGTCGTTTGCTAAACCCGCCCTCGGCGAAACTGCAAGCAAGCTCTGCGACGCAAAGCTCACACAAACGCCCCTCCAGACGATCGCATTAGGCGCATTATGCGGAATTCTGGTCTATATCGCGGTCGACTTTTTTAAGTCGGACGACGACAAAAAAGCATTCAACAAGTATCTGATCGTATTTACCGCGATCCCCGCGTTCATTATCTGCGGCTTTGAGCATTCCGTAGCGGATATGTTTTATTTTGCCGCTTCCGGCGCGCTGTATACCGGCAAGGGCATCCTATACATCCTGCTGGTCACCGCCGGCAACCTTGTCGGCGCGGTTATTTTCCACGTTGTCAGAAAATTTGCGATCGGACAGCTGAAATCTGCAAAAACAGTTGAAAAATAAGGCAAAAATATCGCAGAAAAACCGCTGAAAATCGGCGGTTTTTTTCTGTTTTTAGTTGATATGATCATGTTTTTGTGCTATAATAAACTGTCAAAATGCAGGCTTGAATGCAGAACGGGCTTATTATTCTGATTCAGAATTATAAATCATCATTCGGGAGGGAAGAGCTTGATCATCCTCGGGATAGACCCCGGCTACGCGATCGTCGGCTGGGGCGTCATAGAAGCACAGTCAAACCGGTTTCGACCGGTCGCTTTCGGGGCGATCACTACGCCCGCCCATACAGGGCTTGACAGCCGTCTGCAGATGATATATGACGACGTCGTCGAGGTCATCAAGCGGTCCAGACCGGATGCGGTTTCGATCGAAAAGCTGTATTTCAACACGAATATCACCACAGGCATTCAGGTCGCACAGGCGCGCGGGGTGATCATCCTTGCTGCGCGTCAGGCGGGGATCCCCGTCTATGAATACACGCCGCTGCAGGTAAAGACTGCCGTCACCGGCTACGGCAAGGCAAAAAAACCGCAGGTCATGGAAATGACACGAAGGCTTTTGCACCTCAAAGAAGTCCCGAAGCCCGACGATACTGCGGATGCGCTTGCAATTGCGATCACACATACCCAGGCGGCTGGTACCGACCTGCGCCGTCTGCTGATGCAAAGAAGGAATGACACATGATCTATTCGGTACGAGGCAATCTGATACTGATGGAAGCGGGCTTCGCAGTTGTGGAATGCGGCGGCGTCGGCTACCGCGTCCAGACGTCGATCACGACTCAAAAGCAATTGAAACTTAATACGGAAGTCATGCTGTACACCCATATGAACGTTCGCGAGGATGCGATGGAGCTGTTCGGCTTTGCGAGCAAATCGGAGCTGAACACCTTCCGGATGCTGATCGCGATCACCGGCGTCGGGCCGAAGGTCGCGCTGGCGATCCTCTCTGAGCTTAGTTCCGAGCAGATCGCGATGTGCGTTTCTGCCGGCGACAGTAAGACGCTGACCCGTGCAAACGGCGTCGGGCCGAAGCTTGCCCAACGCATCGTACTGGAGCTGAAGGACAAGATCAAGGGCATCTCAAGCGAGGGCTTTGAAGTCAGCCAAGGCTCGGTTATCGCCGATACGGGCAACGTATCCAAGGCTGTCGCGGCGCTTGCGGTATTCGGCTATTCCGCCGCCGACGTCACGCCGATCTTATCGAGGCTCGACCCGAATATGTCGGTCGAGGAAATGATCACCGCGACGCTTCGCCAGATGGCTTAACAGAACGATTGATAAAGGAAAACTACCATGGAGTATAACACTGATTTTGAGATGGATTATGAGGATCGCCTGATGGACACCTCAGAAATTCCGTCGGATACAATGGATTCGGATAATCCTTTGCGACCTAAAACGCTGGACGAGTATATCGGACAGGATAAGGCAAAGGAGAATCTGAAGGTCTTTATTGAGGCTGCTAAGAAACGCGGCGAATCGCTCGACCACGTGCTGCTGTACGGTCCTCCCGGACTGGGCAAAACCACCCTGTCGGGCATCATCGCCAACGAGATGGGCGTCAATATCCGCATCACCTCCGGTCCCGCGATCGAAAAGCCCGGCGACCTTGCCGCGCTGCTGACCAATCTGAATCCCGGCGACGTGCTGTTTATCGACGAGATCCACCGCCTGTCACGCGCGGTCGAAGAGATCCTGTATCCGTCGATGGAGGATTTCGCGATCGATATCATCACCGGCAAAGGTCAGATGGCGGCGTCCTATCATCTGCCGCTGCCTCGGTTCACGCTGGTGGGCGCGACGACCCGCGCGGGTCAATTGACCGCGCCGCTTCGGGACCGTTTCGGCGTTGTATTGCGCCTTGAGATGTATACGCCCGAGGAACTTGCAAAGATCATTACCCGCTCCGCCGGGATCCTGAATATCCGCATCGATGAAGAGGGCGCGCTGGAACTTGCGTCGCGATCCCGCGGCACGCCACGAATCGCCAATCGTCTGCTCAAACGTGTCCGCGACTTTTCCGAGGTCATCGGCGACGGTATCATCGATTTGAAAGTCGCCCAGACAGCGCTCGATAAGCTCGAGATCGATGAACTCGGTCTTGACCAGAACGACCGCAGGATGCTGACGGCGATGATCAAGTATTATCGCGGCGGTCCTGTCGGACTGGAAACGCTGGCGGCGGCGATCGGCGAAGAAGCGGTCACCATTGAGGATGTTTATGAGCCGTACCTGATGCAGATCGGTTTTCTCTCGCGCACCCCGCGCGGCAGATGCGTCACCGCGGCGGCGTATGAGCACCTCGGCTATCAGGTTCCGTCTGGTACAGCGGCGGCGCAGGGCAGCTTGTTTGACGACTGAATCCGCTGTCCGAAATCGTTTCACGTGAAACAAATGTTCTAAAATTTTGACTGGAGTAACCATGAGAAGCTCTGAATATTGGAAGGATTATGAATTGATCGACGCGTCGCAGGGAGAGCGTCTGGAACGATGGGGACAGATCATCCTCATTCGCCCCGACCCGCAGGTCATCTGGAATACCGAGCGAAAAAATCCTCTCTGGCGCAACGCGCACGCCCGCTATGTCCGCAGCAATACCGGCGGCGGAAAGTGGCAGATCTACAAAAAAATACCCGATTCGTGGTCGGTAAAATACCGCGATCTTACGTTCAACGTCAAGCCGATGGGCTTCAAGCATACCGGCGTTTTTCCCGAGCACGCGGTCAATTGGGACTATGCCGCCGATATGATCAGGCGATCACCCCGGCAGCTGAACGTGCTGAATCTGTTCGGCTACACCGGATGTGCGACGATCGCCTGTCTGAAAGCCGGCGCTGCGGTCTGTCATGTCGACGCGTCGAAGGGCATGGTCGCCTGGGCGAAGGAAAATGCTTCAGCATCCGGCGTCAGCGATAAGCCGGTGAGATGGATCGTTGACGACTGCGGCAAGTTTGTCGCGCGGGAGATCCGACGCGGGCGAAAGTATGACGCGATCATTATGGATCCGCCCTCTTACGGCAGGGGACCGTCCGGCGAAATCTGGAAGCTGGAGGAACAACTTTATTCTTTTGTAGAATTATGTTCCGATGTTTTATCCGATGATCCGGCATTTATCCTGCTCAACTCCTATACGACCGGGTTGTCCGGTTCCGTTATGGAATATATGCTGTCGATGCTGATCAAAAAGCGCTTCGGCGGCTCTGTCAGCTCGGACGATATCGGGCTGAAGGTGACCGATAGCGGCTTGTATATGCCGTGCGGGTCGACCGTTATCTGGAAAAAGTAAGAAAAAATAACTGAACCTGACAGAAAGCGACTCCTTCGGAGCGTTTATCAAAAAGGTAGATATGCATATGGAATTTATCAAGATTGAAAACCTCTTTTTTCGCTACGGCGAAGAGGATGAAAAACCAAATACAAATGAAAACTATGTACTCGAAGACCTGAGCCTAAGTATCGAAAAGGGCGATTTTGTCGCGATCGTCGGTCATAACGGCTCCGGAAAAAGTACAGTCGCAAAGCATCTCAACGCGATGCTGATCCCCTCGATGGGCAAGGTGTACATCGACGGTATGGATACCGCCGACGAAGCGCTTTCCTACGAGATCCGACGCAAGGTCGGTCTGGTACTGCAGAACCCCGACAATCAGCTTGTCGCAGGCATTGTTGAGGAAGACGTCGCATTCGGTCCCGAAAACCTCGGGATCCCGCCCAAGGAGATCCGCGAACGTGTCGATGAAGCCTTAAAGGCGGTCGATATGTATGAGTATCGTCTGAAGGCGCCGCATAAGCTCTCCGGCGGTCAGAAGCAGAGAGTCGCTATTGCGGGCATCATCGCGATGAAACCGGACTGTATCGTGCTTGACGAGCCGACCGCCATGCTTGATCCGAAGGGCAGGCAGGAAGTCCTGGATACCGTCCATAAGCTGAACCGTGAGAACGGCATCACCGTCGTGATGATCACCCATTATATGGAAGAAGCGGTCACTGCCGATAAAGTATTTGTGGTCGACAGCGGCAGGCTTTTGACCAGCGGTACGCCGCAGGAGGTCTTTTCGCAGGTCGAGCTGCTCAAGCGCCATCGGCTGGATGTTCCGCAGGCGACTGAATTGTGCCACAAGCTGCGTGCCTGCGGCGTTGAAATCGATCGGCTTCCGCTGTTCGAGGACGAGTGCTGTGCGCTCTTAAAGGAGGTGCTGGCATGAGTCTGCTCTCCGCCCGCGGGTTGACATATATCTATTCTCAGGGAATGCCCACCCAGCATGTCGCCGTGGATCATCTTGATTTCGATATCGAACAGGGCGAATTTGTCGGCATTATCGGTCATACCGGTTCCGGTAAATCGACACTGGTGCAGATGCTCAACGGTCTTCTGAAACCGACCGCCGGTACGATCGAGCTTGACGGCGTCAATATCTGGTCAAAGCCCAAGGAGATCCGCGCGATCCGGTTCCGCGTCGGACTGGTGTTCCAGTATCCCGAATACCAGCTGTTTGAAGAAACCGTCGCGAAAGATATTGCATTCGGCCCGACTAACATGGGTCTGGATGCACAGCAGATCGAAAACCGCGTATATGACGCGGCAAAATTCGTCGATCTGAAGCAGGAACTGCTGGAAAAATCTCCCTTTGATCTCTCCGGCGGCGAAAAACGCCGCGCCGCTATCGCCGGCGTCATCGCGATGGATCCGGATATCCTGATCCTCGATGAACCCTGTGCGGGACTCGATCCCGTCGGCAGGGACATCCTGCTTTCACAAATCTATAATTACCACAAGGAACGCGGCAATACTGTTATCCTTGTTTCCCATTCGATGGAAGACGTCGCTACCGTCTGCGACCGCGTGATGGTAATGAATCACGCAAAGCTGGAGATGTTCGACAGCGCGCAGAACGTTTTCTCGCGACGTGACGAACTGAGCGCCATGGGTCTGCGCGTGCCGCAGATCACGTCAATCGTCGACAGCCTGATCGAAGCGGGCTTCCCGCTGAGTAAAGGCGTTCTTACGGTCGATCGTGCGGTAATGGAGATCACCGAGTTCCTGAAAAAGGAGGGGAGATTATGAGAGACGTTACTCTCGGTCAATACTTCCCCTGCGACTCGGTATTGCACCGCCTCGACCCCAGACTGAAGATCGTCAGCCTGATCGCGTTTATCGCGCTGACCTTCTGTACCTTCAATTATGCGTCGCTCGGCATTGTCTGCGCGATGGTGATCGCAGCTGTCCTCTTGAGCAGAGTGCCGTTCAAAATGTACCTCAAAAGCCTGAAGGTCATTATCATCATCGTCGTGATTACGTCGCTGCTGAACCTCTTTTACGGTCAGGGCGAGCCGATCTTTGAATGGTGGATATTCAAGGTCACCTGGGCGGGCATTCATAACGCGGTTTTCGTATGTGTGCGCATCGTATGTCTGATCCTGTTCAGCTCCGTGCTGACTTTCACGACCTCGCCGAACGATCTGACCGATGCGTTGGAGCG
This sequence comes from uncultured Ruminococcus sp., assembly GCA_902796225.1. GTDB lineage: Bacteria > Bacillota > Clostridia > Oscillospirales > Acutalibacteraceae > Ruminococcoides. Next base: position 19,139 of record CADBOO010000088.1, read on the forward strand.
GCTGATGAAGCCGTTGACGATCTTTCATATCAAGGTGCATGAGATCGCGATGATGATGACGATTGCGCTCCGCTTTGTGCCGACGCTGCTCGAAGAGACCGATAAGATCATGGCGGCGCAGAAAGCCCGCGGCGCCGATATGGAAAGCGGCAGTCTGATCAGCCGCGTCAAGGCGCTGATCCCGGTGCTGGTACCGCTGTTCGTATCATCGTTCAGGCGAGCCTACGAGCTGGCTGTCGCGATGGAATGCCGCTGCTATCAGGGCGGCAAAGGCCGTACCAGAATGAAACAATTAAAGCTCATGAAACGCGATTATATCAGCATGGCGGTCAGCCTGCTGGCAATCGCCGGAGTCGTATTATGCAACATCTTTCTGCTGAGCGTCCGCTGAGGAACCTGCTGTTGACAATCGCATACCGCGGCAACCGCCTGCACGGATGGCAGATCCAGGAGAACGCTTTGACGGTGCAGGAGGTCTTTCAGAACGCGCTGTTTGAGATCATTCACGAGCGTCCGGATATCAAGGGCTGCTCGCGTACCGACAGCGGCGTTCACGCCAATATGTATTGTGTGTCGATGAAGATTGCGCATCCGATCACGAACGATCACCTGATGCTCGCGATGAACCGCTATCTGCCGGACGACGTTGCGGTGCTGAAGGTCGAGGACGTTGCGGATGATTTTCACGCACGCTATTCCTGCAAGGGCAAGGAGTACGTCTATAAAGTCTGGAACAGCCGCGTCAGAAACCCTTTTTTGCAGGACATGGCGCTGCATTACCGCTATGATATGGACGTCGATATGTTGAATCGCGAAGCGCAGGCTTTTGTCGGAGCGCATGATTTTTCGTCGTTCTGTACGCTTGATAAACGCGAAAAAGGAGATTTTGTCCGTACGGTCAAGTATTTCAGCGTTGCGCGCGAGGGAGAGCTTGTTACCTTCACGGTGGCGGCAGACGGTTTTTTGTATAACATGGTGCGGATCATGGTCGGCACCCTGCTCGCCGTCAATCAGGGAAGGATCCCGCAGGGAGAGCTTGCGCGGATCATTCGCGAAGAAAACAGAAAGGCTGCGGGTCCTACGGCTCCTGCCTGCGGATTGTATCTGAACAAGGTGTTTTATGAGTAAAGAAGGCGGATCCTTTCCGCATACATATTCACAGTGATAAAGGTGAAAATATGGATAAACAAGGAAATCGTTTTTCCGATGAAAAACAAACGATGATATTTGACCTCGATGAGGCGAATATCAAAGAAGATCAGGCTGAGGATATCGATACGCTCTATGAAGAGAACGAAAATATCGAGCGCGGATCGTCAGACGAACACACGAAGATCGTTCCGATGCCGGGATCTTCTGACAAAAACAGAAAAAAAAGAAAAGAGAAGAAGCGTTCAAAAAAGAGCAGAGAAAGCAGAAACTCAGAGAATACGCTTTCCGATGAAACTGCACAGCCTGATGAAAAGCATGAGGATGATGCAGAGAAAGAAAAGGATCTCAAACGCGATCAGAGGCTTAAAGATAAGAATGCCAAAAAGCTCGATAAGCTGATGAAAAAGCAGAAGAAGCGCGAAGAAAAATCCGACAGGGAAGTGCTTTCCTATGAAGACATGCCGCTGAAGGAACGCGAACGCTCTTCCGTTAAAAAATCCGGTAAGTCCGGCAAAAAGAAGTTCATTATCGTTTTGCTGATTCTTCTTATTGTATTCGGTGCGGTATTTATCTTTGCCAATACCAATAAGCTGTCGTGGCATAATATCCGCAACTATGTCAAGTACGGGCTCCTGAACCAGAAGAGTGAAGAGCAGTTCCCCGTCAGTATCCAGGGAGAGAACGTCGATATCGGCAACTTTACCCGGATGGGTCAGGACGTCTGTTATGCGTCCGACACCAAGCTGCAGATCGTCAACAATTACGGCAGACTGGAGTATACGACCCAGCACGGATTTCTCAATCCGGTGATGAAAGCGTCCGATCAGTACGCGATGATCTACAGTCTCGGCGGAACGGGATACCAGATTAATAATTACGAAAAAATGTTGTTTTCCGGTACTGCGGAGGAAAGAATCGTTACCGGAGCCATCAACGATAACGGCGTGTATGCGCTGGTGACGACCAGCAAAGGCTATCTGTCAAAGCTGCAGGTCTATGATAAAGAGAACGAAAAGATCTTCGGATACTCTTTCGCTGATTATTATGTGACGTCCGTCAGCCTTGCGCCTAACGGAAAATGCGCAGTTGTGACGGGACTGTCGGCGCTCAACGGCGCTGAGCTTTCGTCTCTGTATGTCCTGGATTTTACAAAAGATAAGCCGCTTTATCAGGATGAAGTCGACGACAACATCTTCTATGATGTTCAGTATCTCAACAACACCTATGCATGCGCTGTCGGCAACGGCGCTGTCAGTACCATTAATACAAAGAACGGCGAAGTCAATACGATGAAGTATGACGGCAAAACTCTGACCTGTTATTGTTTCAACCGCGATACCGATACGGCATCCGTTTCGCTGTCACGCTCCGGAGACGGTCGTAATTGCGAGATCATTTCTTTCAACACTGACGGCACTGTTTCGGATTCCTTTGAGACCGAATATTTGGTCAAGAGCATATCGACATACAAAGGAAGGATTGCCCTGCTGACGCCGGATGTGATCTATCTGTGTTCCAAGAACGGTCAAGCTGTTTCGCAGTATGAGACATCGAATGAACCGCAGGCGATCGTACTATACACGACGGACGACGCATATGTGTTGGATACCAACGAGATCAGCGCTGTCAAGATTTGAGGTAAACCATGATTTATGATATTATCATACTGGCGATATTCATTCTGTTTATCATAATCGGCGTCAAGAAGGGCGCTGCGAGAACGCTCGCTTCATTGCTGATGTCGTTTTTGGCTTATACAGGTGCAACCTTTGTCGGTAAATGGCTTTCTGTAACGATTTTTCAGAATATCCTGAAGCCGACGATATACGATACGGTTGTGACGAATGTATCGGATTTCAGCAATACGACCATGAACAACGCAGTGAGTAATCTGGATCTCAATTCCTATGACGTACTGGGACTGGGATTGGATGAAAGCGTTAAATCATGGGTCAGCAACCAAATGTCAGACCCGATCGAAAGCGTATCGACCAACGCCGGCGAGACCGCCGAGACGGTGCTCGAGCCGATCGTCACGGGAATCCTGTCGTTTTTTATCACGATTTTCCTTTTCTTTTTGTTTTATATTTTGTTGAGAAAATTCGTGATGCCGCTGATTCTGAAGGTTTTTAAAATCCCGGTTATCAAGCAGATCAATGCGGTGCTCGGCGGTGTTATCGGCGCGATGGAAGCGCTGCTGCTGGTGTGCATGATTGCCTACCTGCTCAAGCTTATTGTGCCGCAGATATCAACGGACTTTTATTTGCTGCAGGAGTCGACGATCAACAGTTCCGTTGTTTTCAGCAAACTGTACGCAGGCAATATCTTCTCGTTGTTTGCGTCGTGGCTGACGATATAGAACCAAAAATACCGGTTTTAGATGAGGAAATATGATGAGTAACGAAGTGAAACTTACTGAAACAGAGAAAAAAGAATTGATCACAAAGGATCTGATGACGATTCCCAACGCGATCTCGTTTTTCAGAGTGATCCTGATCACGCCGTTCGTTGCGTTCTTTGTTGCAAAGATGTATGTAGCGGCGACAATCACTGTCGCGATCTCCGGATTATCGGATTGTTTTGACGGTCTGATAGCGCGCAAACTTCACATGGAGTCTGAATTCGGCAAGATCATCGATCCGCTTGCGGATAAGCTGACGCTGCTTGCGGCCGGATTCTGTGTCATTCTGATCGAGCCTATGGCGCTTCCGCTGATGGCGGCGATGGTCATCAAGGATCTATTGATGATCATCGGCGGCGTTCTGGTCGTCAAGCACGGTATGATCCCGCCTAAGTCCGCATGGTACGGCAAGGTCGGCACGGTCCTGTTTTATATCACCGTAGGCTTGATCGTTTTGATGGCGGTATTCGGTTATGTCAACAGACCGCTGACGATCTCTTTGCTGTGCGTGACGCTGGCTTTTGAACTGTTTTCATTTATTAATTATGCTTTCATCTATGTCAAGCTGATGAAGAAGAAAGATAAGGATCAAGACTCAAAAACGGAGAATTGATGCTTTGAATGATTCATAAGGAGGAAGATATATGATTTGCTGTAAGTGTCAGAAACGACCCGCTGTCGTTTTTGTTTCCAATAACAGGGACGACGAACAGCCCAAAGGCTATTGCCTGGTATGCGCAAGAGAATTGGGCATCAAGCCCGTCGAAGATATCATGAAAAAGATGGGTATCTCGCCCGAGGATTTGGAATCCGTACAGGAACAGATGGATTCTATCATGGAAAACATGGGCGATATGGGCGATATGTCCGAGTTGGCGCAGAGCATGGGGCTGCAGAATATTTCGTCCGATGACAGTGATAACGATTCGTCTGACGAGAATGAGGACGGCGATGGATTTACTCCCGGAGGCGCGCCTTCTTTTCCGAATTTTTTCAAAATGTTCGGCGGCAATAATGCGCAGAATACATCGTCAAACAACGAGAAAAAGACGAAAGAGAAGAAGCAGAAGAATCGCAAGCACATCGGTTTGTACTGCGAGGACGTCACCTGTAAGGCGAGAGAGGGTAAGATCGACCGCATCATCGGCAGAGAAAAAGAGATCGAGCGTGTGATCCAGATCTTATCGCGCCGCAACAAAAACAATCCCTGCCTGATCGGCGAGCCCGGCGTCGGTAAAACCGCGATCGCCGAGGGCCTAGCGCTTAGGATCGCGCAGGGCAAGGTGCCGCACCGCCTGAAGGATAAAGAGATCCAGATGCTCGACCTGACCGCGCTGATCGCCGGAACCCAGTTCCGCGGTCAGTACGAAAGCCGTATCAAAGGGCTTACCAAAGAGGTCAAGGAAGCCGGCAACATTATCCTGTTCATCGATGAGGTACATAACCTCGTCGGCGGCGGAGACAGCGAAGGAACGATGAACGCCGCAAATATTCTGAAGCCTGCGCTTTCCCGCGGCGAGATACAGGTTATCGGCGCGACGACCTTCAATGAGTACCGCAAGTATATTGAGAAAGATTCGGCGCTCGAACGCCGTTTTCAGCCTGTTAAGGTCGGCGAACCCAGCATCGGTGATACCATCGACATCCTGATGGGTATCCGTGAATATTATGAGCTTCACCATAACGTAAAGGTCAGCGACGATATTGTCAGAAAAGCGACCGTGTTCTCCGAGCGCTATATCTCCGACCGGTTCCTGCCCGATAAGGCGATCGATCTGCTTGACGAGGCGTGCGCCTGCGCTTCGCTGAGGAATAAAGAGCGCGAGTCCTATGAAAGCCTGTCGGATGAAAAAAAGGCGCTGCTGCTGACAAAGGAAGAGATTTCCGGCGAAGCGACCGTCGACTACGAAAAGCTCGCCGAGGTCACCTCGGAGCTGGCAAGAGTGGACGAACAGCTGGAGGGTTTTGACGAGTCTACGCTGATCGCCGCCGTTACCGAAGAAGATCTCGCCAATGTGATCGAACTCTGGACGGGCATCCCGCAGTCGAGAGTCCGCGAAAACGAGCTGCTGAAGCTCAAGGATATCGAAGACCATCTTAAGAAAAAGATCATCGGTCAGGATGAGGCTGTCGAAGCGCTGGCAAAAGCGATCAAGCGCTCGCGCGTACAGATCTCGCCCCGCAGAAGACCTGCGTCATTTATCTTTGTCGGTCCGACCGGCGTAGGTAAAACCGAACTGGTCAAGGTGCTGTCGCAGGAATTGTTCGACACGCCCGAGACGCTGATCCGTCTGGATATGTCCGAGTTTATGGAAAAGCACAGCGTGTCGAAGATCATCGGATCGCCTCCCGGATACGTCGGTTATGACGAGGCGGGTCAGGTGACCGAGAAGGTGCGCCGCAGACCGTATTCCGTACTGCTGTTCGACGAGATCGAAAAGGCACATCCGGATGTTATGAATATCCTGCTGCAGATCCTTGACGAAGGTAAGCTGACCGACGCTCACGGCAGAACGGTCGACTTTTCCAACACCGTTATCGTTATGACCTCGAACGCCGGCTCCGACCGCAGAGAGAATGCGCTGGGCTTTGGCAAGAGTCAGGATGAAGCGGATAAAGAGCGCGTGATGAAGGGACTCAGAGAGTTTCTCAGGCCCGAATTCATCGCAAGAGTCGACGAGATCATCGCCTTTAAGTCGCTGACTCCTGAAAATTATATCGATATCGCCCGCCTGATGCTGTCCGAATATATCGACAGTCTGCATGAAAAGGGCATTATGTTCGGCTTTGACGACGCGGCTTGCAAGTATCTTGCAGAGAAAGCCTGCAACGGACAGAGCGGCGCACGTGATCTGAGAAATCTGATCCGCAAAGAGGTAGAGGATAAGATCACCGAGCAGATGATCCTGCACGGCGAAGGCGAGCTTGCTATGATCGCGATATCTGCCAATGAGGACGGTTTGACGATCGACGCGAAATAATCCACGGGGAGAGTCCGGACTCTCCCCATAATTGTTTTTATCGGAATGATTGACATATCATAAAAATATGGTATACTATATTCTGCTGGTGGGAAGTAGCCAAGCGGTAAGGCAACGGACTTTGACTCCGTCATTCGTGGGTTCGAACCCCGCCTTCCCAGCCACTTTGCATCCGCCGGCAGGTTTGTCGGCGGATGACTGATATTTCGGGAGAATCATTATGTCATATGTCAATGTGAATTTGCAGGGCTATAAAGTAGACAGAATCGAATTTGTCAATACCAAGGAGAACGGCTCAAAGATATCGCTCGGCAATAAATTCAGCTACAACGTCCAGTATGCCAAAGACAGGAATATGGCGAAAGCGGAATTCGATCTTGAGGTTCACGATAAGGAAGATCCCAAGAGCTTTATGATCCATGTTGTCGTCGTCGGTTTCTTTGCGTATAACCCCGACGTTAAGAAGGAGAAGATCCATACCGATACCTTCAAAGCGCTGTTTCCGTATACGAAGGCGCTGGTGACGACGATCACCGCCAACTGCGGGATCCAGCCGATCATCATCCCGGAGATCGATATCGACAATCAGCAGATATACCGTTTTGATAACGGCAAACAGTAACGTCTGATTGACAAATGAAAATGAATATGCTATACTGATAACAGTAAAGCATATGTGCAGATGTAGTTTAGTGGTAGAACTTCAGCCTTCCAAGCTGACCGTGTGGGTTCGATTCCCATCATCTGCTCCAAAAAACGGCACCCAAACGGGTGCCTTTTTTCATGGAGCAAAGGGATGATGGGAATCGAAGCGAGTGAGCCGGCCGAAGGCGGGCAAAAATGCCATAGTATGGCATTTTTAACGAGAGCGCAGCAAAAGC
>CADBOO010000089.1 GCA_902796225.1 uncultured Ruminococcus sp.
TCATAATTCATTTTTGATCCCCGTACTCCGAAGCAGCCGCTTCGGAGTTTTTCTTTTTTACCGAATCGGATTGATCATCTGGCTGGTGCACCTTTTTATCATGGATTAGTATTATATCCAAAGCCGTAACTTGCGTGTCGCGACTTTGGCAGGAAACAGATGAATAAATCAAAAAAGCCTGATGATTTCAGAAGAAGTCATCAGGCTGTATTTATATGATTGTCAATGTCAACCAAGCTCTGCTATGGCCGGGATCCCTCCTGCGGCTGAGTATCATCCTCGTCGCCGAAAACCGCCGCGATATCCTTGATGATCACCTGATCGCCGGTGAGCAGATAGGTGTCGCTGCCGCCGCAATGCGGACACTGTTTGCCGAATTCGGTGGTCTTGTAGGTCTCGCCGCAGCTTTGGCAGTACGTCCGACCCTCGATGATGATCATCTCGAGCTGTGCGTCAGCGGCAAAGCGAGTCCTTTTCTTTGCCCAGTCAAAGGCGTCGGTGAAGAGCTCTGGCACGATGGTACTGACCTCGCCCACCTCCATGGTGACCTTAAGGATCTTTTCCGCTTTATACTCCTCGGCGACAGCATCGACCTGCTCGATTACCTTGACTACGATACCAAGCTCATGCATTATTTGTTTTCCTTCTGCGCTTTTTTCCACGCTTTGCGCTTCTCACGCATGATCTTGGCGTCCTCGGAGCCGGCGTTCATGATGATCTTGCCGATACGCGCGGTCTGGTATTTGAGCAGTCCTGTGACCTTGTCCTCGGCAACGCGCATATCAGAACACTTGGGGTTGTCGCGGATCAGGTGGATCGCGTCGAACTGACACTTGGTGGTACACAGACCGCAGCCGATACACTTGTTGGGATCGACATAGGAAGCGCCGCAGGACAGACAGCGTGAGGATTCGATCTTCACCTGTTCCTCGGTCAGGGTCTTGTGCAGATCCTTGTAGGAGATTCGATGGTCTTCGCTTGTATCCATACCGGCTTCCTGACGACCGGCGTGATCATAATCGGGAACGGAGATATCGTCGACATCGAGCGGCGTATAAGCGCGCTTGTTCCTGCCGATGGTCATATGCGCCTTCGGTCGGACAAAACGGTGCAGGCTCTCTGCCGCCTCGTGACCCGCGGCAATCGCGTCGATCACGAACTTAGGTCCTGTGTAGACGTCGCCGCCCACAAAGATATCCTCTTCGGCGGTCTGATAGGTGAACTTATCGGCGACGGGATAATTGCCGTGCCAGAATTCCACCTTGGTGCCGTCGAGCAGCTTGCCCCATTCGATGCTCTGACCGATCGCAAACACGATCTTGTCAGCCTTCACGGTGACGGTATCATTCTCATCGTATACGGGAGCGAATTTGCCCTCGGCGTTATAAACAGAGGTACAGCGCTTAAAGACGATACCGCTGACCTTGCCGCTCTCGTCGGTGAGCACCTCCTTGGGTCCCCAACCGTTCTCGATGGCGATATCCTCCTCGAGCGTCTCGGCAATCTCCTCCTTAGACGCAGGCATGCTGTCGCGGCTCTCGAGCGCGAACATCTTGACGCTGTTCGCACCCAGACGATGGGCGTTTCTCGCGCAGTCTACCGCGACGTTACCGCCGCCGACAACAACAACGTCGCCACCAAAGTTCTCGCGCTTTTCAAAGCTCTCACGCAGATACGATACGGCGATATCCGTACCCTCGGCAGTATCGTTCTTTACGCCGGGACGCTTGCCGCCCTGACAGCCGATAGCGATATAGAACGCCTTGTAGCCCTCACGTCGGAGCTGATCGATGGTGATGTCCTCACCGACGTTCACATCGCATTTTATCTCAACGCCGAGCTTGCGAAGTACGTCGATCTCCGCCTCAATAACGTCCTTCTCCAGCTTATAGCTGGGAATGCCGTAGGTGAGCATACCGCCGGGGACGGCGTTCTTCTCAAACACCGTGGGCGTGTAGCCCATCTCGGCGAGATAGTACGCGGCGCTCAGGCCCGCGGGACCGCCGCCGATGATGGCGATCTTCTCATCCCACTTGCCGTAAACGGACTGCACGAGCTTTTCGGGAACATAGCGATCCTTGTCGGCAAGCTCTAGATCGGCAACGAACTTCTTGACCGCGTCGATGGAGACGGGAGCATCGATCGTGCCTCTGGTGCAGGCGTCCTCACAGCGCTTGTTGCAGACGCGGCCGCAGACAGACGGGAAGGGATTCTCGGTCTTGATCATAGCGAGCGCCTCACGGTACTTGCCCTCTTTGGCGAGCGCCAGGTATGCCTGGATCGGCACATGAGCAGGACAAGCCGCCTTGCAGGGCGAGCTGCCCTTGTCGAAGGTATTGGACGCGACCTGCGTGTCGCGGTAGTTCTCATCCCAAGCGTACTCGCCCCAGCGCACCTTATCGGGCAGGATGGAATGACGGTACTTTACCTCGGTGCCGTCCTTCTTGCACAGCTTCTGTCCGAGCTTGACAGCGCCGGCAGGACAGATCTCAACACATTTGCCGCAGGCTACACACTTGCTTCTGTCGACCTTTGAGGTATAGGCACTGCGCGAGAGATAGGGTGTATTGAACAGCATACTGGTGCGCAGCACGTTACAGATGCGCACGTTGCAGTTGCAGATATCGAAGATCTTGTTCTCACCGTCGATATTGGTGATCTGGTGAACATAGCCGTTCTTTTCGGCAAGCTCGAAGATCTCGAGCGCGCGCTCCTTGGTGATGTAATGCGCGCGGTTGGTCTCGACGGTATAATCCGCCATATCGCCGAGCTGGACGCACCAGTCGTTCACATCGTCTGTACAGCCGTCGCCGAGCACGGCGCGTGAAGCGCGGCAGGAGCAGATACCGGCGGCGATGTGACCCTCGTATTTATCGAGCCAGTAGGAGATCTTTTCGAGTGAGATCGACTCCTGCTGAGCGTCAATGGCTTTTTCGACCGGGATAACGTGCATGCCGATGCCCATGCCGCCTGGAGCGACCATTTGGGTGATGCCCGCGAGCGGAATAAAGGTCATGCGCTCAAAGAACGAGGTGACCGCGGGATTCTTCTCGATCCTGTCGACTGAGGAGTTGAACAGCTCCGCGCTGCCGGGGACAAAGAACGACAGCTTATAACGCTTGATCTTCGGCGCGTTGGGGATCGGATGATCGTCCTTGAGATTATGGGTGTAGTTGTCGCCGTAATCGTACTCGATGATACCGATGACGGACATCTGCTCATAGACCTCTTCGATGTGCTTGGGATCGACGCCCTTATGCAGCTTGATGAGATCGTCGAGCGTGTAGTGCTTTCGCACCTTCATCTTGTTGAGCATATCGACCATCTCGGGCGTGAGCATCTCTCTGAGACCCCAGTATTCGGGGTCGTTCGCGGTCACACCGCCGAGCTTGTGCTTGACGACATCCGTGATCTTCCTGCCGAGCTTGGCGTAATTTTTATGAAAATCCTTTTCGTTCTGATACTTGCTGATAACAAATTCATTTTGTTTCGGCATAGCTTAACCCCTCGTTTAACTTGTTAATAAACCATTTTTCCAGTTGTTCCATATTCTCATCGGTTTTGGCGGAGACGGGGATCACCTCGACCCTGCCGTTCCTTGTGCCGACGTTCCTTTTACATTCCTCGATATCATAATCAAAATACGGCAGTGCGTCGAGCTTGCTGATGATGACCAGATCGCTGTTTTCGAACACCAGAGGATATTTCAACGGCTTGTCCGTGCCCTCGGGAACGGACAGGATGACGACGTTATAGGTCGCGCCGGTGTCATATTCCGCTGGACAGACAAGGTTGCCGACGTTCTCGAGAAAGATCAGATCGAGCCCGTCGCCGAGCTCCCTGAGTCCCTGCTCGGTCATGCCGGCGTCGAGATGGCACATCCCGTCCGTGTGGAGCTGGACGGATCGGCAGCCCGTCTCACGTGCTACCGTAAGTGCGTCCACATCCGAGTCGATGTCCGCCTCCATCACGCCGACGCGGTATTTCTCACAAAGGCGACGGATCAGCGATATAAGAAGCGTTGTTTTTCCGCTGCCTGGCGAGGACATAATATTGATCAAGCACACGCCCTTCTCACGCAGACGATCACGCAGCGCGTCCGCGGCACGGTCGTTGTCCTCAAATACACTTTTTGATAACAGAATGGTTCTGACTTCTTGCATCATATCCCCCTGTTTACTGTTTCGATTCGCGGATCTTTTTCAGCAGAAAGTCCGCTAATTCGGCGATGCCCTCGCCTGTTTTGGCGCACACAAAGAACACATCCGCATTTTCGTTGCGTTTACGGATGTTCTGCACCGCTTTTTCACGGTCAAAGTCGAAGATCGGCGCGACGTCGAGTTTGGTGATCGCTACGGCTGACGCTACCTCGAACATCAAGGGATATTTCAGGGGCTTGTCGTCCCCCTCGGGTACGCTCAACAGCACCAGATTCATGTCGGCGCCCGTGTCGAATTCAGCCGGACAAACGAGGTTGCCGATGTTCTCAAGAAAGATCACATCGAGCCCGTCAACGCCGAGTGAAAGGAGCGCCTCTAAGCTCATCTGACAGGTGATGTGACAGGCGCCGCCGGTGTGCATTTGGATGGTGCGCGCACCGGTCGCCTCCTCGATGGTGACCGCGTCCTTGTCGGAGTCGATGTCGGCTTCGATCACGCCGATACGCAGGCTGTTACCCAAAGCAGGGATCAGCTTTGTGAGCAAAGTGGTCTTGCCGCCGCCGGGCGACGACATCACATTGATATAAAAAATATTCTTTTCTTTTGTTAAGGCTCGGACTTCCTTCGCACGCTCATTATTGCGTGAAATGATGTCCTCTTTTATCATAACAGTTTTCATAATTTCATTGTAGCAAAGCGCCTGCGCAAAGTCAAGGAAATCCGCCTGTCATCGGAGCTTTTCACGGTTATGATAAAAGGACAGAGTTCCCGTCGGGAAGCCCTGTCTTTTGCTTGAAATATCATTGAGGTGATTTGATGCTACAGCTCTTTGATCAGCTTGACAAATCTGCCGTATTCATCCTCCCCGATGTGAACGATCCTGTCA
>CADBOO010000090.1 GCA_902796225.1 uncultured Ruminococcus sp.
CGATATCGAAAGAATCCTGTTTGCAAGAGGGCAGGAAAACCTTTACTCCGTCGACGAGTTATACAGCGCTTTTGATCATATTCCACCTTACGGAATCCGGCTGGCGCGATTGAAACTATCCGAAACGAACTGGCATCTTACACCACATTCAGATAGAATGGTTGCTACCTATGAGATTATCTCGGGAATGATTGATTATGACTACCGTGAGTTGTTCTGTGATTTCCGCCACAGCGGGTACAGGATTCTCGGCGGCATCATCTGTGACCTCGATGATATGTATCGCGCAAAGGAAATCGCCGATCATGTTAAACATCAGGATGACGGCAAAGATTTGAACGCCCTGCTTAGTAATACAAATCAAACGGGAGATTATCGTAAAACGGTTGCCTGCAACTGTATAAATCTGATGACATCTCATATTAAAGGTGCAGAAAAATTTGATTTGGGTGAAGTGCTGAAATGCGCGGTCGCTCTCGGTGAGCGGCAATTCGCGTTGGAAGTTATGCCGATGACAGTGTTAGAGAATTGCAAGGAGATAAAGCGATGACTAATGAATGGGCAGAATTCAAAGCCTACACCGATCAACCGACTTATACCGCAGTCCGCAAAACCGACACCACCTATCTCGGTCGTTTCACCTTTGACATGATTACCGACTTCTCCGGCTTCAGTCGTATTCTGACGATAATCGCAAGGGGCTATCTGTTTCACGACAAATACGGAGCTGTCCTTGACGGAAATCCATATGACAGAATTGATATGGCTCGTAAAGCACTGTGTGCATGGTGCAGTGTTCCGGACAAAAAGAAAAGCTCCGATCCGCCGGTGGACTTTCGTAAGTTGTCCGCCGACTTCCCGGAGCTGGTAGATGAAAACGGTAAAGGATGGTTTTACTGCCATATAAAAAGTGTTATTCGGTTTGTAAAAGCGAATCCCGATAAGGTTAGCAAATCCGCATACAAAAAGTGTGAGATTCTCTCTGCGGGCTTTACTGCTCAATGGAAAAAGAGAGTGCGTCAGCTGCAAGTGCCGATCTTTGCACTCAATACGAAGGGAGCATGGACACTCCGTTTTGATGACATCATTGCAGACGCTCTGGAAGCGGGCGCACTCAGAGCGGAAGAATATCCATTGCCTGAGACGGTAATCAGCCAGCTTGAAGCAGCAGATACCTGCGGTGTGCCGAAAGAGGTTGTTGCCGAACTGATCCGCTATTATTTCGCCAATAAACCCGATGACACCGATTGGGTCGTCTTGCCTGTCGCTAACTTCGACGCCTATTACGGCAATAACAATCTTAGCAAAAAGTGGTTAGCGAGGATTCCGCAATCGATAATACGGAGAGAAAACCGCCATGGAGTGTGTAGGATTATGGCTTGATTAAAATGCCACTTTCTGTTTATATTTTTATTTCAAATGTTATCAAATCCTTATCTTGATACTTTAATAATTTGAACTTGTGTAGTGCCATGATAGATTCGGTAATTGGTAAACCGAATCCTGATTGTATATGTTTATATTTCCATTTTGTGTTGTAGTATTCTTTGAGGTTAGAATTAGATTCACTGCTCCTGATAGCTAATCCTTTCGCATTTGCACAGCGGTTTGTAATGACGACGCCTTCTTTACCGGCAACGACCTTTATCACGGTGCCATTATCAGCGTACTTCACCGCATTATCAACAAGGTTTTCGATAGCGCGTTTCATTAGATCACGGTCAGCAGTGATGGTACATTTTCCATCGGGAGTATCGACGGTGAAGTCGATCGACTTTCCATCGGGGAGCACTTCGTAATTACTGAGGATTTCGGCGGTCAGTTCAACCAGATCAAAGTCCGTCTTATTCAGTTTGAGATTCGGGGAATCGAGCTTGCTGAGTTCCAGCATACGGTTGACGCGACGGTTGACCTCTTCGGTTTGCTTTACGATCACATCCGCGTAATGATCACGCTTCTCAGTCTGCACATTTTCTTTCAGGTTTCCTGCGTAGCCGGAGAGGATAAACAGCGGGGTCTTGATGTCATGGGCGAGGGCGTTGGTCATGTCGCGGCGCTTTTGTTCTTCTACGATCTGCATTTTCAGAGTGCGCCACATCATCACGGTGAGGATGATGCCGATGATCAGGAAGAACAGGAGCAATACTCCCGTCGCTGTCAGGATATTCCCGATACACCCCTCCAACACATTAAATCGCTGAACGTAATAGACAACGTATTCCTTATCGTTGGTGAGATAGACTGAGACAGGCTCATTGCCCACATCCTCCTCTGCTGGGGAAAATGACGTATTGATTGATCGTGTGGAAAAGGTATTCGCATCGTAGTAGATATATTCAAAAGAATTCACCTGCAACAGCCCGATATAATCATCGGCATACAGGCCGTTCGCTCTCATCTCTTCAACCTTTTCCTGCACTAACTGTTGCGCGGTTGCCCTTAGATTGTTACTGCCGAAGGTATGACGAATGAAAACTTCCGGTATTTCGTTGCGCTGTAAATAAGATATATGATACAGAGTAAGTCTGTCTATTCCGGTCGGATCAAGGTCAAAGGTCTCAACGGCCTCATCCTGCACATACCATTTATGCACATCTTTGGTCGAGACGATCTGCACCTGCTTAGGGATCAGTTCGTCCGAGCTGTTTTGATAAAACTCGGTACACAACAGCTCGTAATAATACATCCCCTCCGGTTGATTATCGAGATAAGACAGGATTTTATCATATTGCGCATCCGTCATAGCTTTTCTGAATCGGCTGTAGCTGATAAAACCATAATACGTCTCACGATACTCGGGGTCATCTGTTTCGGCGGTAAAGTTGATATTGATAATGTCGTCGGAATCATATTCTTGCTTGCTTTCCTGTTCTTTGACTACTATGTTGACATTATGATCATATTCAAATGCAACATCCGAAGACGACGCTTCTTTTGACTGATCGTTGACTGCTGCGGTTACGTGGGCATAGTCCATAAACAGAACAGGATTGGTGACGTATGGTTCCATATTCCTTTGCCACATGGAAAAAGCGATCTGCGCATTCTGGTACTCCCTGTCCTTCTCCGAAAAGAAGGCAAGTACGGAATAGGCGTAGGAAATCACCAGCCATACCGCGATAAGGATGGCTGAGATTTTTATAATGAGTTTTCGACGTTGCTTTTTGAGCTTCTTCTCCATTATTTATCCTCGATCTTGTATCCTCTGCGGACAACGGTTTTGATCAGTTTTCCGTTATCGCCCAGTACCTTTCTGAGATTGCGGATGTGGTTATCCAACACTCGGTCATCGAAATCGGTATCATAGCCCCACAGCTTAACGAGGATGGTCTCACGGCTGACGACCGCTCCTTTGCTCTCGAGGAGCATTTTCAGGATAGAATACTCTCTTGCGGTGAGCTTCACTTCCTCATCATCGGAGAACACCTTGCCGTTGTTGGGGTTCACGGTGATCCCGCCTGCTGTCAGTAATCCTGAGCGGACTAAGCCTTTGGAGCGCTTGATCAGCGCGTTCACCTTTTCATACAGCACCGACAAAGGGAACGGCTTTGTTACATAATCATCGCAGCCGAGAGCGTAGCCGCGCAGCATATCCTCCTCGGCGACGCGCGCCGTCAGGAAGATGATCGGTACATCGCTGCATCTTCTGACCTCACGACAGATCTCAAAGCCGTCCATCTCGGGCAGCATGACGTCCAGTATCAGAATATCATAAGCGTTCTCATACGCCTTTTCTACACCCTCCTGACCGTTTTCAGCGGTATCGACAAGGAGGGTGTTTTTGCTTTTTTCATAAAAATGATCGCATATCATCTCACGGATATGCGGGTCATCCTCGACCAGTAAAGCGCGGTACATATCATCACCCATGGTATTGTA
>CADBOO010000091.1 GCA_902796225.1 uncultured Ruminococcus sp.
ATGAAAAAACCTTTGGTACTTATGATACTGGACGGCTTCGGTATCGGAACAAATTACGGCAATGCTATACGCACTGCAAATAAGCCGAATCTTGAAAATATTCTTTCCACAAATCCGTGGGGACTTATTGCCGCTTCAGGCATGGACGTAGGTCTGCCGGACGGTCAGATGGGCAACAGCGAGGTCGGTCATACCAATATCGGCGCGGGACGCATCGTCTATCAGGAGCTGACCCGCATCACCAAGGCGATCGAGGACGGCGATTTCTTCGAGAATGAAGTCCTGTGCAAAGCGGTCGATAACGCGATCGCGAACGACAAGTCGCTGCACCTCTTCGGTCTGCTCTCCCCCGGCGGCGTTCACAGCCACGACACCCATCTGTACGGTATCCTGGAGCTTGCGAAGCGCAAGGGACTCGAGAAAGTATTCATCCACGCGTTCCTCGACGGCAGAGACGTCCCGCCCAGCAGCGCGAAAGAATATGTCGCCAACGCCGTCGCAAAATGCGAGGAGATCGGCGTCGGCAGGATCGCGACCGTCATGGGTCGTTACTACGCGATGGACCGTGACAACCGCTGGGAGCGCGTTGAGCGCGCGTACTCCGCGATCGTCTACGGCGAAGGTATCGACGAGACCGATCCCGTCGAGGCGGTACAGCATTCCTATGACAACGGCGTCACCGATGAGTTCATGATCCCCGCGGTCATCGCCGGCGGCGATACCGTCAAGGAAGGCGACTCGGTCATCTTCTACAACTTCCGTCCCGACCGCGCGCGTGAGATCACCCGCACGCTGGTCGATCCGGATTTCAGCGGATTTGAACGCAGAAACGGCTTCTTCCCCCTCACCTACGTCTGCATGACGCAGTATGACGCGACCATGCCGAATGTAGAGATCGCGTTCAAGCCCCAGAAGCTCACCAACACCATGGGTGAATACATGAGCAAGCTCGGCAAGACCCAGCTGAGGATCGCTGAGACCGAGAAATATGCGCACGTCACCTTCTTCTACAACGGCGGCGTGGAAAAGCAGTATGACGGCGAGGATCGCATCCTCGTCAAATCGCCCGCTGTCGCGACCTATGACCTGCAGCCGCACATGAGCGCCTATGAGGTCACCGAGAAGTGCGTCGAGGCGATCAAGAGCGGCAAGTACGATATGGTCATCCTGAACTTCGCCAACTGCGATATGGTCGGTCACACCGGCGTATTTGAGGCGGCAGTCAAGGCTGTCGAAGCGGTCGACTGGGGCGTGAAAAAGGTCACCGATGCGATCGCAGAAATGGGCGGCGTGACCTGTATCACCGCCGACCACGGCAACGCAGACCGCATGATCGACAAGGACGGCACTCCCTTTACCGCGCATACCACCAATCCCGTACCCTTCTGCGTCGTCGGTTATGACGAATGCAAGGAGCTGCGTGCGGGCGGCGTGCTTGCGGATATCGCGCCGACCATGCTGGACATCATGGGCATCGAACAGCCCGCCGAAATGACCGGCAAGAGCATGATTATCAGATGACACGAAGTGTCTGTTTTCCGCCTTTTGAGATATAAGCCATTTGCTGACGCCTCTGCAACGGCGGGATAAAATGTGCAATTAATATGGTAAAGCCCTCTCGGTTTGAGAGGGCTTTTTTATGTCACGATCTTGCTTTCAGCCGATCACAGAAGGTTTTGATCTTTTGCTCGTTTTCGGGGGACGGCTTTGCTATTGGGTCGATCAGATCCAGCTGTGCTTCGAGCACGTCGACCTCTAAACACTGTCTGAGTTTGGCGTATGCTTTCTCTGTGCCGCCGCCCGAGGAACAGAAGAATGCGGCGATCGATTTGCCGTCCAGCAATTGTCGATTGTCGTCGATAAAGGTTCTGATCGGCGGAGCGAACGTGCTCGCCCAGACGGGGCTGCCGAAAATGATGCGATCGTAGCTGCCGTCGAATCGGTACGGCTGCAGCGCGGGAGTCTCGCCCATAACGGCGCTTTTGCCGCCCCAGAAAAATTTGCGGAAGCCCTTGGACGGGTATTCCTTAACGGGATCGATACGGATCAGGTCCGCGCCGATCCCGGCGGCGATTTTTTCGGCGGTCTGAGCCGTATTGCCGCTCATGGAATAGTAGACGATGGCTGTTTTCATGATATCACCTTCAAAAATAGAACAGGTCTTCGAATTTTTTATCCAGCGCGACGCAGAGGATCAGCGCGAGCTTGGCGGTCGGGTTGAACTGACCGGTCTCGATCGAGCTGATGGTGTTGCGGGACACGCCGACGATCTTTGCCAGCTCCGCCTGAGAAAGTCCTTTTTCTTTGCGGATCGCGGCAAGATTGTTTTTCAGGATCAATTCGGTATCCATTACGCCATCACCCCGCACAGCTGAAGGATCCACAATACCAGCATCATCAGCGCCAGTAAGCCCCACATGATCGCAACGAACAATTCGTGGCGCTTGCGCAGCTTGAGATACTTTGTCAGAAACGCCACAAATGCCATCGTGAACAGTACAAAATCCATGCCGCGGTTCACATTACCCAGAACGAAGCCATTGACCAGATCGACGATGATCACCAGCAGTACGGCGACGAAATATGCGGCGCGGGTACCGCTTTTCTGCGCTTCGATATCGGCATAGTCCCTGCCCTTGTTTTCATTCTGTGCCTTCGCCAGAATATCTTCCTTATTCATGATATCAACTCCTTTTGACAGTGCCGGTTTATCGATAATGATAAACCGCGTTTGTGTGTGCCAAGTTTTATTGTCATAATAATAACACTGACAAGTTTACTTGTCAAGAGGTTTTGCAAAATTTTGCAAAGTTTTCTTGTCATTCCCTATCAAACAAAAACACCCTGCCGGTAAGCAGGGTGTTCGTCTATAAAGGCTTATATGTATCGGGAAAACCCGTACAAATCTTATTCGTCGGCTTTTGCAGCTTCGATGACCTTCTGGGCTACCTGAGCGGGAGCGTCCTCGTAGCGCTCGAAGGTGAAGGTGAAGGTGCCGCGACCCTGGGTGCAC
>CADBOO010000092.1 GCA_902796225.1 uncultured Ruminococcus sp.
TGAATGCAATTAGAATTGTAGCACAAGATATTGTGGTTTGCAAGTAACAAAACACAAATTATCGGTTACAATTTTTTAATCTTATTTCGGTATTTAGAATTATACAACAGTTTTTGATACTGTTAATTCCCGATATGAAAAAACAAAACAAAATGATTAAAGCATTGTTACAGGGCACATACTATATATAGTGGTCGTGTGATCCGGATACAACATATTGAAAACAGAGGTGAAAGCATGGTTGGATTCCTGATAGGCTTGATGATCGGAGGTTTTCTCGGGATCTGCGTGATGGCGCTGATGAACGCCGCGTCACAGGCAGACGAGCAAATGAAGCATTATTATTCGAATAAAGAATTATAACAATTTGATACACCTGTAACCAAAACAGCCTGCCGATTTGGCAGGCTGTTTGCAGTATCATCTTACTTTTTGAAGGAATGCAGTCGAAACGACTGCCCTTTCTTTGCTTATTTTTCTGATATAGAATTATTCTTTGACGTCTGTGACCAGTTCCTTGACCGAGGTCGCGAGTCCGGCGATGTTCTGCATATCCGAGGGGATGATCAGCTTGGTCGCCTTGCCGTCGGCTACCTTCTGTAATGCCTCAAGAGACTTGAGGGCGATGACCTTTTCGGAGGGATTCGCCTCGCTGAGCATCTTCAGCGCGTCGGCATATGCTCTCTGGACGGCGAGGATCGCCTGCGCTTCACCGTCGGCTTCACGGATCTTGGTCTCTTTGACGGCGTCCGCTTTCAGGATCGCGGATTCTTTCAGACCTTCGGCTACGAGGATCTGAGAACGCTTCTCGCCTTCTGCATCGAGGATGCGGGCGCGTCGCTCACGCTCTGCCTTCATCTGCTTTTCCATCGCATCCTGGATCTCGCGGGGAGGCAGGATGTTCTTCAGCTCAACGCGGATGACCTTGATGCCCCACGCGTCGGTAGCTTCGTCGAGGATGATGCGGATCTTGTCGTTGATGGTATCGCGCGAGGTGAGGGTCGAGTCGAGCTCGAGGTCGCCGATGATGTTACGGAGTGTGGTGGCGGTCAGATTCTCGATCGCGGACAGGGGACGTTCCACGCCGTAGGTATAGAGCTTGGGGTCGGTGATCTCAAAATAGACGACGGTGTCGATCTGCATGGTGACGTTGTCGCGGGTGATGACCGGCTGGGGCGGGAAGTCGACGACCTGTTCTTTCAGCGATACGCGCTTGGAGATGCGGTCGATGAAGGGAACTTTGATGTGCAGACCTGTTCCCCATGTCTGGCTGTAGGCGCCAAGGCGCTCGATCACATAGGCGTGCGCCTGCGGGACGATCTTGATGTTGCGTGCGATCACGATGATGATGAGAAGAGCAATAATGCCCAGTACGATATACAGTGCGTTCATAGTTTTTCCTTTCAAATATTTATTGGTAGTTGTATCGTCATTCACGGGGCTTCCGCCCCGCGGGAATTCACCGGGCAGGAAATCCTGTTCCGAAGAAAGGACCTGCTTTTGCGGGATTGCCGCAGCCCTACGGGCTTTACAATGACTGCTTATTGTTTAACCATCAGCTTGACGCCTTCGATGGCGGCGACGGTCACGGATGCGCCTTTTTCGATCGGTTCGCCGTCGAGCGATCTTGCCGACCATGTGGCGCCGCCGACCTTGACCAGACCTTTTGCGGCGGCGTTATCGATCGTTTCGATCACAACGCCCGTCTTGCCGATATAGCGGTCGGAGTTGGTCGCTTCTGCCTTTTTGACCTTGATGCGTTTGACCAGCGGCCGGGTGATCACCAGCGCGAGCGCCGATACGACCGCGAATACGATCAGCTGGATCGTCAGGCTGTCGGTGAAGATCGAGGTAATGCACCCCGCTGCCGCGCCGATCGCAAACCAGATAGAGACCAGCTGGACGGTCGAGGCTTCTACGATCGCCATGACCACGGCGACGACCAGCCAGATAACGGTAACTTGACTCATGGGTTCACCTCATTCCTCATGTTCCTTGAAGATTGCCTCGGGGCTATCCTCGGGTTTGACGGGCGAATTGTATTTATCTGCGCGTCTGCCGATAAACAGCGAGATGATCAGTCCGATCAGTACCGGCGAGAAAAAGCCCATCCATAAATAATTGCCGTAGATCCACGCGATGATGACCAGAGCGGTCATCAGGATCAGCAGCGTGGCTGTGACCGTCGTGCGGGTCGACTTCATCTGGGAACCGTAAACATCTTTGTACTGGTTCGCTTTGTCGACAAGCGGACGGTTTTTCATAAAATCTCTTTGATTGTTTTCCATCTCTGCTATCCTTTCCGGATTAGTATATGCATTCGAAAATCAAATCATTTATCGGATTTTGCTTCGGTAGCTGATTCCTGCATCCCGATATCGATGATCGTTCCGGAACCGCCGCTGACCTTGGGCAGCTCGCCGTTCCACTTATCGATCTTTTTGTATTCGAGGATCTCCTGCGTCAGTGATGCGGCAATCGTTTTGTTTGATTCCGCCTCGCCTTTCGCGCGGATCTTTTTGGCTTCGGCTTCTGCCTCGGCATTGGTGATCGCTGTCTTTTTCTCGGTCTCAGCCTTCAGCAGTTTTTGCTGGGCAACCTGCTTTTCTTCGATTGCGGTGATGAAAGCGTCGGAGAAGTCAAAGTCGATGATGTTGACGTCGGTCACATACAATCCGATATCGTTCAGCTTTTTGTTCAGTCCGGTGACCAACCCGTCCGAAATCAGCTGACGATTGGTTACGCTTTCCTCTGCGGTATAGGTCGCGGTGATCGCTTTGAGCACCTCATTGACCGCGGGCACAACCAAAACATTCTCGTAATCTGCGCCGATATTCTTATAGATGCTATAGCTCTTGGAGGTATCGACGCGATAGTTGATCGCCAGCATCGTTTTGACGCTTTGCAGGTCTTTAGAAAACGCCTCGGTATTGACCTCCAGCTTCTGGATGCGGTTATCGATCATGACGACGTCCTGTACAAACGGTATTTTGAAATGGATGCCCTCCTGCATCACGCCTTCGTTGACCTTGCCGAAGGTCGTGACAACGCCGGTGTGACCTGCCGGAACGATCGTAACGGAATTGAATCCGAGCACGGCGACGACCAAAATGATCACAACGGGAATGACTATCTTCTTCCACTTGATATTCGGGATAACGGTTACTTTATTATCCATGGTTTTCCTCCTTAAAAAGATTTGAATACAGTTTTTTGGCTTCTTTTTTATACTGACCTGCGATGCAGGCGATCGCCATCACGATCAGCGCATCTGTCAGTCGATCCCGTTCGGGCGAGGGCGGCATGTATTCGGCGAGGATCTTCTGCGTCTGCTCCTTTATCCCCTGCTGTGTCGGATGAATACCCGCTGCCGACGTGACGACTCTATCAAAAATATCGTACAGCGCTACGTCGGAAATGATATCGTCCTGCTCGTCGTCGGCGTTACCGTTGATGTAAGTCATCAGCGCACCGATGCTGTCAATCTGCATCGAATCCCTCAGCGATGCGATCAAAAGGATCCGCGCGATATGGCGCTCTCGGTATTTTTTCTGCTGCGGATGCGGGACAAAGCCGCGCTTGATCCAGTTCTGGATCGTCGACGGCTCCAGCGACGAAAGCGCACAGACCTGACTGAGCGTCAGCCCGTCCGCCGCCTCTATCAGCTGCAGATATGCCGAAAAAGCCGATCGTTTTGATATACCGTTCCGATCCGGCGGGTTCATGTCGATCACCTCTCCTTTCTCGAGTTTATTTGATTATATCACAGGTTCACATGACTGTCAATAGTTTTCGAGTGACTTTTTATAAATATTTGCGGCATAAAATAGCCCGCCTGTTCTCTGGCGGGCAAAAGGGGCATTATGCTCAACATAATACCGACAGTCAGTTCCGATCCACAGGATCGACGCCGACCTCCGTTATTGACAATTCTCAGCGGATTGCGTATAATATGCATGTATCGGCACTACGATCACGAGATGCCGGATTATTCTTTATAAGAATTATATAATACAAAAATCGGACAAGCATTTAATAAAGCGCTTAGATCGCGATATTCAATGTGTATAGCTTTCTGATATGTTTGCGCAATTATAAGAAAGAGTGATGATGGATGCCTCAGACCGCTAAACGCATCAACTGGATAGACATGGCAAAAGGCTACGGTATGCTCTTCGTTATTCTCGGACATATCGGCGACTTCGGAGAATTTGCGTTCTTCAAAACCTGGTTCTTTTCGTTTCACATGCCTTTGTTTTTCTTCCTGTCCGGCTATGTATTCAAGGAATACGACTGCTTCAAGACATTTCTGAAAAAGAAAGTCAAAGGAATCATCGTGCCGTATTTCTGTCTGGGGATCCCCATGATACTGTTCCAGATGTTATGGGATTTTAAGAGCCATACGCTGACAGTACAATCCGGGTTAGATCTCGTCCTGAAATTTCTCCTTCAGCGCAGACTCTGGACCATATGGTTTCTCACCTGCCTGTTTCTGTTGAGTCTGGTTTTCTATCTGCTGAAAAAGCTGATAAAATCCGATCTCATTCTGGCTATCGTTTCCATCGTGCTGCCCGCAGCCGGAACGCTGTATTATCACCTGGGCGGTCGTCCGCTGTTCTGGAATCTGGACGTCTGCATGATGGCGTTCCCGTTCTTTTTCGCGGGCTACTATGTAAAAAAGCACCGTGAGCGCATTCATACGATTCTCGAAAATAAGCAGGATCTGATCCTCTTTCTGTTAGCTTCTCTCGCGATCAACATCGCCATGTGCGTGTTAAACGCTCAGCTCGGCGGCGATTGGTTCAATATGTTCAGCAACGATTACGGCATCGTCCCTATCACCTTCATATCCGCCTTTGCCGGAATCGGATTTATCATTGCTGTTTCGAAGTTGGCTACGTTCAGGCTGATCCGGTACATCGGCGAGAATTCGATCCTGTATCTGGCGTGGCATGAAGTCATTATGCTGCCTATCGCCGAGAAAATCCTGATAGTAGGGTGCGCAGTCGTTCACATATCTTATGACAATCTCTTCATCCTGCTGCATTATGCAATCATTCTGGTGCTCATCGTTGCTTTTCTCACCGTGTGCAGTCTTATCATTTCCAAAACGGGATTACGCGTGATACTCGGAAAGAGTAATCCTCCGAAAAGCCATCAAAAAAGCGCCGCCGACAGATAACGATCCGCGATACAAAGCCTCGATAACAAAGTCAAGTAAAGCGTAATTCTCTGACGTCACCTTGGTGACGTTACAATGGAAAATTGAAAATGGATAATTGATAATTCAGGGTCGCTTCGCTCCGGTTTATATTCTCCCTGAAACGCAATTTTCCATTTTCCATTTCCAACTTTCAATTTATATTCGCACCTGTGGTGGAATTGGCAGACACGCTGGATTTAGGTTCCAGTCCGAAAGGGTGCAGGTTCAAGTCCTGTCAGGTGCACCATAAACATCTACAGCTATAGTGACCGAGGTCGCCGTGCTTATAACACGGAAGTTTTGGTTTAACTCCAAATGCCACTGTAGGTGTTTTTTCTTTGGATTCAGGAAAGGTCCGAAAGGGTGCAGGTTCAAGTCCTGTCAGGTGCACCAAAAAAGAGTCCGATTCTTTCGGACTCTTTTTGTCATATAGAAAAAACAGCTCTGCCGACTTAATGCGTCAGCAGAGCTTTTACTGTGACTTTTTTAACTATTCACCTTTCGCGGATGCGCCGAAAATCATGGCAAAGCCGGTTTCGATAAAGTAGAAGCCGATCAGGAAGCCGATCGATATCGCGACGAGCATCGGATGGAAAAAGGAGTAACATCCGAGCAGGACGCCGAGGATTCCGAAAATCAGCTGGAATATCCACAGCTTTGAGCCGGTCGCCTTTGTAAGCGTCAGGGCCATATACACGGATACGATTCCCTGCAGTACAAACCACGCGGCGGTAAAATAAATCATCAGACCGTCGGTCAGGAGCATCAGCTTTGGGAAGAACAGCACTGATACGCCGAAGATTACGCTCAGGATGCTGAACGCAAAATCTACGCCGAAGCGCTTCTCGGAGATCGACTTAACGATACCGATAACGCCGTAGACCGCGACCATGATCACGATAAAGTATCCGGCGTCCATAAAGGTGATCAGCGGGGTGAACATACATGAGGCGCCGCAAATCACCATCAGAGCGCCCAGAATTATAAATAACACAGTCATACAGTTACCTCATTCCTTTTGTTTTCTGATTTTCAGCCGCAGAATCAGGAGCAGTACGGCAGACAGCAGCAGGATCAGCAATACAAGCCACGCCACTGTATCACCGGTCTGCACGGGATGTGAATCCGCAGGCGTCACGGGTTGGTCAGAGGGCTCGGCGGAACTTTCTGTCTGCGGCTGTGTTTCTGCAGGAGGATCCACATGGGCGATCACCTCGGTAGAACCGCCGTGACCGTCCTGTTCCGCAAAGGACACAGGAATCATCATTACCATCAGGGTGAGCAGTATGAAAATCACACACAAGCCCTTCAATATGCAATTTTTCATACTGTTTACCCTTTCAGGTAACACTGTTTTTTATGATCGGATTAGCCGGTTTACAGATTTTGTACCGCGCTGTAGAATACCATGTAGCCGCTGTATTCGCCGACAAGATCGGTGATATCGCGGCCATAGAGCTGCGCCTGATTCAGATGGAGCGTACCGGTGAGGGACTCTCCCTGCACGGTGAAGCCGTAGAGGAACCACCCGACGGTACCGACATAGCCGTTGCCGCTGATCAGATCAACCGGGTTGATCGACTCGGATCTATATACTTCATACATGAATGAAACGGAGGGGTCCGACTTGTTGGTGATTTTGAAATCCTGATTGGAGTTCGCCGTTGCGTTCTGATCTCTGACATAGACAGAGACCTGCTGTGTCGCGGGATCAAGACCTTCGATCTTGGTTGCTGTAACCGTGTAGGTAACATCCTTGTAGTCGTCCACATTTTCTGTCGGCTGCGTCAGCTCGCCGAAGTCGACAACATCAGGGATCGTGATGATGTAGCTGACCTCGCCGGGAGGATTGCCGCCGCTGATGTGCGCCTTGACCTCGGTGTCACCGCCCGGCTCCTGGTCGGTCAGTGTAGCCGCCGAGACGGATACTGCGGTCATTACGAGCAGTAACGCCGCAATTGCAAGAGAAATAAGTCTTTTTGCTTTCATGGGTTATCTTCCTTTCAAAATAGTATTATTGAAATCCGCTGAGTTTTCAGCGTTAATTCACATAGAGGGTAAAGCCCGATTCCGCTGCGTTGAGCGGGGTGTTTTCTTCGTCAAGCAACACGCACTGATAGACGACCATCGCGTCATAGGTTCCTTTTTCGAGCGTCCTGCTGAGCGGTATTTCGGTCAAGCCCTGTCCGGGCTTCAAAAGCGGGGATTCGTAGAGAACGGTACCGTCGGCAAGCTTCAGAGTCGCAAACATCCCGACCGAGTTTTCCTTGGGATTACCGATACTCAGATGAAGAGAGGTCTCCCCTGCTTTCATTTCTGCAGAGGAATAGCCGGGGATCTGCGTACCTTTTTTCGGTTCACCGATCGTTTCCTCTACGTTGGGGTCCCAGTCGTCTGAGATATAGCCGGTAACGCCTTTGTGATCGTCAGGCTCGTTTTCCGTATTCTGTTTGAACGCGCCGGTAAGGATGAGCGTCAGCACCGCCGCTGCGGCGACCAGCAGGATCGCCGCTATGATCGGTATCGCTTTTTTCTTCTGCTTCTTCGTTTGATTTGACACGCTGTCATCTCCTTATCGGCGATCATACGATCGGCTGACCGATATTATCGTTGGAGGGAATGTCAGCCAGCCAGCGCTGGATAAAGGTCGCATCGATGATGGTGACATTGCCGTCTCCATCCGCGTCGGCAGCCTTTTCGTTGAAGCCGTCGACCTGCAAACCGGCCAGTCGGCGCTGGATCGCGGTTGCATCGAGGATCGTAACGCTGCCGTCGCCGTCGGCGTCGCCGAGAAGATCGGGAGCCTTCGCGACCGCGAAGCAGCTGACGTCGGCAACAGAGAATTCCGCAACGCCGTTCTCGACTCTGTCGGGATCAATGGTAGTAATCTCGCCGTCGGTGTTTTCGATGATCAGGATAATGTCATTACCGTTGACGGGAATGCTCAGACGGAAGCTGCCGGCGCTCCAGAGTTCGGAGGGCACATAGCCGCCGCTTTCATCGGTGGTCACAAAGCTGTATGCGTCGATGATCTTGCCCTGTTCGGCCAGCGCCTTGTATTCATCGCTGTCAGCAGAGAGTGCGGTGGAACTCAGGCACATGCTGCGGTGCATCACGCCGCTGACGGTGATATTGTTCATAAGGTTCTGTGTTCTCTGATACAGATACCTGCCTTCTATGGTCGGATATCCCTGATTGAAGTAGGTGTTGCCAAATACTGTCTGACGCCATGTGATCGTATCATCGGTGACTTCGTTCAGCATATTGACGAACGCAGGCTCGAGCATATCGGAGTTCTCAACCAACATGTTGGATTTGTCGATCGCCACTGACTCGGGACCCACCGCCTGAATATTATTAACGTTGTTGTAGAATACGCTATGGACGTCTGCGGAGCCGGAGTCGCCCGCGATAAGTCCCTGATGATTCGGGCTGCCGCAGTTGACCTTGCCGGAGTTGTAGGAGCTTTCGATCGAGCCGCTGTTGACGCCGGCGATACCGCCTGAGGTCGTGCAGGAAACGGAGGTCGAGCCGATCGCGCCGTTGTTGGCGCAGCCGTAGATTCTGCCCTCATTCTCGCCGGCGATGCCGCCGCAGGTGACGCCGTATGCCGCCGCACCGCTGCGGGAGCCGGTGATGACGCCCTTGTTCACGCCGGCGATGCCGCCGCTTTTTTCGCCGTCGATGTAGGAATTGTAGTCGGCGGGAGTGATCTTTTTTCCGGAGGGCAGGGTGATCTTGGTTCTGCCCGAAAGGTTCAGGCCGCTGGTGCAGTGGTCGATGGTGCCGCTGTTGATCGCCGCGATGCCGCCGGCGTTCTGAGCGCGCTTTTTGAAGGTGACGTCGAGGAGATGCAGATCTTTGACGACGCCGCCTTCGCCGATCGAATCGAACAAGCCGCCGTTTTTATCGGTGTCGATGGTCAGTCCGATGATGACATAGCCCTTTCCGTCGAATGTGCCGGTATAGGGATGCGCTTCGGTACCGATGCCCTGCGGCCAGATCGCGTCTTCGGGAGCGACGATGTTTTTCTCGAGATACGCGTCCGCATCATAAGCGCCGCCGTTTACCTTTGCGGCAAACGCGACAAGCTCGTCGTAGGTGCGGATGCCGTGCTCAGGCTCAGACGGATCGGTAGGCTTCTCTGTGGGAGGATCGGTAGGCGGATCGGTAGGCGCATCTGTGGGAGGCTCGGTAGGAGCGTCTGTGGGAGCGTCTGTCGGAGGATTGGTGGGCGGATCGGTAGGAGCGACTGTCGGAGGATCCGTAGGAGGATCGGTAGGAGCGACTGTCGGAGGATCCGTAGGCGGATCGGTAGGAGCGACTGTCGGAGGATCCGTAGGCGGATCGGTAGGAGCGTCTGTGGGAGGATCCGTAGGCGGATCGGTAGGCTGTTGTTTTTCGGTAAAGGTGGGGATCAGAACCATTCCTTCGGGAATCGGAACCGTTACCGAATAGTTGTCCCCGTGGAAATATACATCGAA
>CADBOO010000093.1 GCA_902796225.1 uncultured Ruminococcus sp.
GGAGCTAAGCTCCCGATTTAAAAAGTGTAGGGTTATTTGTGACCGATACGCGCGTCAGGCAGGATAGTGCCTGAGTTATTCAGTTTTCAGCCGGTGGGCCTCAAGCGTCGACGTCCGGGTCGTCGAACAGCTCTTCAAAATGCTTTTCAAATACAGCGGCAAGCTCATCGAGAAGCTCCTCGTCATCGACCTCGGCAAGCTGTTCCTCGCCGTCTTCCTCGATGACCTCCATGATGTAATACTCGCCGGTATCCTCTACCGCATCCTCCGCGTTTTCAAACACGGGATACAGCGCATAGAAAACGCCTTTGTCATTTTCTATCGTGTCAAGGATCTCAAAATTATGCTCGACATTCTGTTCGTCGATCAGGGTGATGAGATCGGGCTTGAAATCGTTATCCATTCATAACTCCTTTTGTTTTCTAACTTCATTTTACTCTCAAAAAACCCCGAAGTCAATAGCAAATATTAGCTTATTATCAGTCTTTGCACATTTTTTTGGTTTATTATTATCCTGATTGATTTCACACCGCGATTTTTGACAAAAAGCTCCGTTTTCACGGGCGCTCCGGGATCGGGTATTGATGAAAGGGGTCGGGTCGTCTGAGCTTCAAGTCCGGTGATCAGGCGGTAGATACGGGTCGTGGTCATGATCGTGCAGACGGCGATGATCGCTGCAGGGACAAGGACGACGCCGATAAGTTTTCCGGGCATCTCATCATGGGATTATTTTTTGCTATTTTTCGCTAGGATATTGAAAAAAACATACGAATATAGTATAATGATCAAGAATATATACTGGCGACATAGGGCTTATTGCCCGCTGTTGTATTTGGAGGGTATTATGTTCTTCAGATCCTTCGAAAAACTGCCGCCGGAATTGCAGAACGATTCCGTGCGTACATATTACGATATACTGGCAAAAAAGCGCGCCAGCATCTTTTTCAAGCGGCTGACGGATATCCTGATCGCGCTGATCATGCTGGTGATCCTGCTGATCCCGATGGCGGTGATCTCGGTGATCGTCAAGCTGACGTCAAAAGGGCCGGTATTCTATCGGCAGGAGCGCGTGACGACCTACAATAAGCACTTTATGATCCTTAAGTTCCGCACGATGACGGTCGGCGCCGATAAAGCGGGAGCGCTGGTCACATCCGCCAACGACAGCCGCGTGACAAAGGTCGGCGCGAAGCTCAGAAAGTTCCGGCTGGACGAGCTGCCGCAGATCTTTCATGTGCTGTCCGGCAAGATGAGCTTTGTCGGTACCCGTCCCGAGGTTCCGCGTTTTGTCGATCGCTATACGCCCGAAATGACGGCGACGCTGCTCATGCCCGCGGGCATCACCTCATTGGCGTCGATCCGCTATAAGGACGAGGATGAGATCATCGGCAGCATCAGCGATCCCGACGAGGTCGACCGCGTCTACATGGAAAAAATCCTGCCAGAAAAGATGAAGTACAATCTGGAATACCTTTCCGAATTCAGCTTTTTCGGCGATATCAGGCTGATGTTTTCTACGATCAAAAACGTCTTTTGATTCTGCCGGCTTCTGCCGGTAAAGGAGTATTGCGATGAGTCGTTTCAAGGCTGCCGTACTGGATACCTCGCTGTTCAGACGCTGCTATATTATCTGCCTCTTTTTCTGCAACATCACCCTGCTGTTGATCCCTGCGTACGCGGGATTGGCGGTGATGTTCTTTTGGGGGGCGTTTCTGGTTGTTTATAATGAGATCAAAAAGCATACCGCGCTTAAGACCAGGCACGGATTGTGGCTGATCCTGTTTTTGATATCAACGGTGTTCACGCTGATCTTCCATATCAGCAGTCATTGGCTGACGAACGCCTACAACGCGGTGATGATCCTCCACGCGGCGATATGCTTCTTTATCTTTTACGGCGTGCATACCGAAAAGCACCTCAATTTCCGCCGCGAGTTTTATTCCATATGCAGCTTTATTGTCTATGCGACAACTGTGCTGGGCGTGATCGGACTGGCGTGTCTGATGGCGGGGATCAGGGTCGAGGTGTTCCATATCGGCTTTATCATCTTTGAGAACCGCTTCACAGGTATGTACATGAACCCGAACTACCTCGGGTATATTTCCGTATTCGGTATCTTTTGCTGTCACGCGCTGACAAAAAAGGATTTCATCGAGATCTCCGGCCGCAAGCGCGTCAGCCGTATCTGGCTTGGCTCGTGTATCACGGTCAACGCGATCTCGCTGCTGCTGTGTGATTCAAACGCATCGATGATCCTTGCGATCGGCTACGCGGTCGTCTACTGCTTCTACAAGATCTTTGAGCACAAGGAAAAGCTGGATTTCGGCAAGATCGTCAAAAAATCACTCGCGTCGCTGTTATCCGGCGTCTTTATCGTCACGTCGCTGCTGTTCGTGCGCCATGTCGTCCAGCTCGGATTCTCAGAGGTCGTGCGGATGACCGGCACCGTTCATGTCATGGAAGAGGCAGAGCCTTCCGATGAAAAGGTCGTGACCTTTGAGCACAAGAATACCAACGTCGATTCCGGCAGGTTTACCCTGTGGAAACAGGCGGCGGAGATGTTTACCGTCAGCCCCGTCACCGGCGTCGGTAGAGCCAGTATCAATGAGATCGGCGAAACGATGTTTGAGCACGGCGTCAAGTTCTCCGGAAAATACGGCGTCTTTGCAACCTTGCTCACGGATTTCCACAACGGATATATCATGATTCTTGTCAGCGCCGGATTGTTGGGATTCACTCTTTTCGCTGTCTTTCTCGTCAGATTCTTTTTGCGGCTGATCCGATATGTGCTCAGCGGCGGCGATATGGCCGACAGCTCGCTGCCGTGCATGTTCGCATTCCTGTGCGCTTATATGGCGTTTGCGATGGTAGAGATCACGATCCTGTACAACCTGACCTTTATGGTCCTGACGTTCTGGCTGATTTTGGGCTACGCGTCGTGTTTTTTGAACAAAAAAGAGCCCGATCATCCGATAAAGACCTTTACGCTGTTCGGCAAAAAATTCCGCCGGACACTGTTGTAACGATACAAACATAAGAACAATCATTACCTGAAATGTATTTTTACCCTGTTGCTGTATCACAATAACGTAGGTGATAATTGTGAGATTATTTGTAAAAAGGGATACCGGCGGGCTGAACGCGCGCTTCGAGGTCTTTGACGAAAAAGGCGAGCCGAAGTATGTCGTGCGCGGAAGACATACACCCTCCGGGGAGATCATGCAGATACGCGACAAAAGCGATGCGCTTGTCTGCAGGATCCGTCGGCTGGGCTTCAACACCCTGTCAGCGTATACGATCAAGGTCGGCGCCGAGACGGTCCGGCTGAATATTGCGCTGGGAGGCGATATAGCCTCGGTGCGGTTCCACGGCATCAGCTTTATTGCGCGCGGCGACGTCGTGGCGGGCAACTATGATATCCTCGATGCGGACAACAGCGTCGTCTGCGTTGTGAGTAAGGATTTTGCTAAGCGCACTCTGACGCTGACGGTAGAAATGGATGAAAGAGACCTGTTCTGTATAGCCGCGGCGATATGCATCGACAGCCTGTCGATGAACGTACAGCCCGTCTTGCAGATGACATAAGATTTGGAGGTAATTATGGACAAATTATTGCAGCTTTTATCAGAGAATTCATCCCTGACCAACGCGGAGCTTTCGATGATCCTCGGCGAGCCGGAGGATTATATCGCCGCACAGATCAAGGAGTACGAGAAGAACGGCATCATCCGCGGTTATCGCGCGGTGGTCAATTGGGACGCCGTCCCCGAATCGGGCGTTGTCGCGCTGATCGAACTGAAGGTCGCGCCGCAGCTGCAGAAGGGCTTCGACGAATTTGCCGAGAGTCTTCTCGGGTATGACGAGGTCGAGTCCGTCTATCTGATGGCGGGCGCATATGATCTGCTGCTGACCGTCAAGGGCCGCACGATCCAGGATGTTTCCGCCTTTGTCGCAAAGCAGCTTGCAGCGATGAACGGCATCCTCTCTACCGCGACCCACTTCATGCTGAAGAGATACAAAGAAAACGGCGTTTCTCTGGTCGATATCGACAAGAAAGACAGAAGGGAAATGGTATTCTGATGAACTATACCGATAAGCTGACGGAGTCGATCCGCACGGTAAAGCCCTCGGGCATCCGGCGGTTTTTCGACATCGTCAATGAGATGGAGGACGTTATCTCGCTGTCGGTCGGTGAACCTGATTTCCAGACCCCTTGGCACGTCCGTCAGGCGGGTATCCAATCGCTGGAAAAAGGACGTACATGGTATACCCCGAACCGCGGTTTCAGGGAACTGCGCGAGGAGATAACAAAATTCTATA
>CADBOO010000094.1 GCA_902796225.1 uncultured Ruminococcus sp.
CAGGTTCGGCGAAAGTTCTATGCCTATGATCTGGATGAGAACGATCAGCCTTATCCCGTCCACAGCTTGAATAATGCCTATATGACGTTCCCGATGGACGGCAGAATGGATGCGTTCTATGCGGAGGAATACAATAAGGTCAAGGATATCTTTACCGAAAAAGACCTGATCGAATTTGACGATTTCGATACCGAGATCATCGTTAACGCAAAGCTGGAATCCGTTTCCGCTGCGAAAGGCGGCTCGTCCGGAGGCGCTCCCAAAAGCGGCGGCTGACCGTTTATACTGACTGAACGGACGCTTTCACGCGTCCGTTTTTTCGTATTGCATATCGCAAAAAACTGTGATATACTAACTATATCTGCGAATATGCAATCATTACCACGGAAGGTGATCAATATGTGTGAGAAAAAGACATTCTACATTACGACCCCGATTTATTACCCCTCGGGCAATCCTCATATCGGGCATACCTATACCACCGTCGCGTGCGACTCCATCGCGCGCTATAAGCGCATGCAGGGCTACGACGTGATGTTCCTCACCGGTACCGACGAACACGGTCAGAAGATCGAGGAAAAGGCAAAGGAGCAGGGCGTTACTCCCAAGCAGTACGTCGACGAGATCGTCGCGATCTTCAAAAAGCTCTGGGAGTACATGAACATCAGCTATGACCGCTATATCCGCACCACCGACGACTATCATGTCGAGTCGGTGCAGAAGATCTTCAAGGAGCTGTACGATCGCGGTTATATCTACAAGGGCGAGTACAAGGGCAAATACTGCACCCCGTGCGAGAGCTTTTGGACAGAATCCCAGCTGGTCGACGGCAAATGCCCCGACTGCGGACGCGACGTCATCGAAGCCGCCGAGGAAGCCTATTTCATGAAGATGGCTCCTTTTGCCGAGCGCATCGAAAAGCTGCTCACCGAGACGGACTATCTGCGCCCGAAGACCCGCGCTGTCGAGCTGGTCAACAACTTCCTGCAGCCCTCCGTTGACGAAAACGGCAACAAAACGTATGGGCTGGAGGATCTCTGTGTATCGCGCACCAGCTTTTCGTGGGGCGTACCCGTGACCTTTGATTCCAAGCACGTCGTCTATGTCTGGATCGACGCGCTGTCGAACTACATCACCGCGCTGGGCTACGAGAACGGCGCGTTTGACGATTACAACAAATTCTGGCCTGCCGACGTCCACATGGTCGCCAAGGATATCATGCGCTTCCACGCGATCATCTGGCCGGCGATGCTGATGGCGCTCGAGCAGCCGCTTCCGAAGCACCTCGCCGTGCATGGCTGGATCACCTTCAACGGTCAGAAGATGAGTAAGTCGCTGGGCAACGTCGTCGATCCGTTCATTCTCGGCGAGCGCTACGGCGTCGATGCGATCCGCTACCACATCATGCGCGAGATGGCTCTCGGCGCGGACAGCTCGTTCTCGAACGAGATCATGATCAACCGCATCAACAGCGACCTTGCAAACGGTCTTGGCAACCTTGTCAGCCGCACCGTCGCGATGATCGACAAGTACTTCGGCGGCACGCTGCCGACGGATAGGGAAGAGGGCGACTTTGACGCCGACCTGATCGCGACCGCGACCGCGCTGAAAGCCAAGGTCGACGAGTATGTCGAAAACACCCAGCTCAACCTCGCGCTCGAGGAGATCTTCAAGGTCATATCCCGCGCGAATAAATACATCGACGAGACCACCCCGTGGATCCTCGGTAAGGACGAGAGCAAAAAGGCGCGCCTTGCGACCGTTCTCTACAACCTGCTCGAGAGCATCCGTATCGCATCGACTCTGCTGTCTGCGTTCATGCCGACCACCATGCCGAAGGTGTTCGAGCAGATCGGCGCGGCGGATTATGCGACATACGACAATGCGGACAAATTCGGCGTATTGCCGCTCGATATCACCGTTCACCGCGGCGAGGCGATCTTCCCGCGTATCGACGTCGAGAAGGAGATCGACGCCCTCAACGCGATCATCAAGAACAGCGCTCCTCAGGAGAAACCTGCGGTCGAGATCGCTCCGCACAAGGACGAGATCGTCTTTGACGACTTCGAAAAGGTCGAGATGCGCGTCGGTAAAGTCCTCGCCTGCGAAAAGGTGAAGAAGTCCAAGAAGCTCTTGAAGTTCACCCTCGACGACGGCTTCGGCGAGCGCACGATCCTCTCCGGTATCGCGGAATACTACGAGCCGGACGAATTGGTCGGCAAGAATCTCGCCTTTGTCGCCAACCTCGCGCCCCGCAAAATGATGGGGATCGAGAGTCAGGGCATGATCCTTTCCGCAGAGTTTGACGGCAAGCTGCGCGTCGTGATCATCGACGACGAGATCAAGCCGGGCGGTTCACTGGTATAATTAGGAATTAGTAATGAGGAATTAGGAATTGGGAGGAGCAACGATGCGCTGCTCCTCCCTTTGAGGTTTATGTATGTTACACAACATTTTTGACGCGCACGCGCA
>CADBOO010000095.1 GCA_902796225.1 uncultured Ruminococcus sp.
AGGGGGTCCACCCGTTCCCATCCCGAACACGGAAGTTAAGCCCTGTAGTGCCGAAGATACTTGGCTGGCGACGGCCCGGGAAGATAGGAAGATGCCAACATCTGATAATGAGTTCTATTTCTATGTTAACCTTATCTGATAATGAGATTCTTTTTTACTATACCGCCTTGTGTTTTATCAAGGCGGTTTACTTCTTATTTGGAATAATACTTGCATATTATGACGCTTAGTGTTATAATGACTGCATTATAAAAGCAGATCGCTTTCTCGAGGAGGCTTTGTGATGAAGAAGATCATTTGTATCATATTAACTGTGTTGATGTTGGTATCTGTTTCGGGTATATCGGTATCTGCCGCTCAGAAGTGGATTGCCGCGACCGGCGACGATTCCGGTACGACCGGTGACTGTACATGGAAATACATCTCATCTGACAAGACAATGCGCATCTCCGGCCATGGAGCGATGGCGGATTATTCTGAAAAGAGTCAGCCTCCTTTTCTGATGTATGATATCGAAACCATTATTATTGAAGACGGCGTCACGCATATCGGTGATCGATCGTTTGCGTATGCAACCTCCCTCAAACAACTTTCAATTGCAGATTCCGTGAAATCCATCGGCGTGAGTGCTTTTGCGTTTTGTACCGGTCTGAGATCCCTGACGCTGCCGAAGAATCTGGAAACGATCGGAGAGGAAGCTTTTTTCGGCTGTGATCGCATCGGCGGAGAGCTTGTGATTCCGGATAACGTCGAAGAAATCAGCAAGCAGGCTTTTCGCGCCTGCAAGAGCCTCAAAAAGCTGACGCTTGGTGAAAAAACGGAGTTCGTTGACGAAGCCGCGTTTATGGATTGCTTTTTGCTTGAAAAAATCGATTGCAAAAACCTGATGACCATCTCGGATTATGGATTCAAAAACTGTCTGGAAATGCAGGAAGTCAATATCAGCAGCGTTCAGGTGATAGGCAAAGAGGCTTTTGCGAATAACTTGGTGTTGAGTATCGTCGAGACATCGCCCGATTTGTTTTTGGCGATGGGCGCTTTCAAGAACAGCCAAATCCAGGCGATCGTGTTCTTTTCGAGAATGTGCGTTCTGGAAAACGATACGTTCGGAGCCGATTCGATACCGGAAAAGACAATAATCGTCGGCTACAAAGGATCCTCTGCCGAGCGGTATGCGACCAAATATAACAGAGAGTTTTATGAGATGACCGACAACGATACCGTGATCAAAAAGGTGGAATTGAATGTCACCGATCCCGTAGCAGGCAAGAAGCCCTCTTATGAAGCGACTGTCCCTTCGGCTTATGCAAACCAATACCAGATCGACGATTTTTCCTTTGAGGACGGTACATGGACCCACGGCATCGCATGGTATGATACCACCGAAGGCAGACGCATCACGCCCGATGAAACATTCAAGGGCGGTCATGCTTATGAGGTTTGTGCTTATCTGACTCCCAAACAGGGCTATCGCTTCTATTTCAGCCAGACCGGTACTGCAGGCGGAACGATCAACGGCAGGACGGCTAAGTTTGAATACAATAAACCCGATACCAGAAATCCCATGATCTTTTATGATTATGATGCGCTTGAGGTCACCTATACAGATCTCAGCGAGCTGAACCTCTCCCTGACGCCTCCCGCATTCCATGCGGCTCCTGCGACTGAGGCTCAGACAACTACCGAAGGAATCACTGTTTCCGGTGTCAGCTGGAGCGGATTGTCAGAGGGCGGGACTTTCGATGCGGATACCGCATATACCGCTACTGTCAGCGTAGCCGCAGAAGAAGGGTATCGCATCACCGCTGATGCGACTGCTGAGATCAACGACGCGAACGCCGTTGTGAAGGTCGCCGAAGACGGCTTGACCGCTACTGTCAGCTATACGTTTGCACCGCTTGAGGATCCGCGTCAGGCGATCGGGAGTATCGCACTTACCGTTACCGCTCCTGCATCGGACGAAACGCCGATCGATCGGGCGCAGACCGATACCGACGGCGTCCGTATCGACGGCGTGAAATGGAGCGTTATCGAAAATGATACTCCCGTTCAGATGGAACAGGGCGCGGTGTTTGAAGCAGGCAAGGTATACGCGGTAACCGTGACGGTCAGCGCGGATGATGATCACATCATCTCAGAGACATTGACTGCTTCTGTCAACGGTGAAAGCGCTTCTGTCGTGCCGGATGAAGATCTCGCAACCTGCACCGTAACCTATACCTTCCCGGCGCTGCCGGATAAAACACCCGGCGCGCTGCTCGGGGACGTCGACGGCGACGGTGTCGTGAATATTTTCGACGCCTCGGCGATCCAGAAGCACATCGCGAGTATGCCTCTGCCAAGTTTCAATGATCAGGCGGCAGATGTTGACGGCGACGGAGTGATCACGATTTTTGACGCTTCGCTGATCCAGAAATATGTAGCAGGAACTCCGATCGCTTATCCGATCAATCAACCGCTTACGTGATCGAATACGAAAGCTCCCCGAAAGGGGAGCTTTACTGTTGCATTTTACAAAAAAGTGTGCTAAAGTGGGATAAACAGTGAAATGCTACGATACGTAGCATAAATAACCCCATAATGTCAACTTGTTTTGATTGCGCTACCTTAACGGATGCGGTATGATGGAGCCACCATCAACGAAGGAGGTCAACACCATGTTGAACGAAACAATCAAAAATCTCAGAAAGCAGAACAATCTTACTCAGGAACAGCTTGCCGAAAAGCTGAACGT
The DNA here is from genome assembly GCA_902796225.1 of uncultured Ruminococcus sp. Taxonomy (GTDB): domain Bacteria; phylum Bacillota; class Clostridia; order Oscillospirales; family Acutalibacteraceae; genus Ruminococcoides. The sequence continues at coordinate 2,735 of CADBOO010000095.1, forward strand.
ATCGCGTCAGGCGATCACCAAATGGGAATCCGGCGCGGGTCAGCCGGACATCGGCAACCTCAAGGCCATCGCGCAGGTATTTGATATCAGTTATGACCAGCTGCTGAGCGACGGCGACGTCACCGGGCGCGACAATGTCAGCCGCACCGAATTCGACGTTTTCGGCGAAAGCGATTTTGAGATCAGCTGCGACTGCGTCAAAGAACTGAACATTACCGCGGGCGACTTTGAGAAGATTGCCGTGGAAATCAGAACCGACCTGCCGGATAAGGCGTATCATCTCGCAAAAGTCCGTCTTGAGAACGGCAGGGGGAACGATCTTGCCGTCGTAAAGATCCGTCCCGATAAAAAATATGTGCGCGAGGAGACCGGAAAGCCTATGACAAAGCAGGAAGCAAAACAATACCTGACCGTCAATGTCATCCTGCCGCTGGCGTTTGCCGATAAGATCGAGCTGTCCGGAGACGCGGAGATCCTTACGATCCATGATTTTGCCGAGCCGAAGCATATCGAGTTCGACGGTAAGGCGCACATCGTCAATATCCGCAGCGCCAAGGGTCACCTTGAGCTGAACTCCGGCACGGATATGGAGATCCGTTACGACGGTTCGATGGAACAGCTCGACGTCAACCAGCTCAACGCGGTTTCAAATCTGTATCTCACCAAGGATGCGCGCGTCAATGTTTACAACAAAGGCAGATCATGCGATCTTGTATTTGACGGCTATGAGAATGTACCGGACGCAGCGCATCAGGTCGAGCTCAACGGCAGAAAGACCGAATTGACCGTCAGAAGCGAATGATTCGATGATCTCAACGGCGGAAAGCCGACGGCTTTTCGGATGATTCGATCGCAGAAAGGAAAACACCCATGAAAACAGTGATCATTCACGGCCAGAACCACAAAGGTTCGACCTGTCATATCGCGCGGATACTCGCCGGAAAAATCGGCGGCGAACTGACCGAATTCTTTTTGCCGAAGGATTTCGGAGAATTCTGCCTCGGATGCACGCAGTGCTTTTGTGAGAGCGAGACGAAATGTCCGCACTTCGAAAAGCTGAAACCGCTGACGGATGCGATAGACGCAGCGGACGTCATCATTCTGGCAAGCCCTGTATATGTCTTTCACGCGACCGGTTCGATGAAAGCGTTTCTCGATCACTACGGCTGGCGGTGGATGGCTCACCGTCCCGAGGAAAAAATGTTCAAAAAGCAGGGCGTATCCATTTCCACCGCCGCGGGCGCGGGAATGAAATCGACCAACAAGGATATGGCGGACAGCCTGTTTTACTGGGGCGTTGCAAAAAACTACAAGATCGGCGTCGGCGTCGCCGCTACGGACTGGAACGGCGTGAATGAAAAGAAGAGAAAGAAGATCGATACCGCGACGGACAAGATCGCGAAAAAGATCCTCCGCCGTCAGGGCAAGGTAAAGCCCGGTCTGAAAACCAAAGCGATATTCCACGTCATGCGCATGCTCCAAAAGGACGGCTGGAACCGGGCGGACGCCGACTACTGGAAAGAAAAAGGCTGGACGGAAAAGCGCCGCCCGTGGAAATAGCGGCAGCATCCTTGTTGATCAGGCATGATCGCCGTGCAAAAACGTCGGTTCGGAACACTATCGGCAGCTTCGGCGGTGATTCATGCATTTCATCTCGCCGATCCGGCATCTTACCCGTTCAGAATCGCCGCTTACCGTAAACGTGTTGTATTTTTAGTTTTGCGGTGTTATCCTAGAGTCACAGCAAACGAAATGAAAGAAGGAAACACGCATGACAACAAAAACACTCAAAACTATCCAGACAATATCAAAGATCGGTAAGATCCTCAGCACGATCGTTTTTATTTTCAGCATCATCGGCTTTGTCGGCTGTATCGTCGGCATGATCGGTCTGGCCGTAATCCCCGACGGCGGGTTCAAGATCGGCGGCGTGACCATTCGCGGGCTTGTCGAGACGAACGCCGGGATCAGCATGGGCACTGCCTATACCTCGATGGCGATCGCCGTTATCTTCTGTGCGGGCGAGGCGGTTCTTGCAAAATTCGCCGGAAATTATTTCAAGCATGAACTCGACGCCGGCACTCCCTTTACCTTTGACGGCGCTAAGGAAATGCTTCGCCTCGGTATCCTTGCGATCTGCATTCCTGCTGCTACATCGACTGTGGCTGCGATCACCTATGCGATCATGTCGAGCGCGATCCCCGATGTGGACAAAATAGATTTCTCGAATGCGTTCTCCATCGGTCTGGGAATCATGTTCATCATCACGAGCCTGATCTGCAAGCACGGCGCAGAAGTCACACAGAAAACCGATCCCGATCAGAATGCAATGGGCTGATCGTCCACTGAGAGAATACAGCAAAAAATCCCTCCCGATCGATCGTGATCGGGAGGGATAATTCTTTATTAGAATAATTGTCGATTAACCATAGAATCGGACACAGCGGTCAGCGCCTTCTTCGGGGCCGAATTCCGCAGCCCATCCGAGGGACTCCAGCTTTTTGCTGTCCAGCGACGAGTTGCTCATCAGGTTGTAGCCCGCAGCCTCGGCGTCGTCGGGATTCTCGTAGGTGAGTTGCGTCCCGGCTGCGTCGGCGATGCACTTGGCGATCTGGCTGATGGTGATGATAGAATTCGGGTTCGAGATGTTGTAGGCGTTCTGACTCTCGCCGCTGAGCAGGATCGCAAGCAGCGCGGTCGCACAGTCGAGCGAGTAGCAGTAGGATCTGAGCTGACTGCCGGCGGACTTCATGACGATGTCCTCACCTTTGACGGCGTTGCGGGTGAACTGTGCAGTCGCGCGGTTATCAAAGGGCGTCACGCCGGGGCCGTAGATATGTCCGGGTCTCGCGATAACGGTATCCATGCCGAACTCCATGCTGTATGCGACGCACAGCGTCTCGGACGCGCGCTTGGAGCTGGGGTAGGAGGCGCGCTGGTTGAGAATATCAAGGTAACCGTAGTCGTTCTCGAAATACGGTTCCATGCCTTCCTTCTGACCGTAAACCTCGCTGGAGCTGATATACAGCACGCGCTTTGTGCCTTTTTTGACCGCCATCGAAAGCAGGTTGTTCAGACCGATGAAGTTTGCCGCCATGGTCTCGACGGGTTCCGCAACATATGCGGCGGGATTCGCGTTGGACGCGGCGTGGATGATGTAATCCGCCTCGACGTCGATTCCCTCGGCCTTGGTTGCGTCATAGTAGACAAAACCGTAGTCGGGACCTTCCTTCATATGCGGAAAACGGTCGGCGGGTTCCTCGTGGGTACGCGCGGCGTGGATAATGCGGATGTTCGCGTCGTCGTGGGTGTTGAGGTAGTAGATGATGTCACACACGCAGGAGCAGATGAGTCCGCTGCCGCCGGTGATCAGGATGGTCTTGCCGTAGAGCTTTTTGATGTCCTTGACGTGGGGGATGACCCTCTCAACGTCCTTCCAGTATGCGTCGTTATAAATCATATTACTTTAACCAGGTCGTTCTTTCGGTGTGGAGAAGAACCTCAAACAGGTCGAGGTCTTCGGTGGTCGTGATCTTCATATTTTTCTCGGCGCCCTTGGAGAAATAGACCGTCTCGCCCAGCGCCTGCATCAGCGTACAGGAAGCGGCGGTGTTCGCAATTCCCTGCTCTGCCGCCTGCTCATGCGCCCAGAGGAGCTTGTCCAGCGCATAGGTGTGAGGGGTCTGGGTACGGTAGAGATTCTCTCTCGGGATCGAGGTGGTGGAGGACAGTCCGCCGTCGCGGCTGTAGAAGACAGCCTCGACACAGGGAATCGCCGCAACCGCGCTGCCGTGCTTTTTGTATACGGCAAGGGAGTTGCTGATGATCTCGCTGGATACCAGACAGCGGTTGCCGTCGTGGATCATGACGATGGGATTCTCTTTTTCGTGCGCTTCCTTGATCGCCATCAGACCGTTGTGGATTGATTCCTGACCGGTGTCGCCGCCGGGAACGATCGCCTTGAGCTTTGTGATATTGAACTGAGAAGCGTACGCCTTGACAACGTCCATCCAGTTGGGCAGCGTGACGATAACGATCTCGTCGATGCTGGGATGACGCTCAAATGCCTCCAGTGTGTATACGATGAGGGGCTTGTTGTTAACGTGGATAAACTGCTTGGGGATATCCTGACCCATACGCGCGCCGATGCCGGCGGCGGTCAGTAATGCAACTACCATTGGAAAAACCTCTTTTCTTTATTGACTGCCGGAGATTGCTCCGGATGATTGTGTGTTTACATTTCGTTCTGGATGATCTTGCGGATCGCTTCCGCAGCTCTCTCGGACGCATGACCGTCGTCGATGCTGCCCTTTTCTTTGAGGAACTCATCACAGCGCTTGACGAACTTTTCTTCGTCAAAGTTCAGGATGTTCTTGATCAGCTGATCGTTATCGGATGATGTGGGGAAGGGAAGATAATCCAGCGGGAAGAACATCGTACGCTCGTGCTCTTCATAATTCTCAACGTCCGTCGCAAAGGTAAAGCCCGGTTTGCGGCGCAGCATGTATTCGCAGATCCAGCTGGAATAATCGGTGATGCCGACGTCGATGATCGCCATCAGATCCTGGATATCGGGATAACCGCTGGCGTTGATGACATAGTTGGGGAACATGTTGAACTTCAGATACTTCTTCGTACGCGCATGATAGCGGGCAAGGATGACCCACTTGCCGCCGAAACGCTTTGTCAGCGCCTCGTGCAGACGATCGTAATCGATCATGTACGGACGCAGATCCTGATCGTCGCGGAAGGTCGGCGCATACATACAGATCTTTGCGTTCATGGGGATATCGTACTGACGGCGGATGGATTTGTCCAGCTCTGCCATCTTTGCTTTATCCTTACATAACAGGATGTCGTTACGCGGATGACCGAATTTCCAGATAGGAGTCTTTTTCCAGAAATCCTCGCGATAGATCTCATCCTCCATATCGGAGTTACTGATGATATAGTCGGTCATGCGGCCCTCGCGTGCCGCCTTGCGCAGCCAGCTCTTGTCGTTATTGGCGTCACGGCCGAACTTCTTGATGCCCAGCGAGCCGTGCCATGTTTCGATCAGCACCTGATTCCTCTTCTTGCGATAACGAACAAAGGCGGTGCTGATACCGTTATCGACGATGACCTTTGCGCTTGCGAGTTCTTTAAAGAACACATAAGAATTGCGGAGAACGGGACGAACCTGTTCGGGGAAGAACATCGGTCCCAAACGGGTGTTTTTCATGACCGTCCATACCAGATCGACGTCATAGCCCGCCGCGATGATACCGTCACAGATACCCTTGGGGTTACAGTCGTAATTGCCGGTAAAGTTGAGGAAAATGATTTTATTTTGCTGGACTTTATTGAACGGCTTGATTAAAGAGATAAAGATACGTTTGATACCGGAGTCGATTTTTCTGATGATCGTCATCAAAAAACCGACGCCGAAGATCGCGTCAAGAAATCGAAACAATTTCAGTTCATCCTTTCAAATGATTCCAATATTTCATTCTTATGCGTATTGTACCATTATTCCCTATATTTGTCAATAAATTCGCTTTCCTTAATCGCCAATATTGACCGCATGAAAAGCGAGTTTTTCGGCGCATATGACGGATATTATGACGCCGCAAAAAGCCCATCTGCGCGGATGTCGTCCGTATAATTCCGATGGCGAATAATGTCTGCGCGATCAATCTCTTTTGTCAAGAAATTAACGGATTGCTATTGACTTTTACGCTTTAACGTGCTATAGTAAATCTATCATGGAAAAGGAGCTTCGGCATGTTTTTAGTATCGCACAATCAGACAACCCGATTTATCGATACCGACGCGCGCTTTTATGCGGGCTTTTATTGTTGTGCTCCTCAGAATCTGACTGTCCGTGTGTAACAGGCGCTGTAAGTGGATGATTTGCGGTTCTGTTTTTCGGACAGAACCGCTTTTGTTTGTTAATTTTGTAAAGTGAAAAAGGGCTGCCGTGATGGTCAGCCGTAAAGGGGAATGGTTATGGATGAACTGACAAAAGCGAGAGAAACGATCAATAAAACCGATGAAGAAATGGCGCGTCTGTTTGAAGATCGGATGCAGGCGGCAAAGATCATCGCGTCCTACAAAAAGGAGCACGGTCTGCCGATCTATGACGCGGCGCGCGAGCAGGCGGTCGTCGAGCGCAGCAAAGCGTTTATCAAGGATCCGGAGATCGGCGCTTACTATACCCGGTTCCTCGGCGATATGATGGCGATCTCTAAGCAATACCAGGAGCGCCTTATCAGCGGCGAAAAGATCGCTTACTGCGGTATCGAGGGCGCTTTTGCCAATATCGCCGCGACAAAGATCTTTCCGTACGGAAAGCGGATCTCGTATCGGGATTTCCGCAGCGCATACGAAGCGGTGGAAAACGGCGAATGCGACTGCTGCGTCCTGCCGGTCGAGAACAGCTATGCCGGCGAGGTCGGCCAGGTGATGGACCTGATGTTCTACGGATCGCTCTACGTCAACGGCATCTACACCCTGCGCATCGCCCAGCATCTGCTCGGCGTACCGGGCGCTTCTCTCAAAACGATCAAAACGGTCGTCAGCCATCCGCAGGCGCTGGCACAGTGCGCGGAGTATATCCGCAAAAGAGGGCTCAAGACCGTCGAATACACCAATACTGCCGCCGCTGCAAAAGCGGTGAAAGAGGCAGGCGATCCCACCGTTGCGGCGATCGCTTCGGTCGAGACCGCGCGTATCTACGGGTTGGAGCTCCTCGACCACGACATCAACGAAAGCGCGATGAATTCCACCCGCTTTGCGGTATTCTCCCGTGCGGAGAACCGCAAGCTCAGCACGCCGGACGGCAACTTTATCCTGATGTTCACGGTCAAAAATGAAGTCGGCGCACTGGCGCAGGCGCTGAATGTTCTGGGCAGTTACGGATTCAATATGCGCGCGCTGAAATCCCGTCCGATGAAGGATCTCGCGTGGCAGTACTATTTTTACATCGAAGCAGAAGGCGACGAGACCGGCCGCAACGGCGCGGATATGCTCAAGCATATCTCCCTGCATTGCGACAGGCTGAAGGTCGTCGGTCATTATAGCGAAGAAGTATTATTGGAAGATGGTGAAATGTATGTCTGACAGCAAAGTATTGAGAATGGAGCTGGGCGAGAACAGCTATGATATCGTTATCGAGCGCGGCGCGCTGAAACGCGTCGGCGAGCTGTTTGATCTCAACCGCAAGGTGATGATCGTCACCGACGACGGCGTACCCGAGGAGTATGCCGATACGGCCGCGGATTTTGCCGCGGAAAGCACCGTTTTTACGGTGCCGCAGGGCGAGACCAGCAAGGAACTGGGATGGATGCGCGCGATCCTGACAAAGATGCTCGAGCGCGAATTCACGCGCCGTGACTGCGTTGTTGCGGTCGGCGGCGGCGTGGTCGGCGATCTCGCGGGATTTGTCGCGTCAACCTATATGCGCGGCGTCGATTTTTACAGCATCCCGACGACCGTTTTGTCCCAGCTGGACTCCTCGATCGGCGGCAAAAACGGCGTCAACCTCAACGATATCAAAAACATGGTCGGTACCTTCTATCAGCCGAAGAAGGTCGTGATCGATCTCGATCTGCTGAACACCCTGACGACCCGCCAGATCTGCAACGGCCTTGCAGAAGCGGTCAAAGCGGGGCTTACCTCTGACAAAGAGCTGTTCGAGATATTTGAAACCGGCAACGTAGCCGCGCATATCGACGAGATCGTTCTGCGTGCGCTTTTGGTTAAAAAGAGCGTTGTCGAGCAGGATGAGAAAGAAACCGGTCTGAGAAGGATCCTTAACTTCGGACATACCATCGGTCATGCGATCGAAAGCTTTGAGCATCTCAACGGATTGTATCACGGCGAATGCGTTGCGCTGGGAATGATCCCCATGGTCAGCGACGAACTGCGTCCGCGCCTTTTGAAGGTGCTGGAAACCATCCATCTGCCTACCGAGATCGATCTGGACGTCGACGCGGTCGCCGAAGTGCTGATCCACGATAAAAAGATCCAGGGCAATTCCGTTATCTGTACCGTTGTCAACGAGCCGGGACAATTTGAAATGAAAACCATTCCGTTCGGCGATTTTGCCCCGCTGATCGAGATGGTCAAAAAGCAGTAAGATGAAGAATACTTTCGGAAGCAATCTTGCTCTGACGCTGTTCGGAGAAAGCCACGGCGAGATGATCGGCGCGGTACTGGACGGTATTGCGCCGGGAATCGTGATTGACGATGCGTATATCCGCGCGCAGCTGAGTCTGCGCAGACCTGCGGGGAAGATCTCCACCGCACGGCGCGAAGCGGATGAATACCGCATCGTCAGCGGCGTTTTTGAGGGCAAGACCACCGGCACGCCCCTGACGATCCTGATCCCGAACACCTCTCAGCACAGCAAGGATTATTCCGCGACCCGCGCCTTGGCGCGTCCGGGACACGCGGATTATACCGCCTACGCGAAATACCACGGCTTTGAAGACTGGCGCGGCGGCGGACATTTTTCTGGCAGGGTCACCGCGGCATTGGTCGCGGCGGGCGCGATCGTGTTATCTGCGCTCAAGCAGAAGGGCATTCTCATCGGCACGCATATCGCGTCCTGCGCAGGGATTACGGACAGGGAGTTTGACGATCTCAGCAAAGAGATCCCCGCGCTGAATGAAAAGGCATTCGCAGTCCTCGACGACAGCAGGGGCGCAGAAATGCGCGAGGCGATCGAAGCGGCTGCTGCGGACGGCGATTCGGTCGGCGGCGTGCTGCAGACGGCGATCCTCGGCGTCCCCGCAGGCGTCGGCGAGCCGTGGTTCGATACCGTCGAGGGCGTATTATCTCATGCGCTGTTCAGCATTCCCGCGATCAAAGGCGTTCAGTTCGGCGACGCGTTTGCGATGGTCAACGGCAGAGGAAGCGAATATAATGATAGCTATTATATTTCTGATGAAGAAATAAAAACCGTCACCAACCATAACGGCGGTATCAACGGCGGCATCACCAACGGTATGCCGATCATCTTCTCCTGCGCGGTCAAGCCCACTCCGTCGATCTTCAAAGCGCAGAAGACCGTCGATTTCTTCGGCAGGAACGACGCCGTACTGGAGCTGAAGGGCAGACATGACCCCGCGATCATCCACCGCGCAAGGGTCGTCGTCGACAGCGTTGCGGCTTTGGCGATCGCCGATTTGCTCGTGACAAGATTCGGAACAGACTATTTTATGAATTAGACATGGTCAGGTAATGTTTCAGACGGAACACTGACCACTCATCACTGACATTATGGACTACGGATTGATAGGCGAGAGGCTGCCCCATAGCTTCTCCAAAGAAATACATGAAAAGATAGCCGATTATCAATATTCTTTATTAGAATTAAAACCCGATGAGGTCGAGCGTTTTATTCTTTCAAAGAATTTTAAAGCGATCAACGTTACGATCCCCTACAAGCAGACGGTCATCCCGTACCTTGACGAGATCGCGCCCGAAGCGCAGGCAATCGGCGCTGTGAACACCGTCGTCAACCGCGGCGGCGTTCTCTATGGGTACAACACCGATTTCGGCGGGATGCGCGCGCTGATCGAACGCACCGAGGTCGACCTGAAATATAAAAAAGCGCTGATCCTCGGCACCGGCGGCACTTCGCGCACGGCAAAAGCGGTCTGCGAGCGTCTGGGCGCAAAGGAGATCCTGCGCGTCAGCCGCAGCGGTCGGGAGGACTCGATCACCTACGAGCAGGCGTATGCCGATCATGCCGACGCGGACGTCATCATCAACACTACCCCCTGCGGGATGTTTCCGGACATATTTGATCATCCGATCGATCCCGGCAGGTTCCCGAACCTGTCCGGTGTGATCGACGCGGTATACAATCCGCTGAATACCGAACTCGTGCTGCAAGCCCGCGATCGCGGACTGAACGCGTCGGGCGGGCTGTATATGCTGGTCGCACAGGCGGTACTGGCGGCTGAGTACTTTATGGATAAAGAGCTGGACGCCGTCAAGCTGACCAACGAGATTTATGACGAGATATATTTCTCTAAAAGAAATATAGTCCTGTCCGGTATGCCCGGTTGCGGCAAATCCACTGTCGGCAGGATCGTCGCCCGACAGCTCGGCAGGGATTTCATCGACACCGACGCGCTGATCGTAGAACGGGCGGGAGAGATCAAACGGATCTTTGCCGAACACGGTGAAGCGTATTTCCGCGACCTTGAGACCGAGGTGATCAAGGAGCTCGCGCCCGAGGGCGGCAAGGTCATCTCTCTCGGCGGCGGCGCGATCCTGCGTGACGGGAATGTCGACGCTCTGCGACGCAACGGCGAGATCTTTTTCATCGATCGTGCGCCTGAATCCCTGATCCCCACCGACGACCGACCCCTTGCCGATGAAAAGGCAAAGATCACGGCGCTGTATGAGCAGCGGATCGACCGGTATATGGCGACCGCCGACTATATCATCGACGGCGACTGCGACCCCGAAGACGTCGCCGACAGCATCATCAACGGAGAATAACAGACACAGTCATTGCGGGGCTTTTCTGAAAGCCGCGGCAATCCCCCTGTCGATCCGACCGGTTCAAAAGGAAGGGGATTGGCGTCGGGACAGATCTACCCCGGAATGACATTGTTTTTGGAGCAACATATGAGAATCTTAGTTATCAACGGCCCGAATCTGAATATGCTCGGTATCCGCGAACCGGAGCTCTACGGCCGTGTCACGTATCGGGATCTGTGCGATATGATCCTTGAATACGCACTGAAAAAGAATATCGAAATCGAATTGTACCAGAGCAACCACGAAGGCGATCTGGTCGACAAAATACAGGAAGCGTACGGCGAGATCGACGGCATCGTCATCAATCCCGGCGCCTATACCCATACCAGCGTCGCCATCCTCGACGCGCTGAAAGCGGTGCAGATCCCCGCTGTCGAGGTCCATATCTCCGATGTGGACGCGCGTGAGGAATTCCGCCGGATCAGCTACATCCGCGCCTATTGCAGGGCGACGATCAGCGGCCGCGGGGTACAAGGGTATCTCGACGCGATCGACCTGCTGAAAAACGGTGACTGACGTGAACGCGACCATCTATCCGTCGAAAGCGCACGGCGTCGTTACTGCTCCGCCGAGCAAAAGCATGGCGCATCGCCTGCTGATCTGCGCGGGACTGAGCAGGGGAGAGAGCGTCGTTCGCAATCTTGCGTATTCCAATGACGTCGAGGCGACGATCGCCTGTCTGCGTGCCTTAGGCGCACGGATCGATCTTGACGGCGATACGGCGACTGTAAACGGCGTCGATATCCGCGACGCGATCGGCAAGACAGCCGTCCTGCCCTGTAACGAATGCGGCAGTACCCTGCGATTCTTTATCCCGATCTGCCTGCTCTGCGGCGAAGAACGCGTCCTGACCGGCTCCGGGTATCTGCTGAATCGCCCGCTTAGCGTATATGAAGAAATCGCGGCAGAGCAAAAACTGCGGTTCGAAAAAACAACCGGCCGACTGACCGTGTGCGGCAGACTGCACAGCGGCGTATATGAGGTCGCGGGCAATATCAGCTCCCAGTTTATATCGGGGCTGCTGTTCGCACTGCCGCTGCTCGACGGCGACAGCGAGATCCGTCTGATCCCGCCCGTCGAAAGCAGACCGTATATCAATATGACCGTCAGCGCCCTGCGTGATTTCGGGCTCGAGATCACCGAAAGCGGCGATTCCTATTTTGTCAAAGGCGGTCAAAGCTACAGTCCTGCGGATATCACCGTCGAGGGCGACTGCTCCAACGCCGCATTTTTTGAGGCGCTGAATGCAGCCGGCTCATCGGTCGCCGTCGAAGGGCTTCGCGCGGATTCTCTGCAGGGCGACAGGATCTATAAAATTCTTTTCGAGAATATTAAATCCAAAAAAACACCGATTGATATCGCCGATTGTCCCGATCTGGGACCGGTATTGTTCGCGGTAGCGGCATTGTACGGCGGCGCTGCATTCACCGGCACGCGACGGCTGCGGATCAAGGAAAGCGACCGTGCCGCGGCGATGCAAACAGAGCTGAAAAAGCTCGGCATAGACATGACGATCGGGGAGAACGACGCCGTTGTGCATCAGGGCAGGCTCCATGCCCCGTCAGAACCGCTCGACGGTCACAACGACCACCGTATCGTGATGGCGCTGTCCGTGCTTTTGACCGTCACCGGTGGGGTGATCCTCGGCGCGGAAGCGGTCAATAAAAGCTTCCCCGATTTCTTCGATAAACTGAAAGACGCAGGAGTAAATTGTACCTATGGAATGGATAAGTAATTCAAGAATATTGATCGTCGGCTTGGGACTGATCGGCGGCAGCTATGCCCGCGCCTTAAAGCGTCTGGGCTACCATGTCACCGCGATCGACACACGCAAAGAAGCGATCGACTACGCCCTCGAAAACCATATCATCAACGACGGCTCGACCGAGGTCGACGAAGCGGTCGTATCCTCTGCGGACGCGATCATCTTCGGCTTGTATCCGAAGGTATTCGTGAACTGGATCGAGCAGTACCAGCAGTATTTCAAGCCCGGCGCGATGCTGACAGACGTCACCGGCGTCAAGAGCTGTGTGGTCTATGATATCCAGAATATGCTGAGGGACGACGTCGAATTCATCGGATCCCATCCGATGGCTGGGCGCGAGGTCTACGGCGTCGAGAATTCCGACGACGGCATCTTCCGCGGCGCGAACTTCATCATCACGCCGACCGAAAAAAACACGGCAAAAGCGATCAGATGGATCGGCTCGCTGGGCAGGATCCTCGGCTTTTCACGCATCTCCGTCCTCTCGCCAGAAGAGCACGACGAGATGATCGGCTACCTCTCTCAGCTGACCCACTGTATCGCGGTCGCGCTGATGACCTGCTCCGACAACGAGCATCTGGTCGATTACACCGGCGACAGCTTCCGCGACCTGACCCGCATCGCGAACATCAACGACCTGATGTGGAGCGAACTGTTCATGCTCAACCGCGACTCGCTGCTCAAATACATGGATATTTTTCTCGACGAATTCGCCTCGCTGCGCGATATGATCCGCGACGGCAAAGTCGACGAGCTGCGCGAAAAAATGCGCCTGAGCACGAAGCGGCGCGCATACTTTAATAAAGTGAAGAACTAAGAGTGAAGAGCTGCGGGAGGGCTTCGCCCTCACCCGATTCCTTTTGGCTTTTCAGGAAGGTGTAATATATGAATATGAACTTGGAATTCACCAAACGACTGACCATCCCGATGGAAGTCAAAAAAATGTATCCCCTCGACGATGAACTCATCGATCTGGTGGAACAGCGCGACAAAGAACTCAAAGACATTTTTGCGGGACGTGACGACCGCATCGTGCTGATCATCGGTCCGTGTTCGGCGGACAAAGAGGACAGCGTACTGGACTATATCTGCCGCCTGAGAAAGGTGCAGGACAAGGTCGCCGATAAGATCTTCATCGTTCCGCGCATCTATACCAATAAGCCCCGCACCACCGGTTCGGGATATAAGGGGATGCTCCATCAGCCCGATCCCAACAAAAAGCCCGATATGTTCAAGGGCATCGTCGCGATCCGCTCGATGCACATCCGCGCGCTCAGGGAAACCGGTTTTTCCTGCGCGGACGAAATGCTCTATCCCGAAAACCACCGCTATCTGGACGATATTCTCGCCTACGTCGCGGTCGGCGCCAGATCGGTGGAAAACCAGCAGCATCGTCTGGTCGCGTCCGGCGTCGACGTTCCCGTCGGCATGAAAAACCCCACCGGCGGCGATCTGAGCGTCATGATGAATTCCATCACCGCGGCGCAGAAGGGGCATACCTTCCTCTATCGCGGATGGGAGGTGCATTCGCAGGGCAATCCGTATGCCCATGCGATCCTGCGCGGCTATATGAACAAGCACGGCGAAAGCCTGCCGAATTACCATTTTGAGGACATCATGCATCTGGTGAGGCTCTATGCCGCGGGAATGTTCAAAAATCCTGCCTGTATCATCGATACCAATCACAGCAATTCCGGCAAGAATCCCTTTGAACAGCCGCGTATCATCAAAGAGGTCATGGACGCGCGGCGCTATGACAGCGAGATCCGCCGCCTCGTCAAAGGCTTCATGGTCGAAAGCTACATCGAGGACGGCTGTCAGAGCGTCGACGGCGGCGTCTACGGCAAGTCGATCACCGACCCCTGCCTCGGTTGGGAAAAGACCGAGCGCCTGATTCTCGAACTGGCGGACATGGCATAGCCGATCCGAAAACAAAATAACCGATCAATGAGAAGTTGCATATTCGTATGCAACTTTTTTTATTTTCACGGCAATAGCGGAGGTGATCATATGATTACGATCCAATCGGGGAAATTGACCATCCCCGAAGAAGACCGGTTTGTCGGATTCGCAGGCGACAATCTCGGCAACAGCAAGACCTTTGTTTTGCCCGATCACGGGGCGGACAGCGGCTGCTATACGCTCTGTCTGAGGTTTGACGACGATTCTGTCAGGGCGATCCCTCTGACAAAATCCCTCAGCGGCAGCGATCTTGTGCTGACATGGAGCATCAAAAAGTCCCATCTTCTTAAGGCGGGCGTTGTTATGGCGCAGCTGAAATACGTCGGCAGCGACGACGTGATTCTGCATACGAGCCGTGACTATTTTATCATCGCAAACAGCGCCGAGCTGTCAGACGACGGCAGCCCGGAGTATATCGTGCGCGAAGAGCTGGAGGAACGGCTTTCCTCCTTATTTGATGAGGACAGTGCGATCAGAACCTACTTTGATGATGCGCTCGACGGCAAGGTCGACAAAACGACAACCATCGCGAACCTGCCGCTCAGCAGCAGGATCAGGGCGTCCGATCTGACGGAGAATCTCAGCGCTTATATCAACCCGTCGACGGTACAGCCCGGCGTTACGAACGGTTACAACGGACAGTTCGGCAAGACCTATGACGGAAAGCCGGTGATGTGTTCCGGCACAAGCGAATGGATCCCGTTGGCGACGGCAGCCGGGCTTTCGTCGAAGATGGCGCTTTCACCGCAGCTGAGCAGTATTTCCGATGTGGACGGCCTGCCGACAGGTCAGCTTTTCACCTGTCAGGGCGGCGTCGGGCTCAAAACAGAGAACAATTATCTGGAATTGGCAAAATCAGGCTCTGTTTATACCAAGGCGGAGATCGACGCCATGATCGGCAATATCCAAACGCTGCTGAGCAATATTTAAGACGATTATTTTGTCAAATCAGAAAAATAAGCATAGTATGGAGTGAGGACATGAGAAAACACATCAAAATCTCCGATTGGCTTAAGGCCGCCCTGATACGCGCTGTCAGAACCTTTGCCCAGACTGCCGCCGCCATGATCGGCGTCGCGGCGCTGATGAGCGAGGTCAGCTGGGCAGAGGTACTCTCGGCGTCGCTGCTCTCGGCGATCCTGTCGATCCTGATGAGCGTCGGCGGCCTGCCCGAAGCAAAGGACAGTGAATCATTTGGCAACTTCGGCCGATAAGATCATTCAGATAGCCCGCGCCCAGATCGGGGTAAAGGCTACCGATATCAAGAAGTGTAAATACAACACATGGTACTATGGCGGCGTCGTATCCGGCAGCGGATACGACTGGTGTGTCACCTTCGTCCAGTGGGTGTTCAACGAAGCGGGCGCACGCTCGCTGCTCTATACAAAAACCGCCAACTGCGGCGTTCAGGCAAAGGCTTTTCAGGACAGAAAACGCCTTGTCACCTCCGGATTCAAAAAAGGCGACGTTGTTTTCTTCCACTGGAGCAACGAGCCGTCTGCCATGGTTCCCGGAACCTATGTCAGCGACCATGTCGGGGTCGTCGAAAAGGTCAATTCCGACGGTACGCTGACGACAATCGAGGGCAACACCGGCTCGTCCTATAACGGCGAGGTCATGCGCCGCGTACGTTCGCTGAGCGTAGTATCCTGTGCCGGCAGACCGGATTATTCGGGATCCTCGGCGCCTGTGACGGATATACCCCCGCACATGCTGTACCGCGTCCGCGCGGGTGGCAAATGGTACCCGGAGGTCAGCGATCTGAGCGATTACGCCGGCGTTATCGGAAAACCGATCACCGACGTTGCGATGAAAGCGACCGCCGGAAGGGTGCGATATCGCGTGCATCTCAAGGGCGGCAAATGGCTGCCGTATGTCAGCGGATATAATATCTCCGATCACGCGAACGGTTATGCCGGCACCGGCAGACAGATCGACGCGGTGGAGATCTACTATGATACGCCCGCCGATATCGTCAAAGAGAGGGGATACTATAAGGCGAAATACCGTGTATCTCCGACCTCGGGCGGCTATTATCCGTGGCAGTATGACAACGAAACGTCGTCCGGTCAGGATGGATACGCCGGCGTTTTCGGAAGAACCGTCGACAGGCTGCAGGTCACTCTCTCAAAATAATCCAATCATTTCCAATTTGGACAAAACGCGTCGGAATACCGGCGCGTTTTGTCATATTTGACAAAGACGGATACATTTTAATGGAAAAATAGTATAATATTTTAATCTTTCCTATTGACAAAAGATGTGTTTTGATGGTAAGATATATACGTTAATTAGTATCAAATTGGAGATGATAGATATGAAAAGAGTTCTTTCAGTCGTCCTGGTTGTTATGATGATTTTCGCTCTGGCTGTTTCTGCTTCCGCGTTGAAGAGCCCGGGTCAGAAGGATTATTATAAAATCGAAGTTGGTTCGGAAGGTAAAGGTCATGCCGAAAAGTCTGCCGACAAGGTTGAGATCGGCACCGATGGCACGGTAACCTTTACCGCGATCGAGGACGGCGGCTTCTTTACCAAATGGATCATCGACGGTAAGTATACCGTTGTTTCCGGCAGCGAATATGACGACGTACTGGTTATCAAGCCTGAGTCTGATATCCTTGCAGTCGCGAGCTTCTCCGAAGAGAAGGATTACCTGAATGTTTACGCAAAGCCCGAACCGCCGGAATACGGCGAAGCTACCGCTGATCCCGCCCGCATCAAGAAGGGCTCCGACGGTACATCTACCCTGACTGCTACCGAGAAAAACGGCAGCACCTTCCAGGAGTGGAAGCTTGAGTGCGAATATGACATCGTTTCCGGCGACCTCAAGTCCAAGGTTCTTGTCATTCGTCCCAAGACCGACGTTTATGCGACCGCGTACTTCACCAAGCCCGGCGAAGAGCCGACCGAGCCCAGTACCCCCGATAAGAAAGACGAAGATAAGCCTTCGCCGAAGACCGGTTATCCGCTGTTCTTCGTATTCGGCATCATGGGTCTTGCGCTGATCGCAGGCGTAGTTGCGACAAAGAAGATCAAAGGTTGATCTGATCCATAATTGCAAATCAAAGCGGTGACCTTGTGTCGCCGCTTTTTTATGTCCGAAAAAGGTCAGTCGTCCGATTCTGTTGCGAATCAGGCGCGGTGATCGCTGTTTTGCGGGATGCGTCGGGAATTGCACCATTGTTCTTTCCCGACCCGCATTTTTCTTTGTGCAATATACATATTGACTTTAGCGCACTAATACGGTAAAATAGGAAACGTCGTTGTGTTGGATTTTCCGGCACAAACTGTATGAAATACTTTTTGGAGGAAATGTAATGAAGAAATTTATCGCATTGATGCTCGCTCTGCTGATGGTAGGTGCAGTACTTGCCGGCTGCGGCGAGAAGAAGGACGATACCAAATCCGAGTCCGAGGCCAAGGCTACCGCTGATGAGGCTGCAACCGTTGCCGAGACCGAGGAAGAGGTCACCGAGGCTCCCGCAGTTGAAGGCGCAGAAGCTGACGTCGCTTATATCACCGAAAAAGGCACTCTGCTCGTAGGCGTTACCGATTTTGAACCGATGGATTCAAAGGATGCTTCCGGCGAGTGGGTCGGTTTTGACGCAGATATGGCAAAGCAGTTTGCCGAGTATCTCGGCGTCGAGGTTGAATTTGTTGAGATCGACTGGGACAACAAGATCCTCGAACTGAACAACAAGAACATCGACTGTGTCTGGAACGGTATGACCCTGACAAAGGACGTCAAGGCTGCTATGACTACTTCCGATCCTTACTGCAACAACGCACAGGTAGTTGTTGTCAACAAGGATGCTGCGGATAAGTATAAGACTGCCGACGACTGCAAAGAGCTGAACTTTGCCGTTGAATCCGGTTCTGCCGGTCAGGAACAGGCTGATGCTTACGGCTTCGTTTACACCGAGGTTAAGGATCAGGCTACTGCTCTGATGGAAGTTGCCGCCGGTACTGCCGACGCAGCGATCATCGACTCTCTGATGGCTGCCGCCATGGTAGGCGAGGGTACAGGCTATGAGAATCTGACCTATACCGTCAAGCTCAATTCCGAAGAATACGGCGTCGGTTTCCGCAAGGGCTCCGATCTTGCCGCAAAGTTCAACGAGTTCTTCAAGCAGGCTACTGCAGACGGTACCGTTGACGAGATCGCCGAGCTGTACAAGATCACTGCCGCACTGATCAAATAATCAGAAAAAAGACGATAACGAAAAGCTCCCAAGCTGCTTGGGAGCATTTTCATATATGATAAAGACAGCATGAAGTTTTGAGGGAAGTTATGAAGAAAAAGGTATGGATCGGTATTGCAGTCGCATTGATCCTGGCGCTGTTGGGTACCTTTATCTGGTATGTTTATTTCACCGGCTATGATTACAGCATGGCGGATGACAGCAGCATGACGATCGGCGACTATACGGTTTCAGCGGGTGCGGACGGTTCCGGAACGCTGGAAATGAAGGAATATCAGAATAAAGCGAAGGGGATTTCCGGCGTCCAGCTGAATGCCGAAGCGAACGGATCATCGTTCTTTATGTGGGTGATCGACGGCGATTACGAGATCATTGCCGGCAATATCAACAACGAGGTCATCCGCGTCAAGCCGAATTCCGACCTGCGGATACTTGCAATGTATAACGACGGTGTGAATGCCGGTCCCGCAAATGTGAAGATCGTATTCAGCACATTGAACGAAGGCTTTGTGCAGACATTAAAGCTGTTTGCGGTCACACTGCTCGGCGCGATCCCGCTGGGTCTGATCATCTCATTCGGCACGATGAGCAGATTCAAGCCGATATCGATACTGATGCGCGTCATCGTATGGATCGTACGAGGATCGCCTCTGATGCTCCAGCTGTTGATCATCTTCTATATGCCGGGTATGCTGTTCGGCAACAATATCTGGGGCGGCAATGAGATCGGGCGCTTCTGGGCGTCTGCAGTCGCGTTTATCATCAACTACGCCTGCTATTTCTCCGAGATCTTCCGCGGCGGTATCCAGGGCGTACCGATCGGTCAGCACGAGGCGGGACAGGTTCTCGGACTTTCCAAGAGCCAGATCTTCTTCAAGGTCACGCTGATGCAGATGATCAAGCGCATCGTACCGCCGATGTCCAACGAGATCATCACCCTTGTCAAGGACACCTCGCTCGCGCGTATCATCGCGCTGCAGGAGGTCATCTGGGCGGGACAGGCGTTCATGAAGAGCTCCCACGGTATCCACGGCATCATCTGGCCGCTGTTTACGACAGGTATCTACTATCTGGCGTTCTCGGGTCTGCTGACGCTGCTGTTCGGATGGATCGAGAAAAAGCTCGATTATTTCAAGGTGTAAGGAGGTTCTGCTTTGGTTATTCTGGAAGTTAAAGACATTCACAAGAGATTCGGCAGGACCGAGGTACTCAAAGGCATCGACTTTACGCTGGAAAAAGGCGAGGTGCTGTCGATCATCGGCTCCTCTGGCTCCGGCAAGACCACGTTGCTGCGCTGTCTGAACTCGCTGGAGTTTGCAAACAAGGGACAGATCATCGTCGGGGGAGAGACCATCTTCGACGCCGATATCAACAAGCGTCCGTCCGAAGCAGAGCTGAGGCAAAAGCGTCTGCATTTCGGGCTGGTGTTCCAGAACTTCAACCTGTTTCCGCAGTACAGCGTGCTGGAAAATGTCACGCTTGCGCCGAAGCTGTTGAAAAAAGCGTCCAATGAGGAGATCGAACAGACCGCGATGGAGCTGATCGAAAGCGTCGGGCTCAAGGAAAAGATCAACAATTATCCCTGCGAGCTGTCCGGCGGACAGCAGCAGCGTGTGGCGATCGCCCGTGCGCTGGCGCTCAAGCCCGAGATCCTCTGCTTTGACGAGCCGACCTCTGCGCTCGATCCCGAGCTGACGGGCGAGGTACTGAAGGTCATCAAGTCGCTTGCCGATAAGCACATGACCATGATCGTCGTCACCCACGAGATGTCCTTTGCTCACGACGTATCCGACAAGGTCATCTTTATGGATCAGGGCGTGATCGCCGAACAGGGACCGCCGACGATCCTCGAGCATCCCGCAACAGAACGCCTGCAGAATTTCCTGACGTCGTTCTGATGCATACACTTTTGCATATATGCATTTATCGGCTGAACGATTAATGAAAGCATATAAACATATAAAAGAGAAAAAAGTGTATATATTTGCCGCCTGACAAATACAGGCAATTGTTCAATCCTATAAAAATGGAATAACTATGCACAATTCGCTTGCGAAACGCAGCCGATTGATGTATATTGTATACTGTTGGAAAAAACAAAAAAGAAATGAGGTAAAACAATGAAAAAGTTTCTTGCTATCGTTCTTGCGATCGCGATGATCGCTTCCGCTATGGTACTGACCGGCTGCGGCGAGAAAAAGAAAGACAAGCTGACAATGGCGACCAACGCCGAGTTCCCTCCTTATGAGTATAAAGAGGACGGCAAGACCGTCATCGGCATCGACGCCGAGATCGCACAGGCGATCGCCGACAAGCTCGGTATGGAGCTTGAGATCGTTGATATCAAATTCGACTCCATCATCGCCGGCGTTCAGACCGGTAAGTATGACATGGGTATGGCGGGTCTGACCGTAACCGAAGAGAGAAAGAAGAGCGTTGATTTCTCCGACAGCTACGCGACAGGTATCCAGGCGATCATCGTTAAGGAAGACAGCAAAATCACTTCTATCGACGATATCCTTGACAAGGACGCAGAATACAAAGTCGGCGTACAGCTTTCGACTACCGGCGACATCTATATCACCGGCGATTTCGAAGATGCCGGAAAGTCTAAGGATCTCATCACCGAGTTCCAGACCGGTAACGACGCCGTAGCGGCGCTTTCCGCCGGCAAGATCGACGCGGTAATCATTGATAACGAGCCTGCGAAGAGCTATGTTGCCGCAAACAAGGGTCTGAAGGTTCTCGATACCAAGTATGTGACCGAGGATTACGCGATCTGCTTCTCCAAGGACAACCCCGAGCTGAGAGATAAGGTCAACGATGCGTTGAAGGAACTCATCGCCGACGGTACCGTAAAGAAGATCATCGATAAGTATATCACTGCCGATTAATCAAATACGATAACACCGACACAGGGCGGAGCTGATCCGCCCTGTTTTACCATGTAAAAAACTGCTTTCTGATCAAATGCATTATCATCTGTCAGAAATCAGTATATAAGAAGTATCGGAGGTTATTCCATGCAGGAATGGTTTGCTGATCTGCAGGAGCAATTCCAACTGAATTTTATTGAGCAGGACAGATGGCACTCGCTGCTGATCGGTCTCGGCAACACGATGAAGATCACATTGTTTGCTGCGCTGATCGGCGTCGCCATCGGTATTGTGGTTGCTGCTGTCAGATCTACCTATGACAACAACAAGGAAAACATGAAGCACAACAAAAGCTTCGGTTACTACATATTCGGATTCTTCAACGGGTTATGCAAGGTGTATCTTACGGTGATCCGCGGAACCCCTGTTGTTGTCCAGCTGTTGATCATCTACTTTATCATCTTCGCCTCGTCCACCAACGATATCCTGATCGCGACGCTCGCGTTCGGCATCAACTCCGGCGCGTATGTCGCCGAGATCCTTCGCGGCGGCATCATGTCGATCGACAAGGGTCAGTTTGAGGCGGGCCGTTCGATCGGATTCAACTATGTCCAGACGATGATCTATATCATTATTCCGCAGGTGCTCAAGAACGTTCTGCCGACACTGCTCAACGAGTTTATCGCGCTGTTGAAAGAGACCTCTATTGCCGGTTACGTCGGCGTGGTCGATTTGACGCGTGCAGGTGATGCGATCCGCGGCGCGACCTTCAGCGCGTTCATGCCGCTGATCGCGGTAGCGCTGATCTACCTGCTGATCGTCATGATACTGACATGGATCGTCGGTATCATCGAAAGGAGGCTGCGTAAGAGTGAACGATAATGTATTGATCAAGGTCAACAACCTGAAGAAGCACTTCAAGGAAGGCACCATCCATGCGCTCAACGGCGTGGATATGGAGATCAGCCGCGGCGAGGTCATCGTCATCATCGGTCCCTCCGGATCGGGCAAATCGACCTTTTTGCGTTCGCTGAATCTGCTGGAGCTGCCGACCGACGGCGAGATCCTCTTTGAGGGCGAAAGCATCACCGCGCCGCATATCAATATCAATAAGCACCGCCAGAAAATGGGCATGGTCTTCCAGCATTTCAACCTGTTCCCGAATATGACCGTGCTGAAGAATATGACCATCGGACCGCGCAAGGTGCTGAAGATGTCCAAAGAGGAAGCCGAGGAAAAGGCAAAAGCGCTGCTTGAGCGCGTCGGCCTCAGCGATCGTGCCGATGCTTATCCGTCCCAGCTTTCCGGCGGACAAAAGCAGCGTATCGCGATCGTCCGCGCATTATGCATGGAGCCTGACGTGATGCTGTTCGACGAGCCCACCTCTGCGCTCGACCCCGAGATGGTCGGCGAGGTACTGGACGTCATGAAGGAGCTGGCGCACGAAGGCATGACCATGGCGGTCGTCACCCATGAGATGGGCTTTGCCCGGGAAGTCGGAACCCGCGTGGTGTTCATGGACGAGGGCGTGATCGTTGAAGAGGGCACCCCCGAAGAGATCTTCGATCATCCCAAGTCGGAACGTTTGCAGAGTTTCTTGGCTAAAGTTCTTTAAAAGAATTATATCAATCAACAAAAGGGCTGTCGCATCTATCTTGCGACAGCCCATCTTTTTTTCTGATACAACGCAGAATGCCGAAAACCAGCGCCGAAAGCAATCGTATCTTGCCGAAGGCCAAAAATCTTTGGCTTGATTTCATGAAAGTGATATGTTATAATAAATCCAATTGTTATGCATAGGTGATTCAAGTGGATGATTTCAAAAAAATCGTTGCTGAAAATATCATAAAAGTACGCACCTCACTCGGCATGACGCAGGCACAGCTCGGCGAAGAGCTGAGCTATTCCGACAAAAGCGTGTCGAAGTGGGAGAGAGGCGAGTCTGTTCCCGATGTGTATGTGCTCAAACACATCGCCGATCTTGCAGGCGTGACCGTGGATTATCTGATCACGAAGCACGATCCCAAGGAGGAAGCCGGGATCAAGAAGCCTGTCCCCAAGGAGCATCGCTACAGCCGCCGCTTTATCTCTCTGACGGTTCTGGCGGGCATCTGGACGCTGGCGGTGACGATATTCGTCATCCTGTGGATCTGCGGTATCATGAACTGGCTGGTGTTTGTCTACGCCGTGCCGGTATCGCTGGTCACCATGCTGGTGCTCAACTCCGTATGGGGTACCCGCGAGGTCAATCTGTATCTGATATCCGGATTGGTATGGGGCGTGATCGCATCGATCTATCTGACCGCACTGGAGCTGAACTGGTGGCAGATCTTCCTGCTGGGCGTGCCGGCTCAAGTTATCATCATCCTTGCATTTTCGATCAAGAACAAACCGAAAACGCAGGAATAATCTTGCTTTCTACTGTGAGTAGAGCCTTGAAAAAGCGCTCTACTCCTATTTTTTTGCCCGTAGAATCATTCTGCGGCTATTGTAGACTGCGCACGCGTGCGAATAGATTGCATGCGCCGCTGTTTTGGGTGATAATGGTAGCGAACCGCAGCAAGCCGATCTTTGTCCCGGCTGTGATATCGACGGCGTTTGCGGAAAAACAGAGACCCACAGGAGTGATTACCATGAGCTATATCATCAGCTGCTGCACCACCACCGATATGACAAAAGAGCACTATGAGAAGCATAACGAAAAAGTCATCGGCTTCCATTACTCGATCGACGGCAAGGCTTACACCGACGATCTGGGCGAAACGATGTCGATGAAGGAATTCTATCGCCATATCCGCAACGGCGCCGACACCTCGACCTCACAGGTTCCGGTCGGCGAATACGTCGATTATTTCAGAAAGCTGCTGTCCACCGGTCAGGACGTTCTGCACGTGACCCTGTCCTCCGGTATTTCCAGCACCTTCCAGAGCGCAACGACCGCGGCAGATATGGTCGCTCCCGATTTTCCGGATCAGAAGCTGTACGTCGTTGATTCCCTGTGCGCTTCCTCCGGCAGCGGACTGTTCGTGGACCTGCTCGCCGCAAAGCGCGACGAGGGCGTCGGGATCGACGAGGTGTATCAGTGGGCGATAGACCACCGTCAGGAGATCTCTCATTGGTTCTGCTCGACCGACCTGACCTATTATATCAAGGGCGGCAGAGTGTCTAAGGTCAGCGGCGTTATCGGCGGCGTGTTCCAGATCTGCCCGCTGCTCAACGTCAGCCCCTCCGGCAAGCTCGTCCCGATCGCAAAGATCCGCACAAAGAAAAAGGTACTCACCGCGCTGGTGGACAAGATGGTTCAGCATGCGCAGGGCGGACTTGACTACGACGGACTTTGCTATATCTCCAACTCCGACTGCTACGAGGACGCGGCATTCGTCAGAGACCTGATCCTTTCGCGCTTCAAGAAGCTCAGAGAGGTACCGATCTTTGATATCGGCACCACGATCGGCTGCCATACCGGTACCGGTACGGTCGCGCTGTTCTTCATGGGAGATAAAAGGGAGGATGCGTGATGAACGCGGCACGTACGCTCTCCGATGAGCTGTGCGTCGTCACCCGCAAATACAAAACGCCGCTTCCCGATTATACGCGCGGCGAAGAGATCGTCAATATGGTGACGCATATCGTCGGCGGCGCTCTTGCGATCGCGGCGATCCCGCTTCTGGTGGTATTCGCGTCGCTGCACGGCAATCCGTGGGCGATCGTTTCCGGCGCTGTTTACGGCGTTGCACTGGTGATGATGTTCACCGTTTCCAGCGTCTATCACGGGCTGAATCCCGGCAGGGCTAAGCGTGTGATGCGCATCATCGACCACTGCGACATCTATTTTCTGATCGCAGGCACCTATACGCCGGTGCTGCTGTGCAATATCCGTCCGGTAAGTCCCGAAGTCGCATGGACGCTGTTCGGCGTGGAATGGGGACTCGCGGCGCTTGCCGTCACCCTCAACGCCATCGATCTCAAGCGCTTTGAAAAGCTCTCTATGGCTTGCTATATCGGCATGGGATGGTGTATCGTGGCAGCGATCACCCTTGCGATCAAAACCATGACGTCGACCGGATTCATCCTGCTGCTGCTCGGCGGAATCGCGTTCACTGTCGGCGCGGTGCTTTACGGACTGGGCAAGAAGGTGCGGTATATGCACTCGGTCTTCCATGTATTTGTCGTGATCGGCTGTGTGCTCCAGTTCTTTGCGATCCTGTTTTATGTAATGTAACCGAATAACCCGTCAGGGGCTGTTGCGTAGTTTTGCGACAGCTCCTTTTTTTGCTTTCCGGACGGTCGGACGCTGCGATTACCGTCGATTTTTAATTCAAAAAAAGAAATATTTGTTACCCCCGTTCACAATCCTGTCATAATGCTTCCAATTTATGTATATCTATATTATAATTGCATATAAGAATAATAGTTACAAAGGGAGGTGTTCTTGTGAATCTGCTGAGAAAACTGACCGCATTCATTCTTGTGTTTTCCCTGTTGGCGGGCACGGTAGCTGTTATATCTGCCGCGGTATCGCCCGATGAGGTCATCCCCGGCGAGACGATCGCGCCTGAGATCCCCGACGAGTACGAGGCTGACAGTCCCCGCAGCGCAGATCTCGCGGACACCTCGGCGACAAGCTACACGCCCCGCTTATCCGCCCCCGCAAAGACGAACAAGTATTATTATTCCGACCTGAATCCTTTCTATAAATACGGATGGGGAATGCCGAACTGTACCTGCTACGCATGGGGCAGAGCATACGAGATCCTCGGCAGAACGCCGAATCTCAGCCTCTACAGCGCCTATCTCTGGTACGGGTACAACAAGGACAACAAGATCTATTCCTACGGCACGACGCCGAAGCTCGGCGCCATCGCCTGCTGGGTGTATTCCAGCGGCACCTCCGGACATGTAGCGGTTGTTGAAAAGATCGAGAACGGCGTCATCACCTTCTCCAACTCCGCATACAGCGGCACGACCTTCTATACCAATACCGCACCGGTCAATGATCCCTCCAACGGCAACAAATACTGGATCTTCCAGGGATATATTTATCTGGGCGATTTTATTTCCGGCGGCACAACGACGCCTTCGCAGGACACGACCACCGGAGATGTGTACCGGATCACTTCCTCTGACGGCGTCAACCTGCGCAGCGGCGCGGGGACAAGCTATAAGGTCCTCGGCGGCATCGGTTACGGAAAGGACGTCACGGTCACAAAGACCAAGATAAACGATGGATACACATGGGGCTATACAACGTATAACGGCGTTACCGGCTGGTTTGTGACCGACTTCGCTAAGCTGATTTACAGAAAGACCGATCCGACTGTGCCGACCGTAAAACCGACGACTCCCCCGACAGTCAAGCCGACGACTGCTCCGACCGTGAAACCGACAGCAAAGCCGACAACTAAACCTACCGTAAAGCCGACTGTAAAGCCGACTGTGAAGCCGACAACAGCGCCGAAAGCAACAGCGGCGCCGACCATAAAACCGACCGCTAAGCCCACACAAGCGCCTACCCAGCCGCCTCAGATAGAAGAAACGCCCGAAGAGCCGGTACGCATGATGATGATGGGCGATCTTGACGGCGACGGCGATCTGACGATCATGGACGCGACCCGTGTTCAGATGATCGTAGCGGATCTGATGGTTCCTACCGACTACATGCTGATGGTCGGCGATTTTGACGGCGACAGCGTATTCAGCATCATGGACGCGTCGTCTATCCGTATCCAGCTTGCATTTCTGGATGATTGACCTGACGGAATGTTTACATAAAATGATATAAAACAGGAGCTGTCCGCGGGGACAGCTCCTTTCGTTTATGCGTGATTCTGTTATGCGTGATTGTGATTTTGTTATGTGTGATTCCCGGATCACCAGACGATATAAAGCGGTTCCTCGATTCCGACCAGCACGCGCTGGATCTTGGTGCAGTCAAGGATGCTGACGACTGCGTCCGCGTCATAATCGGCGAGCTTTTCCTGATACTCGCTGAACGTATCGATATCGGCGATCCTGCGCTGGATCTTGGTGACGTCCAGAATGGATACCTCGCCGTCGAGATCGACGTCGCCGATGACGTCGACCTTGTTGGTGATCGCTTTGATGACAAACGTTCCGCCGATGGTATCCTCGAACCAGAGGTAATACAGATCCATCAGATCTCTCGGACGGCTGTCATACCCGATGATATAGCAGTCGCCTTTCTTGGCATTCGGCAGAAAGATGGAACGTCCGCCGCCGACTGTCAGCCATTCACAGGCGCCGATCGACATCCCGGTGCTGTTTTCTGTCTGTTTAACGGTGACGCCGATTCCCGCCCTGCCGCGCGGAACGGTCAGATTATCAATGTCGATACACAGGTAGCCCTGATAGTCGATCGTACCCGTGCCGAGCGTAGTCCATTGAGCCTTATCGTTGACCGGAACGCCGTCCTTGTCCAGCGGGATTAACGACAGTGTATATTCCGATCCGGAGGAGGTGGATTCAAAGACGATCTTGTCAAGCTCGTTGAAGCCCTTTGAAAAATCAAAAACGTTGACATAGGTCACTTCTTTGTTGGCGTTGACCAGTGACGATATGTCTTCGGTGATATAATCGAATTCACAGGTCGCGCCGTATTCCTCGTTCTGATACAGCCGGTTGTTCTCGTCGAACTGCTCCAGACCCGCAATTGTATAGCTCGGACCGAAGCGCTTGTCAAAGAGGTACTGATCCTCATAAGATATCCAGAAGTAACCGCCGTCCGCGCTCCATCCTTCGCCCCAGCTGTTTTTGCACAGCCACGCGCCGTCGGCGTCGGGACGGTGATCCTCGTTAAAGTTTTCCCTGCTGTAATCGTCATCCCAGCCGAGAATCGTGATCGCATGACCGCGCAGCTGCGCGGTGGTCAATCCCTCAAAGTCGCAGCAGTAAGCGCCGGTATTGTAATTGTAATACTGGGATTCGTAGCTGAAGTTTCCGACGGCTGCTCCGTAATTGTACACGGCGGTTTTGACGGTATCGCGGTCGTCGGCTTTCAGATAGATCAGCGAGCTTGCGCCGACGAAGACAGGCAGATTTTTTCCGCCTGTCTGATAATCCTCATATTCCATGTTCTGCGGAAAATCCTCTTCCTTGACAACGCCGCTGTAAGAGGTCAGATATCCCATCGCGATATACGGGTAGCCTGCGTCGTAGTAGGTGCGCTGCCAGCCTGTTTCGTCATCCCGCTTGACCGCCCAGTAATTCATGTGCATGGGGGAAAACTGTCCGGTAAAGATCCCCGCCTTGTTCGCGGCGATCTCCATCACCGAGGTCGAGGCGTATGCCCAGCAGGTGTTGAACCGCTGATTGCGGACCGGCGTAGCCAGCTCACGATTGCTGTAGGATGAGGGCAGCGCCTCGTCCGGTTCCAGATCGGTACCGACCTGAGGATAGTCCGCCGCAACGATCCCGAGATCCGCCTGACGTTCGGTAGGCGCCAGATCCGGATGCCGTTCAACAGCCGTGATATCCTGTCGTGCAGCGCTTGCGCCGACGGCGCAGGATGCGAGCAGCGTGATCGCTAAAATGATTGCACAAAACCTTTTTTTCATATGAATCTTCCTCGTATATTTATACACATTAATAATATCATATTTTCCGCTGAATGTAAACATCTTTTTTGTTCATAATAATGTCATAGAAATGTAATAAATGAGGGAAAAAGATGGAGAGAAGAACCGACCTTGCGGTCGAGGAACGCGAGCTGCTGGGCGAAGATATCAAGGGGGTCGATTACGAGACCGAGACCGTCGGCGGACTGCGCATCGAACGGCTGCGGATCCGTACCGATCGCGCGGGACAGCTGCTGAAAAAACCCAAGGGCACCTATATCACCGCCGAGCTGCCGCCGCTGACAGACAATGTCCGCGATACCGACGACCGCCTGATCGCACTGTCGCGCGAGATCCGAAGACTGCTTCCCGTCAACGGACTGGTACTGGTCGCGGGATTGGGAAACATCGAGATCACTCCCGACGCCCTCGGACCGAAGACGGCGTCAAAGGTGATGGCGACGCGCCATATCTCCGGCGAGATCGCGCGTTCCACGGGGCTGGACTGTCTGCGTGCGGTAGCGGTGATGAACACCGGCGTCACCGGTCAGACCGGCATTGAATCCGGCGAGCTGCTGCTGGGCGTCATCAAGCGGATACGGCCGTCCGCGCTGATCGTAGTGGACGCGCTTGCGTCACGCAGGCTGAGCAGACTGGGCTGTACGATCCAGATCTCCGATACCGGCATCTCGCCCGGCGCGGGAGTCGGCAATCACCGCGCGCGGATCGATGCGTCAACCATGGGCGTACCCGTGATCGCGATCGGCGTTCCGACAGTCGTCGACGCGCTGACGCTCGCTTTTGACCTGCTGGATATCGACGACGAATCGGAGAGCCTCCGTCTCAAGAGCGAGGTCTCGCCGAAAGGCAGAGCGATGGTCGTCACCCCGAAGGAGGTCGACCTGCTGATCGACCGCGCCGCAAAGCTGATCTCGCTGTCCGTCAACTACGCCCTGCAAAGCGGCATCGAGGTCGAGGATCTGCTGGATCTGTTATGATGACTGCGGCATTCGATTCCTTTTGCATCACTCCCTGCTGCGAATGACGGATTCTTCATCCGTGACCCCGACTGTGTTCATACATTCCCTCGCCTGCGCATAAACATATACAGGTGAGAGTATGAAAGTGCGTATCGTCAAACGAATAGCCGTCCTTGTGTCATTCCTGCTGATCATCGGCGCAGGTCTGTCGGTCGCGGCATACCGCGCGGCAGGATGCTTCGATCTGTTCGGCGATTCTGCCGTAGCGGCACAGCTGATGGCGTTTTCCAACGGATCTGTATATGATGCGCTCTCTGAAGAAGAGCCGGAGGATGATCCTGCGCCGTCGGCGTCAAAGCCTGCCGCAAAACCGCTTGCCGTGAAAGAACCGTCTACAGCCGTACCGACCGAAAAGCCGGACAAAGTGACCCATTCCGGCGATACCTATCCCGTGGTGGAGATCAGCAGCTCCGACGGCAATATGCAGTATGACAACATCGAATTCCATAACACCACCTCTTACGATCCCGACATCGGTTCCCTGCTGGATGCGGATCTGCCCTTTACGCTGAAGGACAACAGCACTGTCCAGGTGCTGATCTATCATACCCATACCTGCGAACGCTACCTCGAAGAGGACTGCGGATACTACTATGACGATTACTATCCGCGTTCTACCGACGGCGAAAAAGGCGTGATCGCAGTAGGCGACAGGATCGCCGCGTCGCTCAAGGCGCACGGCATCGGCGTCGTCCATGACAAGACCCTCCACGACTATCCCTCATACGACGGCTCCTACGGGCGCAGCTGGGACACGATCACCGAGTACAAGAAGAAGTATCCCGGCATCGTGGTGACGCTGGATATCCACCGCGACGCGATGACCGCCGACGACGGCACGAAGTATAAGCCGACCTTCACTTATAACGGCAAAAAGGCGGCGCAGATCATGATCATGAGCGGTCACGGCGACAGCGATGATTTCCCGACATGGGACGAGAACCTGATCTTCGCGACGAAGCTGCAAAAGGAATGCGAGGACAGCTTTCCCGGTATGACCCGCGCGCTGTATTTCGGCGATTTCAGCTACAACATGGATTTCAACAACGGATCGCTGCTGATCGAGGTCGGCACCGACGCGAACACCGTCGACGAGGCGGCATATTCCGGCGAATTGCTGGGGAGAGCGCTGTCCTCGGTATTGACCGCATCCGCAAAATGACCGTCCGTTCGTTCACAATTCCGCACCAAGGCTCAGGCTTTGGTGCGTTATTATTTGGGTAATCCGACAAAAAACGCTCAGGAGCGGCGTATCGCCGGGTGTTTGCCTTGCAAATGCCGGGAGGATTTGCTATAATACACATAATAATGCGGTAGTTTGTGTTATTATACGAACCTGCGGTGATGACCGGGCGTCCGACGGACGATGGGATCGCATGATCCGACCCGCCGCGATTCGTGTCAAAGGAGCTTATGATGATCAACAATAAGTGGTTACAAAAGATATTTGCCGTATTGACCGTCCTCGTCTTTCTGACGGGATTCTCCGTGATGACCGCGTATGCCGATCCCGGCGACGACGGCGGCGAATCGGTCGCCGATGACGGCGGAGAGATCGACGGCGAAGATAATAACGATTCGGGCAACGACGATTCTTCCTCGCAGCCGGATGACAGCAGCTCGAGCAGCGTCAGCGAGCAAAGCGGCGTCGATAACGATACGGACAACGACGACGGCGACAACGACGGAGGTTCCTCCTCATCGTCGGTCGCGATCCCCGAACAGATCGACGATCTCCGCAGAAAGTATCTCGGCGACGACGATGACGACGATACCGATACCGAAGAGTCGGAGAGTCAGCCGAACGAGAACCTCGACAATCTGCCGACGGTAGCAAAAGAGGAAGTCACCGCCGCGACAGCGGAACCTTTACCGGACGTCGAAGTCAGCGACGCGACCCTGTTCTCGGGTATTGTCATGTGGGTCTGCGTAGCGGTCGGCATTTCGGTCGTAGTGGGCGTTATGGTCTCCAAGCGTACCCACCGCAGAGGTCCCTGATGCAGATCGGCAGTCTGACGCTGAGCGGTTATGCGGCGCTTGCACCGATGGCGGGCGTTGCCGACAGAGCCTTTCGCGAGCTGTGTATGCGCTTCGGCGCGGGATACTGCGTCAGCGAGATGGTCAGCTCCAAGGGGATCGCCTACAATTCCAGAAAATCCGCGGATCTGATGCAGGTGTCTTCCGCAGAACATCCCTGCGCGGTGCAGATCTTCGGTACCGAACCGGATACGATGGCAGATGCGGCGCGGTTTGCGCTGAGGTACAAGCCCGACGCGATCGATATCAACATGGGCTGTCCCGCACCGAAGATATCCGGCAGCGGTTCAGGTGCGGCATTGATGAAAGATCCCGCTCTGTGCGGCAGGATCGTGAACGCCGTGTCAAAGGCGGTCGACCTGCCGGTCACGGTCAAGATCCGTTCCGGGTTCGACAGCGACCACATCAACGCGGTCGAGATCGCAAAGATTGCCGAGGATAACGGCGTTGCGGCGATCACCGTCCACGGCAGAACGCGCGATCAGTTCTATGCGCCACCCGTCAACTACGATATCATCCGCGACGTCAAGCGCGCGGTGCAGATCCCCGTGATCGGCAACGGAGATGTTATCGACGCGCAGTCGGCAAAGCGCCTGTATGAGTACACCGGCGTCGACTACATCATGGTCGGACGCGGCGCGCTGGGCAATCCGTGGATCTTTTCCGAGATCAACGCGTATCTGGGAGAGGACAAGCTGATCGAAAGACCGTCGCTTGACGAAAAGCTCCGCGTGCTGAGCAGACACATCGCCGATCTGGTCGCCTACAAGGGCGAAGCTGTCGGGATGCGAGAAGCCCGCAAGCACACCGCCTACTATCTCAAAGGCTTCAAAAACGCCGCAAAGCTCCGCAGTCTGGCGTTCTCTATGGAAACGCTCGACGACCTGCAGGACCTGTTGTCCGCGATCCGCGGATGAACGGTCAGACGTGAATCATACAAAAGCAATTGCTTCCGCAGCATTTATTATAGTCAAGAAATATCAAACAGAAAATCAAGATTTTTGGAGGGTATTATGTACAAGGATTTGATGGACTCAATCGGATTTGTGAAAAACTATGACGCAGAGATCGGCGACGCGATGGCGGCCGAGCTGAAGCGTCAGCAGCAGAACCTCGAGCTGATCGCCAGCGAGAATATCGTATCTCCGGCAGTCATGGCGGCGATGGGTTCGGTACTGACAAACAAGTATGCCGAGGGCTATCCGGGCAAGCGCTACTACGGCGGCTGCTATGCGGTAGACGTTGCCGAGGAACTGGCACGCAAGCGCGCGTGCGAACTGTTCGGCGCGGATCACGCCAACGTCCAGCCCCACTCGGGTTCACAGGCAAATCAGATCGTCTATTTTGCGATGCTCGAACCGGGCGATACCATCATGGGCATGAGCCTCAGCGAGGGCGGTCATCTGACCCACGGCTCGCCCGTCAATATCAGCGGCAAGTATTTCAACGTCGTCAGCTACGGCGTCGATCCCGAGACCCACTGCATCGACTACGATAAGGTCCTCGAGACCGCAAAGGAGTGCAAGCCCAAGCTGATCGTATGCGGCGCTTCGGCGTATCCGCGCGCGATCGACTTCAAGCGCTTCCGCGAGATCGCCGACGAGGTCGGCGCATACCTGATGGTCGATATGGCGCACATCGCGGGTCTGGTCGCAGGCGGCCAGCACGAAAGCCCCGTGCCGTATGCGCACTTTGTCACCACCACGACCCACAAGACCCTGCGCGGTCCGCGCGGCGGCATGATCCTCTGCAAGGAGGAATTCGCCAAGGCGATCGACAAGGCGGCGTTCCCCGGTATGCAGGGCGGTCCGCTGATGCACATCATCGCGGCAAAAGCCGTTTGCTTCAAAGAAGCGCTGCAGCCCGAGTTCAAGGCGTATGCCGAGCAGATCGTCAAGAACTGCAAGGCGCTTGCCGACGGTCTTCTCAAGCGCGGTCACAAGCTCGTATCCGGCGGTACGGACAACCATGTCATGCTGATGGATCTGCGTGAGGACGGCGTCACCGGCAAGGATCTCGAGCATAACCTCGACGAGGTACACATCACCGTCAACAAGAACACCATCCCCGGCGAACCTCTGTCGCCGTTCGTAACCTCCGGTATCCGCATCGGCACAGCCGCCGTCACCACCCGCGGACTGAAAGAGGACGACATGGACGTTATCGCCGAGTGCATCTCGCTGGTCATCAAAGACTTCGAGGGCAACAAGCAGGCGGTCCTGGATAAGGTCGCCGCCCTGTGCGAGAAATACCCCTTATATCAGTGAAGAACTAATAAATAAGAAATAAGAGTTAAGAGTTGTGGGAGGGCTCCGCCCTCACCTGATTCCTAACTCCTAATTCCTAATTCCTAATTCCTAATTCCTAATTCCTAATTCCTAACTCTTCACTATCCATCAATTCCCGGAGGAATCCACATGAACATCCCCTTAGCCGATCGGCTGCGTCCCGAATCGCTCGACGACATCGTCGGTCAGAAGGAGCTTCTCGCTCCCGGACGGCCGCTGCGGAAGATCATCGAGAGCGGGAACATCCCCAATCTGATATTCTACGGACCCTCCGGCGTCGGCAAAACGACCCTCGCGTCCTACATCGCGCGGATCACCAACCGTTCCTTCAAAAAGCTCAACGGCACCACCGCGGGAACAGCCGACATCAAAGAGATCGTGTCGTCGCTGAACACCTTTGAGGGGCTGAACGGCGTGCTGCTGTACCTCGACGAGATCCAGTATCTCAACAAAAAGCAGCAGCAGACCCTGCTCGAATTCATCGAGAACGGCTCTATCACGCTGATCGCCTCGACGACCGAGAACCCCTACTTCTATATCTACAATGCGATCCTGTCGCGCTCAACGGTATTCGAATTCAAGCCCGTCGAGCCGGACGAGGTCTCACGCGCGGTGCATCGTGCGATCCGCATCCTGTCCGAAGAGAAGGGCAAGCCGATCGGGTTCTCCGACGAAGCGGTCGCCCATATCTGCAGGGCGTGCGGGGGAGATGTGAGAAAGTCGCTCAACGCCGTCGAGCTGTGTGTGATCGCAGGCGACAGCGGCGATATCGTCACGGTGGACGAGGATCTTGCCAAGTCCCTGACACAGCGTTCCGGGGCAAAATACGACCGCGACGGCGATTCCCACTACGACGTGATCTCCGCGTACCAGAAGAGTATGCGCGGCAGCGACGTCGACGCGGCGCTGTTTTATCTGGCGCGTCTGGCAGAGGCGGGCGATCTGATCTCCGCCTGCCGCAGACTGGTCGTCTGTGCGTGCGAGGACGTGGGACTTGCGTATCCGCAGATCATCCCGATCGTCAAATCCTGCGTCGATATCGCCATGCAGGTCGGGTTTCCCGAGGCGCGCATCCCGCTTGCGGACGCGGTCATCATGGTATGCCTCGCGCCCAAGTCCAATTCCGGCGAAAGCGCGATCGATAAGGCGCTCGCCGACGTAAAAGCAGGACTCGGACAGGTCGTTCCGCGACAGCTCCAGAACAAGCATTTCGACGGCGAGGAGAGGGAAGAGAAGGGTCAGCATTACCTGTACCCGCATTCGTATCAGAACCACTGGATATCCCAGCAATACCTGCCGGACGATATCAGGGATCACCGCTATTATACATGCGGCGACAATAAAACCGAGCAGGCGTACAAAGCCTACTGGGAAAAGATCAAAGGGAAGAATTGAGCCTATGCCTCCGAGCGATCGGGGGCTTATTTTTTTGACCTTGCTTCCCGCTATGTGCAATATGCGGAAAAATAACCAAAATTCCCGTAGAAAATTATACACCCAATAATTCTATTAAAGAAATTAAAATCTTGTCATATTTGCTATGATATATTTGTATAAGTGCTATTATGCAAAAATATGCTGTAAAGGAGGAAAACTATCGTGAGAGTATCAAAAAAGTCCCAAAGGACGCTCTTATCCTTTGTGCTGATCGCGGCTTTGATGGTGTCGGTTATCGCCTGTACACTTGTCGTTCACGCTCAGCCCAGCACCGAACTCGCTTCGACCGGTGCGGATAACTACTATCTTTGGGGCATCAACAGCAACGACCCCGATTTCGGCGCGATGCATTCGCCGACGGGATCTTTCTCCTACGATGGAACAAAAGGCTATTACTACTACGATCTTAACGGCGCCAGCGGCGACTACTGCTTTGTCGTTTCAAGATCCAACGACTCCGGAGCAAATGCGGTAAAGGCTCCCGCAGTCGGCAACGTACAGAATTCCGGCAAGTATTACCTCTCGCAGGGCAACTACCACGGATATGCCTGTATGCATATCTGGAATCCTGCCGGTGAAGCGGTACGTATCTACTTTACCTCAGAGAGCGCCGGTCTGAACTGTATCGCACAGTCAGAGGCGGGCAGCGTCACACCGACGCCCACCACGGCAGGTCCGACCACATCTTCTCCCACCACAGCGCCTCCCGTCACCGGCGGCTATGTGTATCTGAAGAACAACGCCGGCTGGCAGAACTGCTATGCGTACATGTGGACGACGGGCGCAGCGGATCAGAATGCTTCCTGGCCGGGCGCAGAGATGGAGAGCATCGGCAATAACGTCTGGCGCTACAAGGTGACCGGCAGCTATGCCAACATCATCTTCAACGGCGGCGGCGACAGCACCAAGACCGACGACATGGCGTTCCCGGGAACCGGCAAGATCTACGATAACAAGTCCGGCTCGTGGAGCAACTACGGCGGCAGCTCCGATCCCACCACCTCGAATCCGACCACATCCAATCCCACGACCTCGAATCCGACCTCACCCCCTCCGACGACCAATCCCTCCGGCAAGCAGATCGTTTACTGCGAGAACGAAGCAGGCTGGGGCATGGTCAACGTCTATATGTGGAACAGCGGCACCGATTCCAACGCGGGCTGGCCGGGCGCCAACATGACCAAGATCGGCGGCAACATCTGGAGCTACACTCTGCCCAAGAGCTTCAAGAACATCATCTTCAACGGCGGTTCCGATTCGAACAAGACCAATGATATGGAGTTCCCCGGCTCCGGCTACATCTACAACAACAAGACCGGCAAATGGTCGATCTATGATACCTCGCCCCTGCAGGTACAGTCCTTCGGCACCGACGTCGAAGCGCCTCAGTATGCCGGCGTAGGCATCACCCTGACCGCATCCGCGACAGGCGAGGGCACGGTCTACTACAAGTTCTCCGTGAACTCCACCGTGATCAAGGACTACGGCACCGCGAACAAGGCTCTCTGGACGCCGACTGCAGCAGGCACCTACACCCTGACCTACGAATTCAAGGATTCGAAGGGCAACACCAACAAGCGCACCAAGAGCTATCAGATCACCGACGGCGCATCCCTGTCCAGCCCGTTCATCAAGACGGTCACTCCCGCGAACGGTCAGCAGATCAAAAAGTCTGCGACGTGCAGCATCAAGGTGACCGC
This sequence comes from uncultured Ruminococcus sp., assembly GCA_902796225.1. GTDB lineage: Bacteria > Bacillota > Clostridia > Oscillospirales > Acutalibacteraceae > Ruminococcoides. The sequence goes on from CADBOO010000095.1 coordinate 40,155, forward strand.
CGGCGGCGGCAACACCGGTACAAAGCTGCTGTTCTATAAGTACACCGTCAAGGATGCTTCCGGCAATATCGTCAACGTTCCGTATTACACCAAGAACTCCAGCTACAGCTTCACGCCCTCGGCGCTTGGCAGGTACACCCTGACCGTCAGCGTACAGGCTTCCGATAATACGCTTGCAGAACGCGACTATATCTACGACAGCGTTACCAACCCGTCCAATCCCTCTGACGAGACTGCTCCCGCCGTGACGCCTACTCAGGGCGGCACCCAGAGCCAGCAGCCTACGTCCACTTCCGGCGGCGCCACTCTGGTCGGCGACTCCGACGGCGACGGGCAGGTCACGATCCTCGACGCGACCCGCGTCCAGAGATGGCTTGCGGATCTTGTGACCGACAAGGAAATCAATAAGAAGAACGCAGACGTTGATTTTGACAACACCGTCACGATCCTCGATGCGACCCGCATCCAGCGTTTCATCGCCGGATTGATCTCAAAATTCAGTTAAAGGAGGAAACAGAACATGAAACACATCACTCGTGTGATCTCGCTGCTGTTATGCGTTGCGCTGATGGCGACCGTTGCTGTTTACTCCGCGGTATCAGCCGGCGCTGAAACAGCAGACGAACTTGCCGATACCGGCGCGTCCGGCGTCACGATCCATGTCAAGGGCGAGACCGGCGGCAAGACATTCACCCCGTATCTCTACTATTGGAACGCCCAGCCGACCGACAAAGAGGTCGCTTATCCCGGCGTCAAGATGACCGCAGACAGCTCTCAGGTCGGCGGCAAATGGTACACCTATTCGTTCGCGGGCACGACCAAGATCAACTTCCGCGTCACCGACGGCACCACCGGACTCTCCGGTCAGAAGTTTGAAGAGATGTCCGTCACCGCTCCGGGCGAATACTGGGTCAAGGACGGCCGTCTGAAGACCCGCAATCCCGACGACTTCGATTCCTTCGACAGCGTCGATATGCGTCAGGATTCCATCTACTTTGTCATCACCACCCGTTTCTATGACGGCGACAAGGGCAACAACGTCCACTGCTGGGATGACACCAAGGCAAACAACCCCGACTCCGACCCCGCATGGCGCGGCGACTTCAAGGGCCTTGCCGATAAGCTCGACTACATCAAGGCGCTGGGCTTCTCTGCGATCTGGATCACTCCCGTCGTCGAGAACGCTTCCGGCTATGACTACCACGGCTACCACGCGATCGACTTCAGCAAGGTGGACGCGCGTTACGAAAGCTCCAACTTCACCTATGAAGATCTGATCCAGGCTGCCCACAACAAGGGCATGAAGATCGTCCAGGACGTCGTTTGGAACCACACCGGCAACTTCGGCGAGACCAACCTCGAGCCGCTGTTCACCAAACAGTATTCCAAGGTCACCGAGCTGTCCGACATGAAGGCGACCATGATCCCGACCAAGAAGCTGATGGATTACTGCGGTATCACCTCTGCCGACCAGTACTGGAAGCTGCCCGACGGCACCCAGTACGGCAAGCGTCTGCAGATCATGAAGCAGACCGAAGGCTTTACCGGCAACGTCTCCAAGGACAAGACCTGCAACTCCAAGAACTACTACCACAACGGTTACTACGGCAACTTCAACTGGGATAACTACACCAACAAGTACAGCCAGATCGCGGGCGACTGCGTCGACCTGAACACCGAGAACAAGGCTGTCGCCGACTACACGGTCGAGGCATATTCGAGCTACCTCGATATGGGCGTAGACGCATTCCGTGTCGATACCGTCCGCCATATCCCGCGTCTGTCCCTGAACAAGTGGTACAACGACCGCATCAACGCGGCTGCAAAATCCGCAGGCAACAACAACTTCTATATGTTCGGCGAGATCTGCTGCCGTTACAGCCAGGTATGGTATCGTGACGCGGCGTCCGAATCCGTCCAGTTCTACACCTGGGACGATAACGATTCGTGGCTGTCCAAGTACAGCAACAACACCGATCCCGATTCGATCTCGAAGAACCTCAACGCCTCGATCGATCACTGCGAGGCGTATGTCAGCACCTCCAACCAGCCGACCTCGAACAACGCGTTCCTCAACGGCGTCACCTACCATGCGCCGGACTACTCCAAGAACTCCGGCATGGGCGCGATCGACTTCCAGATGCACTGGATGTTCGACTCCGCAGGCGGCGCGTTCGGCATCGCGAAGGCTGAGGACCAGTACTACAACGACTCCACCTGGAACGTCACCTACGTCGATTCTCACGACTATTCTCCGGATAACAACCAGTTCCAGCGCTTCACCGGCGGTCAGCAGACATGGGCTGAAAACCTCAACCTGATGTTCACCTTCCGCGGTATCCCGTGCCTGTACTACGGCTCCGAGATCGAGTTCCAGAAGGGCTGCAAGATCGACGACGGTCCCAATATGCCGCTTGCCAACACCGGCCGTGCATATTACGGCGACAAGATCGAAGGCTCTGTATCCGCTTCCGACTTCAGCACCTACACCGCTTCGGGTACTGTCAACAGCACCCTCAGCTCGCCGCTGTCGAAGCACCTGCAGAAGCTCAATGCGATCCGCCGTGCCGTACCGGCGCTCCAGCTGGGTCAGTACACCGTCAACGGTTCCCATGTATCCGGCGATATGGCGTATATCAGACGCTACACCGGCAAGTACACCGATCCCAAGACCGGCGGTACATCGAACGTCGACTCCCTCGCGTGCGTAGCGGTATCCGGCGGCGCGACCTTCAAGGGCATCCCGGACGGCAAGTATGTCGATGCTGTCTCCGGCGACGTCAAGCAGGTATCCGGCGGTACGCTGACAGTAGGCGCCTCCGGCAAGGGCAATATGCGCGTATACGTATGCTGCGCTTCCGGCTTCAAGGGCATCTCCGGCGCGATCGGACCCTCCGGCCAGACCTACCTCAAGTAAGCATGATCCAATCTGTCACGAAGACCTGTCCTCACCCGGGGGCGGGTCTTTTTGTGCTGCACAGATAGGGTGCATGACGACGTGACGCGTAATTACCCGTCAACGGTGGACGCGTAATCGGTCGTCACCCTGACCGGCTTTACATCAAAGCCTTCCCCTTGAGGGAACTCCACTGTCAAAGGAAACGCCCCCAAAGCCTTCCCCTTGAGGGGAAGGGGGACCGCTTGCGGTGGATGAGGTGGAGACCTATCCGGGTAATCAATGAACGGGATGAGGCAGAAACGCTTCCACCTCATCCGCTTCACTTCGTTCAGCACCTTCCCCTCGAGGGGAAGGCTGTATTAAGGGAAGGCTCTATTGACACGAACGCTTGTATCAGACAGGATGGCTCTGTTGACCGGATGGCTGAATCCGTTCATCTGACAAAACATGACGACGTGACGCGTAATCACCCGTCAACGGTGGACGCGTAATCGGTCGTCACCCGTC
>CADBOO010000096.1 GCA_902796225.1 uncultured Ruminococcus sp.
AGAGGCACCCTCAAGGCGCTTGCCGACACCGAGGGCTACGAGACCTTCGTAGTGCCCGACGACGTCGGCGGCAGATTCTCTGTCCTCACCGCAGTCGGTCTGCTTCCCATCGCGGTTTCCGGCGCCGATATCGACGCTCTCATGCAGGGCGCTCAGCTCGCGCAGAAGGAGCTCGACAACGACGACGTCATGACCAACGACTGCTACAAGTACGCCGCGATCCGCAATATCCTTTACCGCAAGGGCAAGACTATGGAGGTAATGGTTTCCTACGAGCCTGCCTACACGATGATGTCCGAGTGGTTCAAGCAGCTCTTCGGCGAGAGCGAGGGCAAGGATAAGAAGGGCATTTTCCCCGCGAGCGTGGTATTCTCCACCGACCTGCATTCTCTTGGTCAGTACATCCAGGACGGCAGACGCACCATGTTCGAGACCGTTGTGCTCTTTGACAAGTGTCAGAAGGAGGTCACTCTCGGCACCGATCCCACCAACGTGGACGGACTCAACTTCCTCGCAGGCAAGACTATGGGCTTTGTCAACCGCAAAGCGTTCGAGGGCACCGTACTCGCGCACAACGACGGCGGCGTGCCCAACATCGTCATCGATGTTCCCGAGATGAACGAGAGCGAGCTCGGCTATCTGATCTACTTCTTTGAGAAGGCTTGCGCGATCTCCGGCTACATGCTCGGCGTCAATCCCTTCAACCAGCCCGGCGTTGAGAGCTACAAGAAGAACATGTTCGCGCTGCTCGGCAAGCCCGGCTACGAGGATCAGAAGGCGGCTCTCGAGGCGAGATTACAGTAATTCACAGCATCAGATATCAGGAAAAATACAGGAGGTTTTTTACTATGGTTACTTTATTGATCGGTAAAAAAGGTACAGGAAAAACAAAAAAGCTCATCGAGCGCACCAGCGCGGCGGTAGCGGCTTCCTCGGGCAACGTCGTTGTCATCGAGAAGGGCGCTAAGCTCACCTATGACGTTACCCATAAGGCGAGACTGATCGACACCGAGCAGTACAACATCTTCGGCTACGACATGCTCTACGGCTTTATCAGCGGCATCTGCGCGGGCAACTATGACGTGACGGATATCTTTGTCGACTCCACCTTCAAGATCGCAACCGAAGGCGTAGCCGGGATCGAAGCTTTTGTTACCAAACTCAACGAGCTCGAAAAAGAGACCGATGCAAACATCACCCTGTTGGTTTCCGCCGGTGAGGAAGCGCTCCCGACCGGACTGTCCGCAGTCTGCGAAGAGATCTGAACGAAATAACCATTCAAAGCCGCTCCGTAGGGGGCGGCTTTTGTTATCCTGCCGATCGCCTTGATATGGCGATTTTTTGACATCTTCCACTGCCTGCCGGTAGTACTCCTAACCGTGGTTTTGACGGTCATATTTCTGCCTGCCCTTTGTTATAATCCTCACGAACCCGTCAGGGTTCGTTGCGGTTTTGCCGCGGTCAGACAAAAATCTGCTCCGTCAAAACTCCTTTGGACTGAAATTGAATTGGATTTTGAGCAAGTATCGGTGCGGAAAGTGCCGGCAGGCTGGCGCCTGCCAAGCTTGACAAGCCGGTAATTGCCGAAATACAGCCATTTTCAGCAGGCTCGGGGTACTACCGGCAGGCACTGTTTACAAACTGTTAAAAAAGCTTGTGTCAACCTTACCAATTTGCACGGAATGTCACTTTATCTTTATACATTTTTTCTATTGCATTTTTGCCCCGAATTTTGCTATAATATGAATTGTAAAAATAACAAATTTGTAACTTTCAGGATAGATTAACACGAAAACAAACGATTTATGTCAAATAAGGGGACATTTATGCTTCGCAAAAACATCGCTTTTCTATTATCCGTCATTATGATGCTCAGCGTCATCGTTGTCGCACCGATAACAACTGACGCAAAATCGACCGAAGATACCGCTGCTGTCGGCGCCGCTGCAGATCTCGCCGAGACCGGTTGGACCATTCCGACCGAGGCGACTTTTGCCAACCGTCTGGCTCAGCTGAAAAAGAAATATTATCCCAGCGGTTATTCCGGCGCCTACTACGAAGACGGCCGCGCGATGGCATGGCAGTGCTACGGCTATGCGTGTGTGATGCTCAAAGAGGTTTTCGGCATCAAGTATTATGCCGACGGATTTGTCAACAGAGCAGACTACACAATGGGTACGTTGAGCGCCGGCGATATCGTTCGTATCCGCGGCAACTCCCACAGCATCTTTATCACCAGGGTCACCTCGAAGGGGTATTATTTCACCGATGCGAACTGGGACTACAACAACGGCGTTCGCTGGGATGCGTATTACACAAAAGCAGAGATGGCGGCGACCTTTACCTACAAGATCCATGTGCCCGGCAACAACCTGACCGGATCCGGTATCCCGCAGCTAGGTCTGTATGCTTCCGTTCCCGCGCTGTTGAACGCGAATGTGCGCGGCGACGGCATTGAAGTTATCTGGAACACTGTCAAAGATGCTGCTTCCTACCGCGTTTACTACAAAGTCGACAACGAAACTTCCTGGAAGTCTGCCGGCAAATCCAAGACCACCAGCTTCCTGTTCAATAACAACCTTGTTTACGGCAAGAAATATACCTTTACCGTTCGCGCGCTGGATTCCTATGGTACGGTGATCAGCGATTACAACAAAACCGGTATCTCTGCCGAATTCCGCGTCCGGCCGCCCGAGCTGAAATCCGTCAAGTCGACTGTCGGCAATATCGCCGTCAAGTGGTCTGAGGTCAAGGGCGTCAGCTATTTCCGCTTGTTCTATAAAACCGACGCCGATACGCATTGGCACAAACTGACCGACGTCAAAGGGAACAAGTACAATTTCAAAAAAGGCAAGGTCTATACCAACTATCGTTTCACGCTGGTATGCCTTGACAATAACAAGCAGGTCATCAGCGGATCGTGCGCAAAGACATTAGCCGCACGTTTCATGACCTATGATACACAGCTGGATATCCCGACCAATATCATTCCTGCAGCGACCAAAACAAAGGGCAAAATCCAGGTTTCGTGGAAAGCCACTCCCGGTGCTAAGAGATACATGGTATTTGTCAGCAAAAACGGTTCGACCTCCGGCTGGAAAAAGGTAGGCGTCACGACCAAGACCTATTTCTATGTTTCCGGCTGCAAGAACCGCACCAAGTATCGCTTCACCGTGCGCTGTGTTGATTCAAAGAATCGCTTTATTTCCGGATTCAAGCCCGGCAATATGCTCTATTATTTCGACTATCCGACAAAGTTCAACGCGACAAAAGCCGACGATAACGGCAGGATCATCGTCAGTTGGACCGGTTCCAACGGCGCGCCCGGATACGCTGTTTTCTATAAATCAGAAAACGATACCGCTTGGAAGCGCCTGAATACAAAAGCGGTCAAGGGTACGTCGACGACCTTTACCGGCGCTGAAGACGGCGTCAAGTATACCTTTATGGTTCGCGTCTGCGATAAAGAGATGAGGAATCTCAGCTCCTACAGCGACACAGGCGTATCGATCGTCTACACCGTCACGCCTGCAGAAACCCAGCCGTTACCGGTTGCCGGTACCGGCGAGGCGCAGACCGACGCGCCGACTGACGCTCCTGTAAACGATCAGACCGACGCTCCCACCGACGCGCAGCCGGTTCTGCCTACCAATGCGCCGAGCGATCCCGCAGACGATCCGACGTCTGCTCCGTCTACCGACAACAACGGAGGATATCAGGACTGATCCGAATAATTGACAATACAGCAAAGGCTGCCGCAAACGCGACAGCCTTTTTGTTGTACAATCGTATTCTTTATGTGTGCAGTTGATTACGCGCCGATCTTCTTCGAGCAGGCGATCGCCAGCGCGCCTTTGCCGATGTGGCACGCGACGCTCAGCGACAGGGGAGAGAGGTGGATCTCCATACCGGGGAAATGCGCTTTGATCTCTTCGACCCATTCGAGCGCTTCCTCAAGGTTGCCGGAATATGCCGCCGAGAGGTGGATGTCGTTCGCGTCGACGCCCTTGTATTTTTCAGCGAAATCCTTTTTCATCGCCTCGAGCATGGTTTCCTTAGCCGCTTTTTTACCGCGAACCTTGGCATATGCGTCCAGCTTCTCGCCGCAGATGGTCAGCACCGGCTTCAGTCCGAGCACCGTACCGATCGCCGCGGCTGCAGGAGTGATACGACCGCCTTTTTTCAGATACTTCAGCGTATCAAGCGTGATATAAATACTGCTCTGGAACTGTTCTTCCTCAAGGATCGCCTTGATTTCCTCAGCGGTCTTGCCCTGTTCGGCAAGCTCTATCGCATCCAGTACCGATTGGCGCTGCGTAACGGAAATACGCTTGTTGTTGACGACCTGAACCTTGCCGTCATAATCCAGCGCGAGCATGGTTGCTGTTTCGCAGGAGCTGCTCAGTCCGCTCGACATCGGGATATAGACGATCGATTCGGCGTCTTTGAGCGCTTCATCCCAGAGAAACATCAGATCGGCAGGCGAGGGCTGAGAGGTCTGAATATCATGGTCGTCCTCCAGCTTTTCATAAAACTCTTCCTGAGAGAGCGATACGCCCTCATAGAACAGCTGCTCATCAATATAGAACGGCATCGGAACAATGCCGATTCCCAGATTCTTTGCTTCTTCGGGCGTAACGCCGCTGTTAGAGTCGGTAATAATCGCAACTTTTTTCATAATTTCACCTGATTTGCATATCAATTCATCTTGTACATTATAGCGAATCCCGCGCATAATTGCAAGACTATTCTGACATCTTGTAAAAAAATGAAAAATCAGGTAAAAAACTGCCATAGCAGATCGCTCCGCTATGGCAGATTATCAGTTGTTTTTGACGTTGATCCGATAGCACAGGGTCATCAGGCTGTCACTCAGATGCACATTTTCGACGATCGCGTCACTGTATTTGCGCGCGATATCAAAATGGCTGAAATTCCAGAAGTTCCTGATCCCCAGCGAGTAGAGCTTGTCGATCAGCGGCTCGACGCTGTTTTTCGGCAGCGTCAGAAACGCCGTATCGACATTGTTCCTGCGGATATAGTCCTCGATATCGCTGTCCGCCATGACCGTGATCCCTCTGAGCATCGTGCCGATGAGCTTTTTATCTTTTTCAAAGATCGCCGTCAGCCGAAAGCCCAGCGACTCAAAATTCAGGTGAGTTGCGATCGCCCGACCGAGGTTTCCCGCGCCGAGCAGGATCGCGGTATGGGTATGATCCAATCCCAGGATCCTCCCGATCTCGCTGCGCAGCATCGCGACAGGATAGCCGTAGCCCTGCTGTCCGAAGCCGCCGAAGCAGTTCAGATCCTGCCGCACCTGCGAGGCGGTCGAACTCATGATCTGAGCCAGCTTCGTCGAAGATATTTTATCCACGCCGCTGCTTTCCAACTCTGTCAGAAAGCGATAATAGCGGGGAAGGCGCTTGATCACCTGAATCGAAATCTCTTTCATCTTACAGTTACCTGTGTTCAGATCGCGGCGGCAAGTCTGTCGTGAACCGCGTCAAGGAATGCTTCCGTGTTGACCTTCTGCTTGTTTTCAAGGGAACTGAGCAGATACAGGTCGCCGGTCATGATACCGCTTTCGATGGTATCGATCGTCGCTTTTTCGAGCTTTGCGGCAAAGTCAACGAGTGCGTCGTTGCCGTCCAGCTCGCCGCGCTTTCTCAGCGCGCCCGACCACGCAAAGATGGTCGCAACGGAGTTGGTCGAAGTCTCTTCGCCCTTGAGATGTTTGTAATAGTGGCGCTGAACCGTGCCGTGAGCCGCCTCGTATTCATAAACGCCGTCGGGAGATACCAGAACCGAGGTCATCATCGCCAGCGATCCGAACGCGGTAGCGATCATATCGCTCATCACATCGCCGTCGTAGTTTTTGCAAGCCCAGATGTAGCCGCCGTTCGAACGGATAACGCGCGCAACGGCGTCGTCGATCAGCGTATAGAAGTAGGTGATACCCGCTGCTTCGAATTTTGCTTTATATTCGCTGTCAAAGATTTCCTGGAAAATATCCTTGAAGGTGTGGTCATACGTCTTGCTGATGGTATCCTTGGTGGCAAACCACAGATCGAGCTTCTGGTCGAGCGCGTAGTTGAAGCACGCTCTCGCAAAGGAACCGATACTGGATTCCAGGTTATGGATTCCCTGAATCACGCCGCCGCTTTTCTGAAAATCAAAGATGGTCTGACGCTTTTCGTTACCGTCTTGATCGGTGACGCACAGCTCAGCTTTAGACCCCTTAGTGACCTTCATTTCCGTGTTCTTGTAAACGTCGCCGTAAGCGTGACGCGCGATGCAGATGGGTTTTGTCCAGGTCGGAAGATAGGGCGTGATGCCCTTGACAAGGATCGGCGCGCGGAAGACCGTGCCGTCAAGGATCGCTCTGATCGTGCCGTTCGGAGATTTCCACATCTCTTTGAGGTTGTATTCGTCCATGCGCGCGGCGTTGGGCGTAATCGTCGCGCATTTGACCGCTACACCGTATTTTTTTGTCGCCTCGGCGGAATCAATGGTGATCTGATCGTCGGTCGCGTTGCGCTTTTCAAGTCCCAGATCATAGTATTCCGTCTTCAGATCGACAAAGGGGAGGATCAGCTTATCCTTGAGCATTTTCCAGATAACTCTGGTCATTTCGTCGCCGTCCATCTCGACCAGCGGCGTTGTCATTTGAATCTTAGCCATGTTGTCCTCCTTATTTTGAGATCGTGTAATTCAGCAGACCGCCCGCGAGGATGATCGCTTTCTGACGTTCGGTCAGGCTGCACTTCGCGTTGATGGTCGTGTTCTTCGTTCTGTTGTGGATGACGATGGTATCGCCGGCAGCGATCTGATCGCGCACCTTCTCGATCGCGATATTATCGCCCAGCGCGATATTTGCGTAATCGTTCTCGTTCTCGAATTCCAGCGGCAGGATACCCGCGTTGATCAGGTTAGCACGGTGGATACGCGCAAAGCTCTTGACCAGTACCGCCTTGACGCCGAGATACAGAGGCGCCAGCGCGGCATGCTCGCGGGACGAGCCCTGACCGTAGTTGGAGCCGCCGACGATGATCGAGGATCCCAGCAGCTTGGCGCGCTTCGGAAATTCGGTATCGCATACGGTGAAGCAGTATTCGGAGATCGCGGGGATATTGGAACGCAGGGGCAGGATCTTAGCGCCTGCGGGCATGATGTGATCGGTGGTGATGTTGTCCTCGACCTTCAGAGAACAGGTCGCCTCGATGCTTTCTGTCATCGCGGATGTTTTCGGGAATTCCTTGATGTTCGGACCTCTGAGGACTTCGATCTTGTCCATCTCGTCCACGGACGCAGGTTCGATGACCATGTTGTCGTTGATCAGGAAGTGCGCAGGCATCTCAACCTTGTAGCCGTCGGCGTACTTTCTCGGATCGGTAATGACTCCGGTCAGCGCGGAGACCGCCGCTACCTCGGGCGATACCAGGTAAATATCCGCATCCTTGGTTCCGCTTCTGCCTAAGAAATTGCGGTTGAAGGTTCTCAGGGATACGCCCTTCGAGTTCGGCGACTGTCCCATGCCGATGCACGGGCCGCAGGCGGATTCAAGGATCCTTGCGCCGGACGCGATGATATCTGCCAAAGCGCCGTTAGCGGCGAGCATATTCAATACCTGCTTCGAGCCGGGAGCGATCGCCAGTGAAACGTTGTCTGCAACAGTCTTGCCCTTTAAGATATGCGCGACCTTCATCAGATCGGTATAGCTGGAGTTGGTGCAGGAGCCGATACATACCTGATTGATGACCATACCCTCCAGCTCCGCGATCGGCTTGACCGCGTCGGGAGAATGGGGGCAGGCTGCCAACGGTTCCAGCGAAGACAGATCGATGACGATATGCTCATCATATTCAGCGTCATCGTCAGCCTTCAACTCAACATAATCCTGCGCGCGATCCTGCGCCTTGAGGAATTCCAGTGTGTTTTCATCGGACGGAAAGACCGAAGTCGTCGCGCCCAGCTCCGCTCCCATGTTGGTGATGGTCGCTCTCTGCGGGACGCTCAGCGTCTTGATGCCTTCACCTGCGTACTCGATGATCTTTCCTACGCCGCCCTTGACGGACATTCTGCGCAGCACCTCAAGGATGATATCCTTTGCGCTGACATTTTCCTGCAGCTCGCCGGTCAGTTCGACCTTGACGATCTTCGGCATGGTGATGTAGTATTCACCGCCGCCCATCGCGACCGCAACGTCCAGACCGCCCGCGCCGATCGCCAGCATGCCGATGCCGCCGCCTGTAGGCGTGTGAGAGTCGGAACCGATCAGGGTCTTGCCGGGAATGCCAAATCTCTCGAGATGTACCTGATGGCAGATACCGTTGCCCGGACGCGAGAACCAGATGCCGTGTTTCTTGCATACGGTCTGGATAAAGCGGTGATCGTCCGCATTCTCAAAGCCGGTCTGTAAGGTGTTGTGATCGATGTATGCGACCGAACGTTCGGTGCGGACGCGGTCGATCCCCATTGTTTCAAATTCCAGATACGCCATCGTGCCGGTAGCGTCCTGAGTGAGCGTCTGGTCGATACGGATACCGATGTCGGTACCTTTCACCATTTCACCGGTGACCAGATGATTCTTGATGATTTTTTCAGCAATTGTGAGTCCCATTGAACATACCTCCTGGATTTGATCTATCTATAGGGAAAGGCAGGGAACAGGTAGCGACCTGATCGCCGCCGGTGTTTACACGATGTCATTGTAAGTCTTTGAGGAGCGCGGCAATCCCACATAGAGGAGCAAGGCTTTCCTGCTCAGACGGTAATTCCGGACAGAAGTATTCCCGCGGACTGTAGCTCTCGCAATCATAAGCAACATCGTTAAATCATAGACAAAGTTATTATACTACTTTAACGCCATAAAGTAAATATATTATTAGAATTATGATTCAATCTGTTTTTTCAAAAAATCCATAAATGTGATTTTATTTTCGGTGAAAATAAACATAGTATTAAAGTATCATTTGTGGTATAATTTTCGATGGTATACAATATGAAAAAACTCAGGTGAATTCTATGGCTAAAAGAGAGAATCTGCGCAATATCGCCATTATTGCGCACGTCGACCACGGCAAGACGACGCTGGTCGATCAGATGCTTCGTCAGTCGGGTATCTTCCGTTCCAACGAAGTCGTCAACGAACGCGTGATGGACTCGAACGATCTCGAGCGTGAGCGCGGCATTACCATCCTGTCAAAAAACACATCCGTCATGTACAACGATGTCAAGATCAATATCGTCGATACCCCCGGCCATGCCGATTTCGGCGGCGAGGTAGAGCGTATCCTGATGATGGTCGACGGCGTACTGCTGCTGGTTGACGCGTTCGAGGGATGTATGCCCCAGACGCGTTTCGTGCTGAAAAAGGCGCTGGGACTGGGCAAAAAGCCGCTGGTCGTCGTCAACAAGATCGACCGCGACGGCGCACGTCCCGAGGAAGTCATCGACGAGGTGCTCGATCTGTTCATCGAACTGGGCGCCGATGAAGACCAGCTCGAGTTCCCGGTAGTCTACGCTTCTGCACGCGAGGGCATTTCTTCGCTGGATTACAACAACATGGAATCGGATATGAAGCCGCTGTTTGAAGCGATCATCCGCGAGATCCCCGCTCCCGAGGGCGAGATCGACGCGCCGCTGCAGCTGCTGGTATCCAATATCGAATATGACGAGTATGTCGGACGCATCGGTATCGGACGCGTTGAGCGCGGCAGGATCAAGACCGGTCAGTCCGCCGTACTGTGCCATCAGGACGGCACGACCACCAACGTCCGCATCTCCAAGCTTTACGAGTTCGAAGGGCTCAAACGCGTCGAGTGCGACGAGGCAGAGATGGGCGATCTTGTCTGCCTGTCCGGTATTGCCGATATCAATATCGGCGAGACGATCTGCGACGTCGATCAAATCGATCCGCTGCCGTTCGTCAAGATCGACGAGCCGACCGTATCGATGAACTTCATCGTCAACAACTCTCCGTTTGCGGGTCGCGAGGGCAAATATGTCACCTCGCGCAATATCCGCGACCGTCTGTTCAAAGAAGTCGAGACCAACGTCGCACTGCGCGTGGAAGAGACCGATTCCGCCGATACCTTTAAGGTATCCGGACGCGGCGAGCTTCATCTGTCCATCCTGATCGAAACCATGCGTCGCGAAGGCTACGAATTCCAGGTCAGCCGCCCGCAGGTCATCACCAAGATGGTGGACGGCGTGCTGTGCGAGCCGATCGAAATGCTGATTGTCGAAGTGCCCGAAAGTTATGTCGGCGCCGTTATGGAAAAGCTCGGCTCGCGCAAAGCGGAGCTGATCAATATGGGCGCGCGTGAGGGCGGCTCGACGCATATCGAATTCCGCATCCCGTCGCGCGGACTGATGGGCTACCGCCCCGAATTCCTCACCGACACCAACGGCAACGGCATCATGAACAGCGTGTTCGACTCCTACGAGCCGTACAAGGGCGATATCGTTACCCGCCATCAGGGTTCGCTGATCGCGTTCGAGACCGGCGAGACCGTCACCTACGGTCTGTATGCGGCTCAGGAACGCGGCAGACTCTTTGTCGGACCCGGCGTACCGGTATACGAAGGCATGATCGTCGGTGCCTGCCCGAAGAATGAAGACATCACCGTCAACGTCTGCAAGAAGAAGCATATCACCAACACCCGCGCTTCCGGTTCGGACGACGCCTTGAAGCTCACCCCGCCGAGCGTCCTGTCGCTCGAGCAGTGCCTCGAGTTCATCGCGGACGACGAGCTGGTCGAGATCACCCCCGAGAACATCCGCATGAGAAAAGAGATTCTCAGCAAAGAGCTTCGTATGAAGCATCAGTTCCGCAACAAATAACCAACTTTTGCACAGACCCAAATCGCATACTTTCAGATAATCAAATGAGGAAGCAGGGAAGAGGATATCATCGTCTCCTCTTTCGGGATACCATGAATTATATAGTAATCGACTTTGAATTCAACGGCGCGTTCTCCAAGCGCCACCATCGTTTTTTCAATGAGATCATCGAGTTCGGCGCGGTCAAGCTGGATGAAGATCTGAATATGATCGACACCTTTTCGCAGCTTGTGACGCCGCAGATCTCAAAAAAGCTCAACAGTCACGTTTCACAGCTGACCCATATCAAGATGACAGAGCTTAAGGAGAGCAATAACACCTTCACCCATGTGATGTCAAAATTCAAAAAGTTCCTCGGCGACGGCATGCTGCTCAGTTGGGGAACCAGCGACATCCTGGTACTCATCGAGAACTGCCGCTATTTCTACGGCGAAGAAACGCTGCCGTTCTTAAAGGCGTACTGCAATCTGCAGTCCTACTGCGAAGACGTACTCGATTATCACGACCGTTCACGCCAGATGGGACTTTCCGCCTGTGCCGAACAGCTCGGCATCGGATTTGACGACGATACGCTCCACCGCGCGCTGACCGACGCAGAGCTGACCTCCCTGTGCTTCCAGAAGCTCTATGATCCTCAGGTGTTCGAACGGCATGTTGACGTCTGCGACGAGAGGTTCTACCAGAAGATCGCCTTCAAGAATTACAATATCCATGACCTGCGCGACCCGAACGTCAACAAAAAAGAGATGTTCTTTTTGTGCGACAAATGCGGACGCAGGGCGTTCCGCCGTACCAAATGGCGTGTCAAGAACAAATCCTTCCGCGCAAAATTCCTTTGTTTTCGATGCAGACGTGAGTTTGAAGGGCGCATTACCGTCAAAAAATGCTTCGACAGCGTCAAGATGATCAAGCGCATCGCCGAGCTGCCGGATCAAAAGCAAAAGGAAAAGACAAAAAAATCGCAGAAAAACACGCAGAACAATCAACAGAATAATGACAAACAACCGGCAGTCGAGTGAGTATCGACTGCCGATACTTTTAACAATAATTCGAACAAATATTCGAAAATCTATTGAAATCCGTCCGAAAATCGTGTATAATATAAGTAACGAAAGTACCTCAGGATGATGCTTAACTGAGATAACTCGTGAGGGTAAGCCCCAAAACCCGTGAATAAGCCATGACGAAGAAACCGCTTCGGCGGCAAGATGCAGACAATCGAAAGGAAAACTGAATGATGGATTATCTTGAATGGGCGGACGAGTATTATCTGAATGCTCGCCGCGTGCAAACTGTGATCGAAAGAAAGAAGCAGCTGTTGAAAGAGAAAAAGGCGCTGACAGCCGATCAGCGCAAACGGCTCACGGATGATATCAAGCAGTACCGCCGCATCTACCATGAGCTGCAGGATATCGGCGATTTGCTCACCGCTCGGGCAGGAGTTGCAGTCCGTGAGACATGAGCGAATGTTTATGGATGATAAGAACGAACCGCTTATCTCCTATTATTTGTACAATAGGGGCGAGGATAACCGTCCCGACCGTGAAAGGATGAAACGCGTATTAAGGCGCGCCATCCGGCACGAGCTGACCGACCGGCAGCGCGAGTGTCTGACCCGTTACTATTTGGAAGGTATGCAGATGACAGAAATAGCCCGCTCGCTCAATCTGTCAAAATCGACGGTATCAAGACATATCACCGCCGCAAAGAAAAAGCTCAGAAGAATCGCCGCTTATTATGAGCGGATCACAGAATGACAAATAACGGAGCGCCGCTGACTGCGGCGCTTTTGTTTATACTAAATTCAGTTTACTAATATCATCGACAATAATCACAATGTTCATTAAACAGTATAGAATTATTCTATACTTTAGTCTATAATGCGATGGCGTTAATTTTACCTGTGCTTCCCATATTTTATACCGGTATTTGTTCATCTTGTCTATTTCTCTGATAAAAACTTTGTGCATTAATAAATCGTTTGGCTTCTTGAGAACAAACCGACGATTCTGTATAATATTAGTGACATATTTTTAGGAGGCTTTTCTATGAAAAAACTTCTCAGCCTGCTGATCGTTCTGACGCTTGTTGTTTCCGTTTTTGCGATCACGGCGATCAACACGCCCGCGTCCGGCGCGTCACAGTACGCCCAGACCTCGACGTCTATCGAAGGCGGCAACGTTCTTCACTGCATGAATTGGTCGTACAGTACGATCAAAGACAATCTGGATGATATCAAAGCCGCCGGCTATACCGCCGTCCAGACCTCCTGCATCCAGCCCCCGAAGGATTACGGTCAGTACTGGACGGATATGACCGGTCAATGGTGGAAATTCTACCAGCCGATCGATATCTGCGTTGCCGACGGCAATACATGGCTCGGCACAAAGGCAGAGTTGACGGATCTTTGCGATACCGCACATGAAAAGGGTATCAAGATCATCTCCGATATCGTTGTCAACCACATGGGTAACAATGATTCCGGCTCCGGATTCAGCTCCCAGATCAATCCGACGCTGTTGAATGATTCCTCATGCTGGCACAGCAGTACGACCTCTCAGAGCGGCAGCAGCCATTATGATATGACCCAGAACAGAGTCACCAACTGTCCCGATCTGAATACTGCGAATAAAACCGTCCAGAATATGGTCCTTGCCCTTCTGAAAGACGCGGTCGACTGCGGCGTAGACGGCTTCCGTTTTGACGCGGCGCAGAATATCGAGGTTCCCAACGAGCCCGAGGGCAGCTTCGGTTCCGATTTCTGGCCGACCGTTATGAACGGCGTCAAGTCCTACGCCTCCGGCAAAGGCAAATCGATCTTTGCCTACGGTGAGATGTACTATGACGCATGGGGAACGATCGACCAGTATCTCCAGTACATCGGCCACGTTTCCGAGCCGGTCATCGGCTGCGAAGGTCTTCTTGCAGCCCGTGATAAGAACGCATCCCTGCTGACGACCGTTGATTATAAGAATAATCGATCCGCGTCGAATAATGTTTTGTGGGTCGAGTCACACGATTCCTATTTCTACGGAACCGGTACCGAAAACTATTCCGGCGGCAGAACGAATACCCAGAATATCAGCGATGAAGTTATTACCCGTGCTTGGGCGATCATCGGTACGCGCAACAAGGCGACAGCCCTGTTCTTCGCCCGCCCCAACAGCACGATGCGCCTTGCGTCCTCCGATACGACATGGAAATCCACCGCTGTCGCAGAGATAAACAAGTTTAAGAACTATTTCCGCGGACAGAGCGAGTATCTGTCGTCCTCGGGATATGTCGCTTATAACGAACGCGGCACCTCCGGCGTCGTGATCAGCAAGCTCGACGGCGCGGGTTCGGTCAATTTGACCGCCAACAAGATGGCGTCCGGCACCTACAAGGATCAGATCACCGGCAATACCTTCACCGTATCGGGCGGAAAGATCAGCGGTACCGTCGGTTCTACCGGTGTAGCGGTCGTATACAATCCTTCCAACACATCCTTGACTGAGGCAACAAACGCTTCTTCCGGCAAGACCCTGACCCTCGATCCCGGCGTATGGAACACCGACAGCGCGTGGTTCGCGGCTTATTTCTTCGGCGGCAGCAGCGAAGCGACATGGGTCAAAATGTCCGGCTCCGGCAGCACCTACACCGTAGATGCTCCCGCGGGCTATACCAGCGTCATCTTCTGCCGCATGAGCAAAGATGATACCTATACCCTTGACTGGTCAAACAAGTGGAACCAGACGAATGACCTGACCATTCCCGCATCCAACGCCACTTATTCGATCACCGGATGGGGAAGCGACGGCGGCAATTCCCCGGGCACATGGTCGATCGATCCGACCACAGCGCCTCCTACATCGGCTCCGACCAACGCCCCGACTTCTTCAACCTCAGCTCCCACCACAGCGACCGCCGCGCCGACAAACGCGCCCACAGCCGCTCCGACCTCCGCACCCACCGCAACCCAGTATTATCTTGTCGGTTCGATGACCGGCTGGAAACCGTCTTCTGCTTATAATTTCGCAGATCATCCGTCAGATGACGGCGCTGTCGAGTACAAGCTGACCGTCAAACTGGATGCAGGTACGACCTGCAAAGCGGTAAAATCTACAGACGGCGAAATTATCTCCGCATGGTATCCCGACGGAATGAACAACGATATCAGCATTACAACCACCGGCTATTATTCATTCTACTTAAGGCCCAACGGCGACGGTCATGACGGCTGGATCACAAACGGCAACGATTCGTCAAAGAAGGTCATCTATTATAAGCAGGTAGCCGAACCTCCGACAGAAGCTCCGACAGCCGCACCCACAGCGGCTGCTACACAGGCGCCGACGGATGCACCTACTGATGCACCGACGGATGCTCCGACGGATGCTCCGACGGATGCTCCGACACAGGCTCCGACGGATGCTCCGACCAATCCTCCCACAGAGCCTGAGACCCAGGCGCCCACGACCTACGATCACAATGTTTCCTACATCCTCGGCGACGTAGACGACGACGAGACGCTCTCCATCATGGATGCGACCAGAGTCCAGCTGCTGATGGCAGGCTTTGAGTTCGAGAATGCCGACAGGATGAGAACCCGCGGCGCTGTCGGCGACACGCTCAGCATCGTCGATGCGACCCTGATCCAGCGTAAGCTCGCAGGATTTGATGACGGAAACGATATCGGCGCTATGAAAACATACTGATCCGATACGATCGTCTGACAATTGAATCATCACACCAGAGCGCTTCCTTCGGGAAGCGCTCTTTTATTTGA
>CADBOO010000097.1 GCA_902796225.1 uncultured Ruminococcus sp.
ACAGTACGGTCACGATCTGGGCGAAAAGCTCCGGAACGAATGGGGCAACACCAGCAACGCAGCGTCCCGCAACGGTATGTATGTCCGTGAAAAATAAGCATCATCCGAGCACATCACCGATTAAAACACGACAAATCAGCTTTCACCGATCCCCCTGTCCCCCCGGGCAGGGGGATCGGTATGTGATACTAATATTCATTATAATAACTTCATTGACTTTATACCATTTGTTTTTTATAATAATAGTAACTGTTACCAATCAAAATGATCGTGAGGTGAAGGCATGGTAAAGGCGCTCGGCAGCAGAAGATGGACTTTTGTCGGCATCAGCATCATGATCCTGCTGTTTATCGGATTGATCGTGTACGGCGCTCAATACTTTCTCAAGGTGGATACGACAAGAGATCAGTCGATCTTTATGGAGGGAGAATACTCTGTCGACGGTGGTGCGTGGAAGCCGATTGAAGCTGATAAGCCGATCAACGAGACCTTTCATCGGATCGTGTTCAAGGGAAGGATGAACGAAGCCTCTACGACAATTTACGCAAACATGACAATTTCGTCTCAAAATGTTTGGTACACGATGAAAACCGTTCAGGGCGATCCGGTCTTTGAGCTGACCTACCGCAATAAGGAAGCGCTCCGTCAGCTATATCTTTCGGTAGCCGAGGATCCGAACGATCCCATGCTGCAAAAAGATTTTTTTGATCAAAACTATACGATCGGCGCTCTGGATGACCTTAGCTTTCCCGATACACCGGGTTACTGGACGAGCACAATATTTACATCTACGCTGAACACCGACGGTCAGCTCGGCGAAAAAGAATTCATCTTCGAGGTTGAGAATCCGTATCCCTTCGCCCGACAGCGTTTTTCCGAATGTTTTCATGTTTTATACAGCGAAGCCAACGGTTCTTATCTGAAATTCTTCTTTGAGGTCATTCCGCCGGTACTGGCGTTTTTGCTGGTATGCTTTTTCGGTCTGTTTTTGTTTCCGATAGCCGGTTTTATCCTCGGAAAGATCAATTTTAAATATTTCTCCTTCGGCGTTCTGTGCTTCTTCTGGGGGATGTTCATGATCGGACAGCGAACAAGCAGGTATCTCAATCTTTGGATCATCGATCCTGCCGCCTGTATGATCATAGAGATATTGCTCAATTACTTTTTGTTCATCTCGATCATGTTTTATTTGAAATCGAACCTGAAAGGCAGCGTCACACGCGCGGTCGCCAATGCGGTTGCTTCCATATACATAGCGGCGGTGATCGGGGCGATCATACTGCAGTTCACCCGCGTCCGTGACCTGTACGCGTCTTCACCGAATATCTATCTGTGTACGGCGATCGGGATCGTGATTCTCACGGTGCTGCTGTTCACGGAAGTGAGGAATAATAAAGAGGCAGTTATAATCCTTATCTCGTGGACGCCCCTGACCTTGTCGATCCTGGCTGACGTTCTTAACCATTTTTGGCAGTTTACAGACATCCATTTCTACTTTTTCGGACTTGCGATCACTATGATCTATCAGATGATACATCTGGTGTATGACCTTAGGAAACAGTACCTCGAATCCATCCGCTATCAGCAAATGCAAAAGGAATTGTATGAGGCAAAGGTCAGCGTGATGGTATCCCAGATCCAACCGCATTTTATGTACAACGCTTTGACATCTATCGCGATGATGTGCAGTATCGATCCCGATACGGCGCAGGAGGCAACGGTAACGTTCGCCAAGTACCTGCGCGGGAATATGGATTCGCTCAAACAGACCAAGCCTGTGCCGTTTTCTCAGGAACTTGAGCATTTGAAGAAGTATCTGTACATCGAAAAGCTCCGTTTCGGCAATAAGCTGAATATCGCTTATGATATACAGACGACGGATTTTGTGCTGCCGCAGCTGAGCATCCAGCCGCTGGTGGAAAATGCTGTCAAGCACGGCGTCGGGATGAAGAAGAAGGGCGGTCTGGTTACGATTGCGACGCGTGAAACCGAAAACGCATATGAAGTGATTATTTCGGATGACGGCGTCGGGTTTGATACCTCCGCACCGAAAAAGGACGACGGACGTTCGCACGTCGGTATGGAAAACACCCGCCGTCGCCTTAAAGAGATGTGCGGCGGCGAAGTAAAGATAGAAAGCACACCGGGAGAGGGTACTGTCGCGACAGCGATTCTTCCGAAGGAGGGACAAAAGAATGAAGATACTGTGTCTTGATGATGAATACCTGGCTTTACAAATGCTGGAAATGTGCGTTAAAAAAGTTAAGCCCGACGCCGAGGTTTCATCCTTTGACGATCAGGACGATCTGTTGGAGGAAGCTGAAAAGAACAGCTGCGACGTCGCTTTTTTGGACATCCATATGCGCGGCATGAACGGCGTCGAGGTAGCAAAAAGGCTCAAACAAATCAATCCCAAGATGAATATTATTTTCGTCACGGGCTTTTCGGAGTACAAGGCGGACGCGATGGATATGCGCGCGAGCGGATATATCATGAAGCCTGTCACCAAGGAGGAGGTAGCGCGCGAACTGGAGGAACTGCGTTTTCCGATCATTCCGAAGAATGACGCGCTGTTGAAGATTCAGTGCTTCGGAAACTTTGACGTATTTCTGCCCGACGGTACACCCGTCCGGTTTGAACGCAGCAAATCCAAAGAGATCTTCGCATATCTGGTACACCGGCACGGGAGCTCATGCAGCACCAGAGAGATCGCGGCGGCGCTTTTTGAGGATGAGCCGTATGACAAAAAACAGCAGAGCTATCTGCAAACGCTGATATCGGCGATGATGAAAAGTCTGAAAAAGGTCGGCGCCGAAAAAGCGATCAACAAAAGCTATAACGCGCTTTCGGTCAATCCCGCCGTACTTGACTGCGATTATTACCGTTTTGCAGAACTGGACGCGGGCGCGGTCAACGCTTACGCCAATGAGTATATGAGTCAGTATTATTGGGCTGATTTTATGTTCAATGATTTCTGATTATCA
>CADBOO010000098.1 GCA_902796225.1 uncultured Ruminococcus sp.
AACTAGGATTCGAACCCAGACATACAGAGTCAGAGTCTGCTGTGCTACCCTTACACAATTCCGCATTGCACTTTTATTATTATAGCCAAAATTTTTAAGTTGTCAAGCAAAATCGAAAATTTATTATAAGATTCTGTGAAATTATGCTTTGAGTCGCGGGCGAATATCGTCGCCGATAAAATCCAGCTTGTCACATGAGCCCATCATGCGCGACACAAACCGCTGAGAATAGGTCGAGAGCAGTTCGTTGAGCGTCAGATTGGTGTTCATGATGATCGGTTTGCCGGCTAAGATGCGGGAATTGAAGAGATTATAGACGGCGGCGACGCTGAACTGGGATATGAATTCGGTTCCGAGGTCGTCGATGATCAGCAAATCACATTTGATCAGCGAATTAAAGATGCTTTCCTCTTCTTTATACTGATAGCTGAAATGCTCGCGTTCGAGCCGCGAGAGGATATCCGGAGCTGATACATAGACCACAGACATTCCTTTACGGATGACCTCGTTTGCGATCGCAAGGCTGAGGTGCGTTTTGCCGAGTCCGGTAGCGCCGCGCATGATGATGCTGCGGGAGCTGAGCGAAAACGTATCGGCATAATTGCGGCAATAATTGAGTATATTGGACATCCTGTTCAGCGGAATACTACCGTTTTGATCCGGCTGATCGCTGTAATAATCAAGGCTGAACGATTCAAAGGTACACAGCTGTAACGGCGAATTTGCATTGAGCTGTTCGCAGGCGATATCAGACATCAGCTTCTTCAGGCAGTCGCAGACAACGGTGCGGTTATCAAGTTCGATATAACCGGTATCGGAGCATCTTTGGCAGACGAAAACGGGTTCTAAATCTGTGGGATCGAAGCCGAGACGACCGAGAATCTCGTTGTATTCCTTCTGAAGCGCCAGGCTGCGGTCGGCTAGCTGCCGCATATCTGCTTTTGAATCGCTGTTTTTGAGGATTGTTTTAGCGGCATTAATCCCGATCTGGGACAGCTCGCGGTCGATCTCCTGCAATCTCGGCTCCTGTGAATACAGCTGCTCGCGCCGATAATCTGCCGCACGCTGTGCGGACAGGCGGCGTTCGGCTAATCTGTCTTTTGCTTGTATTAGAATATCGTTGGAATACGGCATAGTAATCCCTTTCGTCAGTCGTCAAATAAGCTTTGTTTTTCGTATTCGGAGAGGTTGAAGGACGCATTCTCCGCAGAGAAAACAGATCCTTTTGCAGAAGGTTTCGTCTTCGATGATTTCTTATCGGCGCTCTCGGACTTTTTCAATTCATCCAATGAAAAAATCCGCTTTTCATACCATCGCTTCAAGATCGCGTTGATATATTTGATGTTATACTCGCCTTTGGTATTGACGCATCTTTCGTATGCCTCTACGATCATTTCGTCGTTGAAGTTCCATGTCACCGTCCAGCAATAAGCATGCTCCTGCTGAGATTTTGTGGGTTTGCCGATATTGCGGATGCCGAGTAGCTTGGATACTCTTCCCCATGCCTCGCGGGACTGCGTCTTGCGTTCGATGTCGCTTTCAGCGTCCGCGACGGTCACGATTCCGTTATCCGACCACTCGATACCCAGCTTTTCGATCGCACGGATGCTCGGATTCGAAGTAGACGCGATATAGTTGATCAGCAAAGCAAGCACCTCGCATGGCAGTCCGAAGGTCGAATACAGCATAACGAGAGAGGCGGTATCTCCGGGAGAAAGCGGCTTACCGAGAACAGTCTGAGCTTCATCCAGCACGGCGACAAGGTTGTTGTCCTGCTGCAGGACCTGTGCGACATACGCGGGATCCGGCTTTACTGCACGGGATATGCTTGTATGCTTCTCAGCTGGTTTTGTTTCGGGAATCGGCGGCGTAGAAGCAGGTTCGTGTGAAGATTCTTCGACTGCCGCAGGGGTGAGTTGAATTCCCTGATATGTGATCAATCCGCGCTCACACCAGAAATCGACTGCGTTGCGGACTTCTTCTGCTGAGATTGCAAGCGCTTTCGAAAGGCTTTCATCGGTGATCTCTTCCCCGCTGCGGCGCAACAGATACAGGATTACCTTAATCTGCGCTTCGGAGGCGAGCTTGAGGTGTTTATCCACCAAAGCGGAAGGAACCGCAAATATGCTATTCCATTGTCCGAGGTTGATCTGATAAGACATAAGCAGCTCCTTTTCGTAAGTCAGTATACAGTATAGCACAAAAATCAGCGCAGTTCTACTCTTTTTAGAAAAATACGCAGAGTTTTTGACAGCCTTCGCTTGACTTGTCGTAGATTTTGAGCTATACTTTGGGAGAAGATGCGGATGTAGTTCAATGGTAGAGCGCAACCTTCCCAAGGTTGATGTTGCGGGTTCGAGCCCCGTTATCCGCTCCAAAGGCCTGCTGACGCAGGCTTTTTTCGCATGAAAAAAGAATTTAAAAAAGGAGAAATCACATGAAGTACAGATATATGCCCCGCGGCGTATGCTCGCGCATGATCGAATTGGAGATCGAGGATGACATGATCAAGGATTGCCGTTTTATCGGCGGTTGTCACGGAAATACGCAGGGTATCAGCGCGCTGGTCAAAGGCATGGACGTTGATGAAGCGATCGAAAAACTGGAGGGAATCGACTGCGGCGGACGCGGTACCTCCTGCCCCGATCAGCTAGCGAAAGCGCTCAAAGCTGCAAAGGACGCATGATCAAACGCATCCTTCGTATCCTGCTCGCGGTGATCGCCGCAGTGTTTCTGATCTGGTTTATTATCCCCGTTATCTGGGGAATCTGGCACATCGGCTGTCTGATCGGAATACTTCTGTGTTCTGCGATCCTGTTCAGGACTTGCTTTTCAAAGGCGTATTGCAAAATCAAAAACAGGATGTGCAAGAACGCAGCAACAAAGATTCTGCTGAGAATCTTGCAGATCTGCGCGATTGTTGTCATCGTTTATTGTACGGTTGTTTCTGCTTTCATGGTTTATGCGATGATCCCGCAGAATTGCAGTGATAACGCGACGGCGATCGTCCTCGGCGCACACGTGAAGAAATCCGGTCCCAGTTCCGTGTTATGGCAAAGGATAGACGCCGGCGAAGCATATCTGAACGATCATCCGGGCGCTGTGGCAATCGTCACCGGCGGTCAGGGCGATAACGAGCCGATCAGCGAAGCGCAGTCGATGTACGAGAACATGGTAAAGGACGGGATCGATCCCGAAAGGATCTATCGTGAGGATCAGGCGACAAATACGGATGAGAACATCCGTTATTCGCTGAAAATCATTGAAGATCATGATCTGGATCGTGATCTTGCCATTGTATCCGACAGCTATCATCAGCTGAGAGCAAGAATCATCGCGCATAAGAATGACAGTTCACTGGAAATCACTCCGATTAATACGACAAACACCCGTCCTGCTGCTATTGCGGCATATCCGTCATATTTTGTTCGCGAATGGCTTGCAGTTCCGAATGAGATCATCAAATAACACGCAGTAAATCAGCCTCCCTTACGGGAGGCTGTTGTCGTTATGATCACTTTTCAAGTTCGCCGAGCGATAACGCCTTGAGATAAGCGTTGATGAATCCGTCGAGATCGCCGTCCATCACGGCGTTGATGTTGCCGGTTTCATAGGAAGTGCGGTGATCTTTCACAAGCGTATATGGCATAAAAACGTAGGATCGGATCTGGGAGCCCCAGGTGATCTCCTTTTGGACGCCCTTGATGTCCTCGATCTTTTCGAGGTGTTCTCTCTCTTTGATCTCCATCAGTTTGGAAACCAGCATCTTCATCGCTACGTCGCGGTTCTGATACTGAGAACGCTCAACCTGCGACGCGACGACGATACCGGTCGGGATATGGGTCAATCGAACGGCGGAAGACGTCTTGTTGACCTTCTGGCCGCCTGCGCCGGAAGCGCGGTAGACGTCCATTTTGATCTCTTCGGGCGGGATCTCGACCTTGATGTCGTCGTTGATCTCGGGCATGACTTCCAGTGACGAGAAGCTGGTGTGGCGTCTTCCGGCGGAATCAAACGGCGATACGCGCACCAGACGATGGACGCCGGCTTCGCTCTTGAGATAACCGTAGGCGTTTTCACCCTCGATCAGCAGAACCGCGCTTTTGAGACCGGCTTCGTCGCCGTCAAGGTAGTCGATCTCTTTGACGTTGAAGCCGTGAGCAGTTGCCCATCGAGTGTACATACGGTAGAGCATCTCTGCCCAATCCTGCGCTTCGGTGCCGCCGGAGCCTGCATGGAAGGTCAGAATAGCGTTGTTTTTATCATATTCGCCCGTGAGCAATGTCTCAAGCCGCTGGCGATCGATATCCGCACGGATCGCGTCGATCTCATCCTGCGCTTCGCCAAGGAGTGAAAGGTCTTCTGCTTCATCGCCCAGCTCGATCAGCGCCAACGCATCTTCGTAGCGTGCGACGAGCTTTTCATATTTTTCGACTTTACCTTTCAGATTGGCGGTGCGCTGGAGTATCTTTTGGGAGTTATCCATATCATCCCAGAATCCCGGCTCAGCAGCTCGGTTCTCTAACTGCTGGATCTCGCTTTTCATCTGTGACAATCCAAGCGCGGAAGCCAGATCGTCGATCTCCGGCTTCATGCCTTCGAGCTTCAGTTTTAATTCTTCAAATTGCAGCATTTGTATCCCTCTTATTGTTTTTTCACATTTTTCCAACTAGCATTATAATATAATTCCCTCTCTTTGTAAAGAGTAATATTGACCCTGAAAAATCTCAGTTATCATGAAATTAGAGTTGCAGAATCGGGAATTATTTGGTATAATGGGTTAACTAATGGAATCAGGAGTACGATATATGGATTTTATCGGAAATAAATGCCCCGTATGTGAACGGTATTTTCACGCGGATGACGACGTCGTCGTTTGTCCCGAATGCGGCACGCCTCATCATCGTGAGTGTTATGATTTGCTGGGCCACTGCGCAAGCGAGGATCGTCACAAGGACGGATATGACTTTGCAAACGACGAAGAGCAGAACAATAACGCCGATGTGATCGTCTGCAAAAGCTGCGGCAAGGAAAACGATAAGTATCAGTTTTTCTGCAAATACTGCTCAGCTCCTCTGACAAATGAAGATCAGCAGAAGCAAGGAAATCAGCAGCAGGGTCAACAGCCGTACGGCGGTTTCGGAAATGTCGGAAACATGGGCGGAATGGGCGCAGGTACCCCCTTCTCTATGCCTGCATTCGATCCGTTGGGCGGCGTGCCCTCCGAAGAAGATTTCGGCGATGGCGTGACTGCCGGAGAAACGGCAAAATACGTCAAGCAGAATACGCCCTACTATGTCCGCGTGTTCAATAATATCAAGAATTTCAATAAATCAAAATTCAATTTTGCAGCGGCGCTGTTCTCGGGCGGGTACCTGCTGTACAGAAAAATGTACAAGCTGGGCGCTTTCATCCTTACGATCGAATTTGCCATGTATGCAGCGATGATGTATGTTGTGATCGCGTACAGCGATCTGTATTCGCAGTTTTATAACGCCTATCTCGGCGGAATGAATAACAGCACCGCTTTTTTGGCAAAGCTGAGCTGGAACGACGCGTTCAAGCTGTATGTCCCTGCGATCGTATACGCGCTGCTGATCGGTATCATGATCATTGTCGGAGCAAACTTCAACCGCTGGTATTTTAAGCATTGCAAAGGCGAGATCATCAAGATCAAGCAGAATACCGCCGCGGATGAGAATCCCGAAACGCTGCTGCAGACCAAAGGCGGTGTGAACGTACCGCTTGCGATATCGTTAATGATCACATTTATCATCGTTCGTTATCTGCCGTCTTTCATTGTCAGCATGTTTTAATAAGCTCAACAAAACAACATCACAATCATACAATCCGCAGGAGCAGACCTTTCTGCTCCTGTTTTACAGAGAATCTCACCGGAGGTATATATTTATGAAAGCAGTAATCACCGTACTGGGAAAAGACAGCGTAGGAATCCTGAGCAAGGTATCCACCGTATGCGCAGAGGTCGGCGCGAATATCATCGAAGTGACGCAAAGCGTCCTGCAGGATATGTTTGCGATGATCATGCTTGCCGAAATCGGTAATACGACCGTTCCCTTTGACGAGCTGATCAAAAAGATGGACAAGCTCGGCGAGGACAATAATCTGAAGATCCATGTCATGCATGAGGATATCTTCAACAGCATGCACAGAATCTGAGGTACAATATGTTAGAAACGAAAGATATACTGGAAACGATCAATATGATCGATAACGAGAACCTGGATGTGAGAACGATCACAATGGGGATCTCGCTGATAGACTGTATTGACAGCGATATCGACAGAGCGTGCGATAAGATCTATGACAAGATCTGTCTGTATGCTAAGGATCTTGTCAGAACCGGAGAGGACATTTCGCGTGAATACGGGATCCCGATCATCAACAAACGGATCTCGGTCACCCCGATCTCGATCATCGCGGGCGTCTGTCAAACACAAAAGATCCTGAAATTTGCAAAAGCGCTTGACAGAGCGGCTGATACGCTCGGCGTCAACTTTATCGGCGGCTATTCCGCGCTGGTTGAAAAGGGCTTTGCAGCGGGCGATTACGCGCTGATCGAAAGCATTCCCGAAGCGCTTTCTGTCACGGAACGCGTATGCTCGTCAGTCAACATCGGCTCTACCAAAGCCGGCATCAATATGGATGCGGTACGGATGATGGGCAAAGCGGTCGTCGATTCCGCAAAGCTTACCGCTGACAAGAATTGTATCGGTGCGGCGAAGCTCGTCACCTTCTGCAACGCAGTGCAGGATAATCCGTTCATGGCGGGCGCTTTCCACGGCGTCGGCGAAGCAGACTGCGTGATCAATGTCGGCGTATCGGGTCCCGGAGTCGTCAGAGCCGCGCTTGAAAAAGCTGACTGCAAAGATATTACCGAGGTCGCCGATCTCGTCAAAAGGACAGCATTCAAGATCACAAGAATGGGTCAGCTGGTCGCGCAGCAGGCGTCACAGAGGCTTTCTGTACCGTTTGGTATCGTAGACCTCTCCCTCGCCCCCACTCCTGCCGTCGGCGATTCTGTTGCGCATATTCTGGAAGAAATGGGCCTGGAGATCTGCGGATGTCACGGTACGACTGCCGCGCTTGCACTGCTCAATGACGCGGTCAAAAAAGGCGGCGTGATGGCGTCCTCGCACGTCGGCGGTTTGTCCGGTGCGTTCATCCCTGTTTCCGAAGATCACGGCATGATCAACGCAGTCAATCAGGGTGCGCTGGATATCACCAAGCTCGAGGCGATGACGGCGGTCTGCTCTGTCGGTCTGGATATGCTGGTCATTCCCGGTGATGTGACGCCGGAGACCGTTTCGGCGATTATCGCGGATGAGGCTGCGATCGGAATGATCAACTCAAAGACGACCGCGGTTCGTGTGATCCCTGCGATCGGCAGAAAAGCCGGTGAGGAGCTCAACTTCGGCGGTCTGCTCGGCGCGGGTCCTGTGATGGAGCTGAGAAAAGGCAGTCCGGAGAAGTTCATCAACCTCGGCGGTCGGATTCCCGCCCCGATACAAGCGCTGAAAAACTGATAAAAATCAAAATCCCCTCAGATCGAGGGGATTTTTTTATATCGTTGAATCAAGTTTGCAGAGCTGTTTCAGATAAACTGATTTCTTCATAGGAGTCGTCAGTTTCAAC
>CADBOO010000099.1 GCA_902796225.1 uncultured Ruminococcus sp.
CTTCTGGTATGTCGGTCGCGCAGACGACGTTATCAAGTCCTCCGGCTACCGCATCGGACCGTTCGAGATCGAGTCCGTCATCATGGAACTGCCCTACGTCCTCGAATGCGGCGTATCCGCCGCTCCCGACGAGGTGCGCGGTCAGGTCGTCAAGGCGTCCATCGTCCTTGTTCCCGGTACCGAAGGCACCGACGAGCTGAAGAAAGAGATCCAGGATTACGTCAAGACGCATACCGCGCCGTATAAATACCCGCGTATCGTCGTCTTCCGCGACTCCCTGCCCAAGACCACCAGCGGCAAGATCCAGCGAAATCTATTATAAGTGATTAGTGAAGAGTGAATAGTAAAGAGTGGATGTAGGTCTTCGCCCTCACCCGATTCCTGAATATTTCAAAACGCGTCAGCGTTTCCGTAACTCTTCACTCTTAACTCTTAGTTCTTCACTTATGACCGAAGGGAATAGCAATGCATTACAAACGACTTACCATCCTGTGCGGACACTACGGTTCGGGCAAGACCAATATCGCCGTCAATATGGCGTACGATCTGCGTTCTCAGCGCGATACTGTCGCCGTCGCCGACCTCGATATCGTCAACCCGTACTTTCGTACCAAGGACAGCCAAAAAGACTTTGAAGAACGCGGTATCCGCCTGATCTGTTCGGATTTTGCGTCCTCCAACGTCGATCTGCCGTCCATGCCCGCCGACTTATACTCGATCACCGACGACCGCAGCCTGTCCGTTATCCTCGATATCGGCGGAGACGACCGCGGCGCATACGCGCTCGGCAGACTGCGCGACGCGATCCTTACGGAAAACGACTATGATATGTATATGGTCGTCAACAAATACCGCCCTTTGACTCCGGATGCAGAAAGCACCATCGAGGTGATGGGGGAGATCGAGGCGGCGTGCGGCATCCTGTTTACGGGGATCATCAACAACTCGAACATCGCCCGTGAAACCACTGCCGAAGACGTCCTCGATACCGTCGGTTACGCAAACGAGGTTGCAAAGCTTTCGGGACTTCCCGTCGTCTGCACTACGGTCGAGGATCGGCTCTATGACGAGCTGAAAGATCAAATAAGCCCTATATTCAGCCTGCAATTACAGGCGAAATTGATATAAAAACAGAGAAGGGGATATGAATATGGCAAAGCTGACATTCAAAACCGACAACTGTAAAGGTTGTTCTCTGTGCGTCTACGCCTGCCCCAAAGGCATCCTGCAGATCGCTACAGACAAAATCAACAAAAAGGGTCATCACCCCGCCGAATGTATCGATATGGAAAAATGCATCGGCTGCGCGTCCTGCGCAATGATGTGCCCGGATTGCATCATCAAGGTAGAAAGGTAGTGAAAAAATGTCCGATAAGATTTTGATGAAAGGTAACGAGGCGATCGCCGAAGCCGCGATCATCGCCGGCTGCCGTCACTATTTCGGCTATCCGATCACGCCTCAGACAGAAATCGCCGCTTATATGGCGAAGAAAATGCCCAAGATCGGCGGCACCTTCCTCCAGGCGGAGTCCGAGATCGCCGCGATCAATATGGTCTACGGCGTTGCATCCGCCGGTAAACGCGTCATGACCTCCTCGTCATCGCCCGGCGTATCGCTGAAAGGCGAAGGTCTGTCCTATCTCGCAGGAAGCGATCTGCCCTCGCTGATCGTCAACGTCCAGCGCGGCGGCCCCGGCCTCGGCGGCATCCAGCCGTCCCAGTCCGACTACTTCCAGTCTACCCGCGGCGGCGGTCACGGCGACTATCACATGATCGTCCTTGCTCCCGCATCCGTACAGGAGATGGCAGAGCTGACCGTCAAGGGCTTTGAGCTTGCCGACACCTACCGCATGACCTCCATGATCCTTGCCGACGGCACCATGGGTCAGATGATGGAGCCGGTCAACCTCAACTTAGAGGTCAAGCCCGCTCCCGAAAAGCCGTGGGCGACCACCGGCACCAAGATGGCGCGCGAGCATAATATCGTCAACTCGCTGTCGCTGGTTCCCGAAGAACTCGAGGAGCTGAATTTCAAGCGCTATGATCGCTACAAGGTCATCGAAGAAAACGAGACCATGTTCGAAGAATATAAGGTTGAGGACGCCGATATCGTTCTCGCCGCATTCGGCATCGCCGCGCGCGTTTCCAAGAACGCTGTCGACGAAGCCCGCAAGATGGGCATCAAAGCCGGTCTGATCCGTCCGATCACCCTCTGGCCGTTCCCGAAGGCGCCGTTCAAGGCTGCCGCCGAGCACGCCAAGGCGTTCATCTCGGTCGAGCTGAACATGGGCCAGATGATCGAGGACGTCATCCTCGCGACCGAGTCCAAGCGTCCCGTCACCCTGTGCAACCGCGCCGGCGGTATGATCCCCGACCCGAAGCAGGTTCTTAATTCTATTATCGAAATAAACGGAGGTGCGAAATAATGGCAGTAGTATTTGATAAGCCTCATGCACTGTGCGACGTCCCGCTGCATTACTGCCCCGGCTGCACCCACGGTATCGTACACCGTCTGGTCGCCGAGGTCATCGACGAGCTGGGCATCGAGGGACGCACGATCGGTATTGCTCCCGTGGGATGCTCCGTTATGGCGTACAATTACTTCAACTGTGATATGATCGAGGCAGCTCACGGACGGGCTCCCGCAGTAGCAACGGGCGTTAAGCGCGCAGACCCCGAGAATCACATCGTATTTACATATCAGGGC
>CADBOO010000100.1 GCA_902796225.1 uncultured Ruminococcus sp.
AGCAGGGTGACCTCGGCGGCGTGGACGGAGATCTCGCCGGTCTTGGTCTTGAAAACCTCGCCCTTGACGCCGATGATATCGCCGACGTCGTACTTCTTGAAGTCCTTGTAGGGATCCTCGCCGATCGCGTCGCGAGCGACATATGCCTGGATATTGCCCTTCAGATCCTGAATGTTGCAGAAGGACGCTTTGCCCATCACGCGCTTGAACATCATGCGTCCGGCGACGGAGACAGTCTTGCCCTCCAGCTCGTCATAGTTAGCCTTGATGTCGGCAGAATGGTGGGTCTGGTCGTATTTTGTGATGACAAAGGGATCTTTGCCGGCTTCCTGCAGGGCGGCGAGCTTTTCTCTCCTGAGCCGCAGGATTTCATTTAAGTTCTGTTCCATAGTAACCTCTTGTTTATCTGTTTCTCGCTTATGCCCGATCGATGAATCATCCCTCAGCACGCTTTGCGGACAGCTCTCCCCGGACATGGGAGCCTTTGGCTGACGGTCTTTTCGGAAAGGGAGCCTGTGTTAGCGGGAGATCTCCAGCACCTTGATGCCGAGGATGCCGTTGGGGGTCTCGACCTCGATGACGTCGCCGACAGAATGTCCGATCAGCGCCATGCCGACCGGGGACTCGTCCGAGATCTTACCCTTTGCGGGGTTGGACTCGTTGGAGCCGACGATCTTGTACTCCATCTCGCGACCCATGGTGATGTTTTCGATCTTGACCTTGGAGCCGATGTGGATATGCTCGTTGTTGATGCTGTCTTCATCTATGATCACAGCGTTTTTGAGTGTCGCCTCGATGGTAGCGATACGCGCTTCGAGAATCGCCTGCTCGTTTTTTGCGTCATCATACTCGCTGTTCTCGGAAAGGTCGCCGTAAGAACGCGCTACCTTGATCTTCTCCGCGATTTCTTTTCTTTTTTCGCCTTTTAAGTAATCGAGCTCTTCTTCGAGCTGCTTCAAGCCTTCGGCGGTTACCATAACCTGTTTAGCCATTTTTTCTGTTTCCTTTCATGATATCAGTGGGTATTCGCATACATGATGTATTATATTCCTTTTGGGGCATGATGTCAAGATGAACGAAGAACTAAGAACTGAGAACTGAGAGCTGAGAACTAAGAACGATGCGCCAGACGCCGTTTGAGCTGTTCGATCAGACTTTTGCGGGTATGGATGGTATCTCCGTCGCTGCAGCGCCGAAAAACGGATGCGCCGAGTTCGTGGCCGCCGGCGAGGGCATACATCGCAGAGGCGAAATACATCTCGTCCAGATAATCCGGCTTGACGGCGGCGTATTTTTCGGGCAGCTCGAAGCTGTAATCGCTGATGACGGGCGCGTTCTGGGCGACAGTCGGCGCGAATGCGGAAAGGATCACCGCGTCGTCCGCACAGTGCAGATCGCGCGTCAGCGCTGCGGGAGCGATGATCAGGTCGGCAAATCTCAGCGGGCTGCTGCTTTTGCCGACGGTGAGGACTGCGCCTTTTTCTTCGAGCAGGCGGTCGGCTTCGCTGAGATACAAACGCGTGTTTTTTGTCACCACGCTGACACGGTCGGTCTCTTCGATCAGATACGCGCACAGACCCGCGTGCTCTCCGGTATCGTCGAGCAGCACTACGCGTACGCGATGAGAGCCTGCGTTGCGCAGCAAGAATATCGCGGCGTTCTCGCACAGGCGCAGGCGCAGCGCGTCGGATTCATATCGGCGGTAGCCGCGCTCTGCGGGAAGCTCGGTTCCTTCGCGGCACAGGATGCGGTTGCGGTGTCCCCCGATGAACCGGTCGACACTCGTCCAGTTTACGCGTCCGCGAAATCTCTCATAGGTGATGCTTTTCAGCGCGACAGAGTCGCAGTACAGATGCTCGACGCGGATGCGGTTGCGGCGGAACAGGTTGAGGATCGCCCCTGCGCCCGACGCGGTCCGGTCTGCCGTATGAAACGCGGTAATCATAAAAATCCCTCCGCAACATCTTATGCGGAGGGAAAACAGTTTATTACGGGACAAGGATATCGATCGGCCAGATATTGCGGACGACGCCGAAGATCACCAGGATTCCGATCGCGATATACAGTCCGATGGTTTCTGCTTTATTGAGCTTCGCCGAACCGTAGCGCACATAGCGATAGGCGTGATACAGCGCCATCACGAGCGCGGCAGGCAGCATGCAGAAGATGACGCAGTTGGACGAAAACGCTTCGGCGATCTCGAACCGCGCCAGATGGAAAAACATTCTGCTGATCCCGCAGCCGGGACAGTACAGATGCAGAAACTGATAATACGGACAGAACAGTGAGAATCCTGTCAGCCGATGAATGATGATATAAATAAAGCCTAGGGCAACGATGATTGCCGTAGGCTTTATGATCCTAAACAGTCGTTTTTGCACTGCGGATTCGATTGCGGATTACTGCTGTGCGGTATCGGGGAACTTGTTGATTGTATCCTGCATCAGCGCATAAGCAACGATCGAAAGACCGAAAATGCTGAGTACCAGATAGATCACGCTTCTGTTGTTGGTCGGAAGACCTCTCATCGTGCAGGCTTTGTCAAGCTTTTCGCCCTGCTTATAGGACCAGTACATCGCATAAATGCTGCAGGTAACGATAGACAGAAGAACCGCAACACCGGCAGAGGTGGGGTTCTGCTCCTGAGAAGCATTGTTCGCGTCGTTGTGGAGTGTTACAAACCAATAGATGCCGTAAATACCACAGGTAACGATGCTAAGAATAATACAAACGGGAATGCTTTTTGCTTTCATAATCAATTTCTCCTTTCACTGATTGGGTTTTAGTATAGCACTATCTTTTGAGGATGTCAATTGGAAATAATGCATAAATACGACAAAACCCGCATAGTTTATATCGTTTATTCCGTTTACAGGATCGGATTATCCTTTATTTTCGCATATTATTAATTCGGGAAAGCATTTCGCCGCAAAACCGCAAAAAAGCCCGCAGCCGATCAATGACTGCGGGCTTTGCTGATAGTGTTATGTTTCGGAAATCACTGCTGATCCGGGGTATCGTTCTGATCGGGCTGCTGGGGCGCCTGACTGTTGGGCTGCTGGGGCGCCTGACTGTTGGGCTGCTGGGGAGCCTGACCGTAGGGCTGCTGAGGAGCCTGGCCGTAGGGCTGCTGAGGAGCCTGACCGTAGGGCTGCTGAGGAGCCTGGCCGTAAGGCTGCTGAGGAGCCTGGCCGTAGGGCTGCTGAGGAGCCTGACCGTAGGGCTGCTGAGGAGCCTGACCGTAAGGCTGCTGGGGTGCCTGACCGTAGTAGGGCTGCTGAGGAGCCTGACCGTAGTAGGGCTGCTGGGGTGCCTGACCGTAGGGCTGCTGAGGACCGAATCCGGCGCCGGTGACAGGCATCGGAGCCATCTTGTTCAGTTCATCCTGCATCAGCGCATAGTTGACGATGTTCAGACCGACCAGAGCGAGGATCAGATACATAATGCCTCTGTTGTTGGGGGGTAAGGAACGCATCATCGCAGCACGATCGAGCTTTTCTCCCTGCTTGTAGCACCAATAAATGCCGTAAAGACCGCAGGTGACAATAAACAGAACGATTACCATTGCGCCGGATGTGGGATTCGGCTCATTGGAAACCTTGTCGGTGTCATCGTTGAGGCAATACAGCCAGTAAATGCCGTAGATTCCGCAGGTTACGATGGAAAGAATGATACAAGTTGCAATCTCTCTTCTTTCAATATTATTCATGAGAAATCCTCCTTTATTTAGTAAGAAAATTGTAGCATAGGAGTTTTTTTATGTCAAGTAATCGCGGGACAAATCACGTCATATCCTGACAAAAACCGCGCCGGAAACCGACGCGGTTATGATGTTTCGGAATAAACGATTATCAGAAAAGACTGAGTGGATTGCACTTGACGCCGCCGATACGCAGCTCGAAATGGAGGTGAGGACCGGTAGACCATCCGGATGAACCGACATAACCGATCAGCTGACCCGCCGATACTCTGTCGCCCGTGCTGACAGCGGTCGTCGTCATATGACCGTAGATGGTCTCGTAGCCGTTGTCATGCAGGATCCACACATAGTTGCCGTAACCGCCGCCGCAGCTGCACCAGTTGCCGCCGCTGCTGACGTGGGTACAGGAATTGTTGGACGCGACGACTGTTCCGGAATTGGCCGCGTAGATCGCGGTGCCCATGCTTGCGCCGATATCGATGCCGCCGTGGGTCTCGTAGGATCGCGATTCGTTGAACTCGGAGGTGATGGTGTATGCACCGGGCGTCGGCCATACCCAACCGTCGCCGGCGTCGATCTGGGTCGCAGCGCCGGTGTCGACGCTTGCTCCGCCGCCGGAGGACTCGCCGGAGGAATCACCGTCGGAATCCGAATCGCCCTGCTGCGCCGCAGCTGCAGCCGCAGCCGCAGCCTGCTGTGCCTCGAGCGCCTCGCGCTGTTTGCGGTAGTATTCCTGGATCTCGGCGCTCAGACCGCTGAGCTCTTCGTCGCTGATGGAAATGCTCATCTTGGTCGCGTCAACGTCATTCTTCAGAGAAGTCAGGATCTCCTTGTTTTCTTCAAGGATGGTGTTGAGCTCGTCCTGCTTGGTCTGGAGCGTTGACTTCTCCTGCTCAAGGCTGGTCCTGTCTGCTTCAAGCGATTTTTTCTCTTTTGAGATCGCATTGAGCTGGACCTTGATCTTATCGATCAGTTCCTCGTCGTAGTTGCTGACATACTGGACAAGCTGCAGCTTATCGAGGAAGTCGGAGAAGTCCTTCGCACCGAGGATGACCTCGAGCGAACTGACGTCGCCGGCGATGTAGATCGCCTTCAGGCGCGAGCGAAGCACATCCATGTTCGCCTCGATCTTTTTATTCGCCTTATCGATCTCAGTCTGCTTGGTAGCGATATCTTTTTCGATCTTGATGATGTTTTGGTGGCAGGTACGGATCTGGGTAGACACGGTTTCGATCTGCTTATTAATCTTATCGATCTCGCCCTGCTGTTCTTCGACAGCGGCGTTCTGGGATTCCAGCTTCTGCTTGTTCTGATCCTGCTCGGATTCCAGCTCAGCCTGGCGTTTTTCCAGATCGCCGATGTCGGTCGCAGCCGCATGGACCACGCCGCAGATCAAAAGTGCTGCCATCAGCACTGCCGAAAGTATTTTTTTCATAAGCTTCTTACTCCTTTGCTGAGTAATGATGCGGTACGCAGACAATGACGGATTCGGGGTAGCCGAAACGTTACCAACCGAGGATCTCGTTGCCCTCGCGCTTTAAGAATCTGCTGATTGATAACAGCGATCCGAGGATACCGACAATGATGCCCGCTGCGTCAAACGCGCCGGCGACGTACCACATGATATCGGTGAACGGCGTCAGCTTGAACGGCAGGACAGAGCGAATCGCGCTGCTGAGGATCTTGCTGAGCAGGTACAGGATACCTACCGAAGCAACTGCCGAGATCAAACCGATGACCGCGCCTTC
Organism: uncultured Ruminococcus sp.; assembly: GCA_902796225.1. Taxonomy (GTDB): domain Bacteria; phylum Bacillota; class Clostridia; order Oscillospirales; family Acutalibacteraceae; genus Ruminococcoides. The sequence goes on from CADBOO010000100.1 coordinate 5,449, forward strand.
GATAATGAACGGAATGCGGACGAAGGTATTGGTCGCACCGACGGATTTCATGATACTGATTTCAAAACGATGGGAGAACATCGTCATGCGGATGGTGTTCGCGATGATGAACAGAGAGATGACCGCGAGCGCCAGAATGATCCAGAAGCTCATCATGGTGACGAGCGACGAAAGGGTGGTCAGCTTTTGCGCCAGCTCGCGGTGAGAGTTGACGGACGCGACGCCGCCGAGCTCTTCGCCGTTGCGCACGAGCTTTACCTGCTTTAATTCTTCGATGACCTTGTCATACTGGTCGACGTTCTGCATGGTCTCCGCGTCAACGGTGATGCTGTAGGAATACGGGAAGGGATTGCCCTTGCCGGTCATATTCTTGAAGATCTCGTCGCCGAGCTGTTCGCGATAGCCTTCCATCGCCTCGTCCTTTTCGATAAACTGGATATCGGTGACGTGCTCGACATTGAGAAGATCCTGTCCGATCGCGACCGCGTGGAGGCGATCCATATCGTCGTCGAGGAATACCTTGGTAACGTTGCTGTCACTGACCGAGTCGACGCTGTTGGTCACGTTGACGGTCAGCAGCACCGCGGAGCCTGTCAGAACCAGACAGGATACCAGTACGCCGATGGACGCAAGGCTCATCATGCGGTTATTGAATAAGTTTTTGAAACCCTCTTTGATGAGGTAGCCGAAACTGCTCATAGTATCCCTCCCCCGTCAGATCGCGATGTATTCTTCATCCGCAGAGTCGGCGACTACTCTGCCGTCTTCGATGTTGATGACCCGCTTGCCGAAGCTCTTGACAAGCTCATGCTCGTGGGTAACAACCAGAACGGTGGTGCCGCGCTTGTTGATCTCTGACAGAAGTTCGATGATCTCGAAGCTCATCTCGGGGTCTACGTTGCCGGTGGGCTCGTCGGCGATGATCATCGAGGGATTGTTGACCAACGCGCGCGCCAGCGAAACGCGCTGCTGCTCGCCGCCGGACAGTTCGTTGGGATGGTCGTTCGCCTTATCGGAAAGTCCGACAAGGTCCAGGATGTAGGGAACGCGCTTTTTGATTGTGCTGCTCTTTTTGCCGACACAGCGCATCGCAAACGCGACGTTCTCATAGACAGTCATCTTGGAGATCAGGCGGAAGTCCTGAAAGACGATGCCCATGGTACGTCTGAGATACGGTACTTTGCGGCGGGGCAGGCGCTCGAGGAACATATCGTTGACGATGATCGAGCCGGAAGTCGGCTGTTCCTCGCGCATGATCAGCTTGAGAAAGGTGCTTTTGCCCGCGCCGGATGCGCCGACGATAAAGACAAATTCGCCTTTGGCGATGCTGATGCTGACGTCGTCCAGTGCGTGGGCGCCGTTGGAGGCATATACCTTCGATACGTTTTTGAATTCTATCATAGTTACCATTCCTTTTTAGGGAAATGTGGATTGCTTCCCTCCGGGGAAAGCGGGTCGATTAATACTTAGTCGGGCTGGAAGTCAGGTACTTCTTGACCATCAACGCTACCTTGAATACGATCGCGTCCTCAAATTCGCGCAGATCAAGTCCGGTCAGCTTCTTGATCTTCTCAAGACGATAGACCAGCGTGTTGCGGTGAACGAACAGCTTGCGGGAGGTCTCGGAAACGTTCAGATTGTTCTCGAAGAACTTCTGGATGGTGAACAGGGTCTCCTGATCGAGGGTGTCGATGGAGCCGCGCTTGAAGACCTCTTTGAGGAACATATCGCAAAGGGTGGTCGGCAGCTGGTAGACCAGTCGGGCGATGCCGAGGTTGTCGTAGCTGACGATCGTGCGCTCGGTGTCGAATACCTTGCCGACCTCGAGAGAGACCTGGGCTTCCTTGAAGGAATGCGCAAGATCCTTGATGCCGACGACGGTGGTACCGATACCGATGACACAGTGGGTGTAGAACTCGGTCGACAGCGTGTCGACGATGGAGCCGGCGAGCTTTTCGAGATCCTTTGAAGAAATGCCCTGACGGATCTCCTTGACCAGCGCGATCTCGGTCTCGTTGATATTGATGACGAAATCCTTGGTCTTGTCCGGGAACAGGTTCTGGACAACGTCGAACGCCGATACGTCGGTCTTGGAGGTGATCTTGATCAGCATAACGACGCGGCTGACCTCGGCGTTGAAGCGCAGCTCGCGCGCCTTCAAATAGATATCGCCGGGAAGGATATTGTCGAGGATGACGTTCTTGATGAAATTGGAACGGTCGTACTTTTCGTCATAATACTGCTTGATGGACGAAAGGGATACCGCCAGAAGCTGGGCGTATTTCTGGGCGATCTCGTCGCTGCCCGATACAAAGACGGCATATTCGGCTCTGGATGATGATCCGAATGATTTGAAAGTGTGTCCGTTTATTACAAAGGGAACGGTCGCCGAGAGAGTGTCGGCGTTGATGCTTTCGTTGACCTCGCCGATCCTGCCAAGCTCTGAGCAGGCAATGACTACTGCGGTTTCATCTACAACTCCGATGGTTCTGTCGATTGCGTCCTTCATCTGATGAATGACGCCCTGGAATAATCTGTTGGACATATTTCTCCTCCGTTCAAAAATAGTCAAAATACCGAACGATTTGGTGATTTACCTAAAGAATCCACCTATCTCATATACATTTTACACAAAACCCGAAGAAAATGCAACCTTTTTTTCAAAATCTCTTGTGCTTTTTTCATATCAAATAGAAAAAATCGCTCAAAAGATTCATAATGATTGCACAATAGTAATATTTTGCGTTAAAAGAATAATGGAATGTGTGGGTCAAAAAACGCGATAAAATAGGCATTTTTGAACGGAACGGCACAGATATGATTGTGCAATTTTGAATTATAGGGCAAAAATTGAACGCTGATATTACAATTTTGCAAATTTTTTGTGAACGCTGATTTGAATTGTATGCGGCGGGTCATATGACCACAAGATATTGGGAGCAGAAAAAATGCCCCCTCGGACGAGGGGACTTCTGTATTACATTATCTGAAAGCGTTTGAAGATATCGGTGCGCTCCTGCTTAAGGAGGTTTTTGTCACTGTCGAAGGTATAGTCATAGCGGCGGGTGATGCCGTATAAGCTATACGAATTTGCCCACGGCGCATAGCCGCATTTAACGATGCGCCCGACCTGCCAG
>CADBOO010000101.1 GCA_902796225.1 uncultured Ruminococcus sp.
AAGGTATTTCTGGCGGCGCACACCAATTTCAACACGTTTTTCATTTTGGCGGCGCTGGGGCAGCCCGTGAACCCGGGCTTCGACGTGGCGTTTATGAACACCGGGGTCACCAAGTTCATCTTCTACGCCCCCGGCACGGGCCGCTGGGACGAAGACACGCACATCATCTGGCACAACAACGTATGCCACCTCGCAAACGACTTCCCCGACGCGATCCTTACCGCCTGGTGAACCGTAATCGAGTAGGAGGCTGCCCATTCGTTGAGCAGCCGACCTCTCACACCACCGTGCATCCCGTTCGGTACACGGCGGTTCAATCATAAAGAGTGCATTAACTTGTACGCTCCGGATCTGTTATCGGATCCCCTGCGTGCAAGTTTTTTCTTTTGTAAGAGTATGCGTATCTAAACAAATCAAGCGCTTATCTGCATAAAAGCAGGCGATCATTATGACCGCCTGCTTTTTTTGCAGATTGAATGTTATTGTTTTAATTGACAGCTAGTTGACCTCAATGATCATGATCGAGCTTCTGAACGCTCTGACGGATGAATCAAAATACCGTTCACCGTTACACATCACCTGGATGACCGAGCCGTCCTTTCGCTGCAGCGGATGCATAAGTAACGCATTGTTTCCTTTGGAAAACTGAAGCTGTACCTGTTCGATATAATAATCTTTCTCAGCTTCGGGGATCAGATCATACTGGGTCATTTTGCCTACGGCGTCTTCGCGGGTATATCCCGTCAGCGTTTCGAATAATTCGTCGACGTCTATGATCTTATCGTCCAGATCAAGCGCGTATTTCGAGAAAACGACCTGTTTTGTTTTTCCGACGCCGCCGCTTTGTGAAACTTTGTTTTCGAAGACTTTGACCTCTCCGCTGTCCGTAACCACACCGTATGAGAGCTTAGGCGACTCTTTCAAAAGCGCCAGGAATGCATCGGCAAGAACAGGATCAAACTGTTTACCGGCGTTATCGCGGATCTCCTGCTTTGCGGCTTCCGGAGGCATCGCTTTTCTGTAGCAGCGGTCGTTGACCATCGCGTCATAGGCGTCAACAATAGAAATGATGCGGGATAAAACAGGGATCGCTTCTCCTTTGAGCCCCTTCGGATAACCTTTTCCGTCCCATCTCTCATGATGATAGAGAATCGGTTCCGCCAATGGTTTCAGCTCGTCTGTCGCGATAGCGATCTGATAGCCTTTTTCGGAATGAGCACGCAGCGCAGCCCACTCATCGTCAGTGAGCTTTCCGGGTTTATTCAGGATCTCCAGCGGCACGGCGATCTTGCCGATATCATGCAGCAGACACAACAGCTGCAGTTTTGAAAGCTGAAGATCCGGCAGACCGATCCGTCTGCCGAGCGCGATACCCATTTTTTGTGTCCGGCGGACATGTGCCTCCGTATTTGCATCGACTTCCTCTAATGCTCTTACCAAAGACGTCAGGGATTGCGACTGGTTCGACTTTTGGTTGAGCATCTTCTTGAGCCTGAGATCAAGCTGCGCCTCCTCAAGCGCCAACAGCAGTGCGTTTCCCCGTGTGATGCACAGAGAACTGTCCACGTTAGCGGTGGAACTGACGCCGAACAGGATCGGGCTTTTGCAGGTTTTCGTCACGGTCGAGATACATTCCTTCAAATCCTGCTCGCTGCTGTTTTCACAGACAGCGATAATATCAGCGTCATGTCCGCGGAAAATCCTGCGCGGCTGCGGAATACTGTCCCCGACCCGTTCCGCAAGATCAACGATTCTTGCGTCGCCTTCGGCGTGGCCCAGCGAACGGTTGATCTTTCTCAATCCGAGGATATCAAATACAACGAACGCATATGACGATTCCGGCTCGGTTTGATCGTCATACTGCATTTCTTTTGCCATCAAATACAGCGCGTCCATATTCTGCAGGCCGGTAAGGCTGTCTACGTTCAGATTTATGCTTTCATGACCGGCATTGCTGAAGGAATAGCGCTCAGCATCATCGTACTCCACCTGTTCAAGTCCGGCAATAAAGACATAGCAGTAGGTGATGCCGTTGTTGCTCTTTATCAGATGTCCGAAATCTTCGACGAAGCGATAGGTTCCCTGCTTCGTCACGATGCGGTAGCGGATGTAATTATGTCCTTTACGCCTGTCGCCGTTATACTCCTTGATCGTTTCCGACACCCTTTGACGATCGTCCGGATGCACCATGCCGATGAAGCTGTCGCCGGTGAAGCTGCGCAGATCTTCGATATCCGTACAGCCGAACAGGTCCAGCACATTCTGATCGGCGTAACAGATCCCTTCGTCACCGAAAACATCGTAGATAAAGAATCCGCCGGGAACTCCGGCAGGAACGTGATTTGTGTTCAAAGCATCATTATGAGTATTTGCCATCGCTACGTTCAGCTCCAATTCAAACGTCTGTGGATATATCATAGCATATATCATCACAACTTTCATTGATGTTTTCCAAGAGTATCCGGATTTTTTTCAGGGCTTGTATCCTGTATCTGATTGCGGGCGTTCGACGGTATATCAATGCATGCAGCGAAGTCGGGGATACCTGTGTCGCCGAAGCAGCAGACGCCGGACAAGAGATCGCGGGGCGTATACTGTCTTACTACAGAGAATAATCAAATAGAGAAGTCCGAATGTACATAAGCACATTCGGACTTTGTTTTGTTTGCGTTTGTACGATCACAGCGCGGCTTCGACGATGCCTTTGACAGCGTAGAGAGCTTCGTCGGCTTTGGTGATATCCTTGCCGCCCGCCATCGCGATATCGGGCTTGCCGCCGCCGTTGCCGCCGGCGATCTTTGCGACCTCGCGGACGATGTTACCGGCTTTGAGACCTTTTGCGATCGCCGCCTTGGTGCAGGAGCAGGAGAAGGTCAGCTTGCCGTCGTTGACGCCTGCAAGCACCGCGACCGCGTCGGCAACCTTATTGTTGATGTTCTCGCACATCTTGCGGAGCATATCGCCGGTCGCACCGCCGACCAGCGCGGTGATGATCAGGGTGTCCCCCACCTTCTCGGCATTTTCGATGTATTCATTGACCCTGGACTGCGCCATCTGTGCCTTGAGCTTATCGATCTCTTTTTCGGCTTCCTTCAGGCGTTCTGTCGTACGGATTGCGCCCTCGACGATCTCCATCGGGTTGTTGATATGCAGGGCTTCGGCTGCCTTGCCGACAGCCACGATGATGTTGCCGAGATAACCGATGACATTGTGACCGGTGACCGCCTCGATACGGCGTACGCCGGCTGCGACAGAGCCTTCCTGACGGATCTTGAACAGACCGACCTTTGCGGTATTGTCGACATGGGTACCGCCGCAGAATTCCTTGGAGAAGTCGCCCGCCTCAACGACGCGGACAACGTCGCCGTACTTTTCGCCGAAGAGCGCCATCGCACCCTTCTGCTTTGCTTCATCGATGCTCATTTCGGTGCAGGTGACCGGAATGCCCTCAAGAATGATATCATTGACGCGCTTTTCGACCGCGATCAGTTCTTCGGCGGTCATTGCGGAGAAATGGGTGAAGTCAAAACGCACGGCGTCCTCGTTGACGAGCTGACCCGCCTGCTGGACGTGGGTGCCGAGCACCTCGCGCAGCGCCGCCTGCAGCAGGTGCGCCGCTGTATGATTGCGCATGATCTCGCATCTGCGCTCGATATCGATCTTTGCAAGGACGGTATCGCCGACCGCAAGGGTTCCGGTAGTGACGCTGCAAGCGTGCATAAAGATACCGGAGGCGTCCTTTTTGACGTCGTCGACGTCGACAGAGCAGTCGCCCGCGGCGATCTCGCCGGTATCGGCGACCTGACCGCCGCTTTCTGCGTACATCGGGGTCTTATCGAGAACGATGATGACATTGTCGCCCTCCTGCGCGCGGTCGACGCGCTCGCCGCGTTTTACGATCGCAAGTACCGTAGCTTCACATTCGTAAACGTCGTAGCCGACGAATTCGGTCGCCGTAACGTCGTTCAGATCGACGCTGTCGGATACCCATGCATCGGCGCCGGCATTCTTGCGCGCTTTGCGGGAACGCTGCTTTTGGATCATCATCAGTTCCTTGAAGCGATCGACGTCGACCTTGATGCCTCTCTCCTGAAGGATCTCGCGGGTCAGGTCGATCGGGAAGCCGAAGGTATCGTTCAGCTTGAACGCATCCTCACCGGAAAGGGTCGTGATGTCTTTCTGCTCGACGATGTTCTGCAGCATGGACAAGCCCTGATCGATGGTCTTGGAGAAGTTTTCCTCCTCGACGCGGATCAGCTTGGTGATGTATTCTTTTTTCTCCACCAGTTCGGGATATGCGGAGGCATTCTCTTTGATAACGGTCTCGCAGACCTGATACAGGAACGGCTTGTGGTAGCCGAGCAGTCTGCCGTGACGCGCTGCGCGTCTTAAGAGTCGTCTGAGAACATAGCCTCTGCCTTCGTTTGACGGCATGACGCCGTCGGCGATCATAAAGGTGGTGGATCGGATGTGATCGGTGATAACGCGCAGGGAAATATCGCTCTTTTCACCGTCGCCGTAATTCACGCCGACGATCGAACTGATATGCTTCATGATGTTCTGCACGGTGTCGACAAGGAACAGGTTGTCGACGCCCTGCATCACGCAGGCAAGACGCTCGAGTCCCATGCCGGTATCGATATTCTTGCGGGCAAGCGGCGCATAATTACCCTTGCCGTCGGATTCGAACTGTGAGAACACAAGGTTCCAGACCTCGACGAAGCGGTCGCACTCGCAGCCGACATGACAATCGGGCTTGCCGCATCCATGTTCATCGCCGCGGTCGAAGTAGATTTCGGAGCAGGGGCCGCAGGGACCGGAGCCGTGCTCCCAGAAGTTGTCCTCTTTTCCCATACGCACCATGTGAGAGGGATCTACGCCGATCTCCTTTGTCCAGATATCGAACGCTTCGTCGTCGTCCTGATAGACGGAAACATAGAGCTTATCGACGGGCATCTCGAGGACCTTTGTGAAGAATTCCCATGCCCACGCGGTCGCCTCGTGCTTAAAATAATCGCCGAACGAGAAATTGCCCAGCATCTCAAAATACGTGCCGTGACGCGCGGTGATGCCGACACGCTCGATATCGGGCGTGCGGATACACTTCTGGCAGGTCGTGACACGGTCGCGGGGCGGGATGACCTCGCGGGTAAAGAATTTTTTCATCGGCGCCATTCCGGAGTTGATGAGCAGCAGCGAGTTGTCGTCCTTCGGGATCAGCGGGAAGGACGGCAGGCGCAGATGCCCCTTGCTTTCCATAAATGACAGGAATTTTTCACGTAAGTCGTTCAGACCCATGTACTGCATTTTTTCATAACCTCTCTTTTATTGTGATTCATTATTATTGCAAAAATATAAGCCTGCCCCCGAAAATGGGACAGGCTGACCTGCGGTACCACCCAAATTGCCGCGCAGCGCGCGACCGCTCAAGTTCATTTAACGCATAGATTACGCCGCGCTCATCGCGCGGAGGCTCAGGGGTGGCTGCGTTATCCTTCTGCAGAGCCTCGCACCTGCCGGCTCCTCTCTGAGCAGAACAAGATAATACTCGTCCCGTCACTGCCATGTAGTATTATAACCTCTGTCGACGGCAAAGTCAAGACAGATTATCGGACAATTTGCAACAGCGGCGGCATTAATTCTCTACGATATAGCCGCCAGCTTCCAGTACGTCGCTGACGCAGATCCAGCCTGCGCCGGATTTCAGTCTTCCCCATCTGCCGTAGCCGTCATATGTTTCCTCTACGATCGTATAGACGTTTTCTTCGGTCAGGGTCATCACGATCGCCGAATTCGCGTCGGGGGACTCGTAGACGTCCACATTCGGGAACACCTTGATCAGATAGGGCGTTTCGGGGAATGCCTGCTCTGTGTCGCCGACAGTCGGCAGATCGACACGGGGAGCTTCGGTGATCCTTTCGGCGGGTGATTCGGTCGGTTTGCCGGAGGATACATACAGGAGAAGCGTTTTTCCTCTTGCAAGCGTTTTACCCGGATCGATGCTTTGCCGGATGACATAGCCCTCCGCCACCGAATCGCTTTCTTCATATGCGACCTCGGTATTGATTCCCAGATCGCTGAGCGTTTCACGCGCTTCGGTGTATTTGTTGCCGACAACGTCGGGAAGGATCACTTTTTCTGCATAATACGCAGTTTCTTCGACAGGCTGTTCCGTCTGTTCGGTCTCAGCGGACACGGACGCCGCTGCCGCCTGCGTATCGGCGAATGAGGCGATCTGTGTCGCGGACGACGTTTCTTTGCTGTTATTTTTGCCGAACAGATCCGGCAGGAACAATACGGCTGCAATCGCCGCGGCAGAGATCAGCAGTACAGCGATGACCGCTGCGATCACGCCGGATTTAGAACCGTTCTTCTTCGGCGCATTTTGCTCGGCGAGATCGCTGTTGTACCGATCGCCGTAGGATTGATTCTGCAGCCGCGTCACATCTTTGTGATCTACATGATCGTTGTAAAGCGCGTCGCACAACGCGTTTTTCAGCGTCGGCATATCCTGTATCCGATCCGCCTCAAAGACGCTGAGTCCGCGGAGCAGAACAGCCTCCAGCGCAGGAGAGATCGCAGGATTCAGCTCGGACGGTCTTTGGAGCGTATCCCGCTGACAGCGCAGCATCGCGTCGACCGGGGTCTTGCCGGTCAGGCTCTTATAGATCACGGCGCAAAGTCCGTAAACATCTGTCCAGGGTCCCTGTCTGCCGTCGGAGCTGTATTGCTCTATCGGCGCGTAGCCCGGTTTCAGCAAGACGGACATCGTATGCTTGTTCTCACCCTGATAATAGCGCGCCGAACCGAAGTCCATCAGCTTAAAGCTGCCGTCGGGCTTGACCATGATGTTCTCGGGAGAGATATCGCGGTGGATGATCTGTGCACTATGCATGACCTCCAGCGCGTCTATCAGCGGCAGCATCCGTTTGACGATCTCATCCGGCGGGAAGTTTCCGCGCTGTTTGAGATACGCCGCAAGCGTCGTGCCTTCCACATATTCCATCACGATATAGGCGGTATTGTTCGCCGTGAAATAATCGCGCACATTCACGAAGGCGCTTTCGTCGGAGAATTTTGCGACGCTCTTCGCTTCCTGTAAAAAGCGTTCCTTCGCGTTGTTGAAAAACGCGGTTTCTTCCGTATAATTCAGCGTCACGTTGTTCGTGACGGTATGGTCGCGGTTGGCAAAGCCTTTCGGAAAGAATTCCTTGATCGCGACCTTCAGATCCAGATTGGTATCCAGCGCGACATACGTAATGCCGAAACCGCCCTCTCCGATCGCTTTACCGATCAGATAACGGCGGCATAATACTGAGCCGGCACGCAAATGATGCGGCGCCGACCGGACAATCGGGGAGTTATGACATTTTTCGCAGTATTGGGCGTTGTCGGGCAATTCCGACATACAATGACAGCAATACAAATGATCAGCCCTTTATGATTTGCTCAGGTATTTTTCTTGCGGATCACAGAGCCCTTGACGATCGGTTTATCCGTCGTCATCCACAGGCGCTGCATCGGATGGGGCGCAGCGTCGACCTCTTGTCCGTCTTCATTGACGAGCCGCTGACAGATCACATTGAAGGAATGACCGTCGGGCGGGAGGATATCCAGCGTATCGCCGACGAGGAATTTGTTGCGCTGGGTGATGACGGCAACGTTGTCCTTTGAGCTTTGCTCGCATACGGCGACCGCGTTATAGCGGCGGATATAGCCGCCGTTCTTTGTTTCCTGACCGGGTTCGGCGCCGAAAAAGAATCCGGTGCTGTATTGGCGGTGGCTGATCTTTTCCAGTTCCTCGCGGATCCACGGGCTGAGCGTATAATCGTCAGCGGGATTCGCGAAGTATTCGTCCACCGCATGGCGGTAGGCGTTGGTCGTAACCGCGGTATAGTAGTAGGTCTTTGCCCTGCCCTCGATCTTCAGGCTGTTGACGCCCGCTTTGACCAGCGCGGGGATATGCTCGATCATGCACAGATCGCGCGAATTGTACAGGTATGTACCGCCGTCGCGCTCCTCAACTGGGAAAAACTCGCCTTCGCGGTTCTCCTCCATCAGGTGATATTTCCAGCGGCACGGCTGGGCACAGTCGCCGCGGTTGGCGTCGCGTCCCGTCATGAAGGACGAGATCAGGCATCTGCCGGAAAACGATACGCACATCGCGCCGTGGACAAAGCACTCGATCTCGAGATCGGCGGGGATCTTCGCGCGCATCTCGGCGATCTCATCGAGCCGTGTTTCACGCGCGAGCACGACGCGTTTTGCGCCCAGCTCATACCACGCGCGTGCAGACGCATAGTTGATGATCCCGCCCTGTGTCGAGATGTGGCGTTCCACGTCGGGTGCGGCTTTCTCAGCCATTTCGAATACGCCGAGATCGGCGATGATGAACGCGTCAACACCCGCAGCCGCCGCTTCTTTCAAAAAATCGGGCATAGCGGGGATATCCGCGTTTCGCGGTAATGTATTACAGGTCAGATAGACCTTTTTTGAGAGTTGATGCGCCTTCTCGCAGGCATTGTATAATTCTTCAAGAGAAAAATTCTTGGAAGCTGTCCGCATGCCGAACTGCTTGCCCGCCAGATAGACCGCATCCGCGCCGAAACTCAGCGCAGCGGCAAAGCTTTCGCTGTCGCCTGCGGGCGACAGTACCTCCGGCTTGATCATTCCCAAGCCCAATCGTAGTCCGAGTAATCGGGCTCCTCTTTCTTCTGACCGATCAGCGAGAGATTGTACTCGTGACCCTCGAGGGTCTCGGCGTACATCGGGGTCGATCCGTTTTCGACGGTATCGTGACAGAAGTAGAGGTAGTCGGATTCGGTCGGATTCAGAGCCGCCTTGATCGCCTCAACGCCGGGGTTGCAGATCGGTCCGGGCGGCAGACCTTCAAAGGTGTTGGTATCATAGCGGGATGTAAAATTACTCTTGATGCTGTCGGGAACGTTCTCAGCCTTACGATAGGGATAGTACTTGGTACAGTCGCAGTTGAGCTGAGATACGCCGGACTCTGCGCCGTAATCCAGACGGTTGTGCAGGATCGAGGAAATATAGTACATATCCTCTTTGTTCGCCGCCTCTGCCTGGATAATCGAGGCGATGGTCAGGATCTCGTCCGTCGAATAACCTGCTTTTTTGGCTTCTTCGGCAATGGTGGTCTTTTCCTTCTTACCGAAGTAGCGCTCCTTATGCAGGATGATCTTGTTCTCATAGTTGTTGAGGAACTTGGTGATGACGGAGGAGGGTTCTTCGCCGACATAGAATTCGTAAGTATCGGGGAACAGATAGCCTTCGAGCTTATAATAACGCTTGTCCGTATTCTTGATGTTCTTCAGGAAAGTGAAATCCTCGTCGAAATCAGAGCTGTTGCACTTATCGAGGAACGCCTGTTCGTCCTTGATAACGCCGTTCTTGGTGAGGGACTGAGCGATCTCGAGCAGATTCATACCCTCGGTGATCTGAACGGTAACCAGATCGGTACGGTTGACATTGGACTGCAGGAAGTTGATGATCGCCTCATAGTCCTTGTTGGTATCGATCTTGAAGTCGCCCTGACGGAAGCCCTCGACGTTGGAGGTGAACTGGGCGTACATCTTGAAGAAAGTCGGGCGTTCGATAACGCCTTTTTCCTTAAGGATATTCGCGATATCGTCCAGCGTGGGATTGTCCGGGATACTGACCGTAACGGTATGAGGATTATCCGTGCGGTTGATCGCCAGCAGATCATTGACGCCGATCAGGATATACTGGGAGATCATCACGCCGAGGATGATGACCATCGACAGCCAGACGAGCTTGAAGATACGGCGATTGCGCTTGGCTTTGAGCTTTTCGACCTTCTTTTCCTCTTTGCGCTGGAGCTTGAGTTCCTTTTTGGAATCACGCTCGATGCGCTTTCTGGTATCGCTGTCGGAATAGGAATTGATCTCGTTATTCTTTCTTTTCTTTTTGAGCGAAGAGCTGTCGGTGCTGAAAGACGTGATCGAATCGCCGTCCGAGAATGACTGCATTCTATCGGCAGGCGTCACGTCATAATCGCCGCGGATGGCGTTTTGATCATAGGAGAGCTTGAACTCCTGCATCTTTTTCTGGCGGGTCTCCTCAATGGACTGCTCGCCGCTTTTGCTGCGTAAATCCTCACTCATCGTAATTCTCCTTTGTGTGAACAATGTTCAGAAATGCTGACCGTCGGTCAGAACGGATATCCGTGATCCGTTAACCGGTCATATATGACGGATGTAGTTCTCGGTACAAACGAGATCCATCCTGATATCGTAGTCAAATACCTCAAACTCGGGTATCAGACTGTCGCTGTAGCACAGCGCCGCCTTCAGGCAGGGGTACTTTGCGAGGTAACGGTCGTAGTAGCCTGCGCCCCATCCGAGGCGGTAACCGCGCATATCACAGCACAGCGCCGGACATACGCACAGCGTACCGGCGTCGGGGATGACTTCTTCGCAGCCCTCGACAGGCTCCATAATGCCGAATCTGCCCCTCTCCAGCTGAGAAAGGCTTGTGATCTGATGGAAGGTCATCACGCCGCCCTTGTGACAGACAGGCAGAGCGACGGTTTTGCGATTGGCGAGCGCTGCGCGGATGACGCCGTCGGTCGCGATCTCGTTGCTGCGGGCGGCATAGATCAATATCGTATCCGCTTTGCGGTATTCGCCGCTCATCAGCAGCCGGCTCTGGATCTCCAGATCCATTTCCTGCTTTGTGTTATTTTTCTCTAAAAGAATTTTACGCTTTTCCTCAAAAAACCGCCGCATGAACGGCTTATCGGTTTTTGCGGGTTTATTCCTCGGGCTCATCTGCACTGCATGGAAACAGCGATATTATCGGAGGCTTTTTTGCCGCGCACCTGTTCGACGATCGCAAAGCCGAATTCCAGTGCGCATCCGGCGCCCTTTGCGGTAATAATCTTGCCGTCGACCGACACATGTTCGCCGGTCGTCATCGCGCCCTCGAGGTCCTTTTCAAAGCCCGGGAAGCAGGTCGCGTGTTTGCCTTTGACGATACCGAGCTTGCCGAGGATCATCGGCGCCGCGCAGATCGCGCAGACAAAAAGGTCGTTTTCGCTGCAATAACGCACTGCGTCAAGGACAGTTTCGTCGGCATAGAGATTAGTCACGCCGGGCATACCGCCGGGCAGGATAACGCCCTCGATGCCTTCGTTGATCTCAAACTGATCGGTATTAATATCGGCAGTAACATAGAGATTATGCGAACTGCGGATCACGCTGCCGCCGACGCCGACGATACAAACGCGGATCCCTGCTCTGCGCAGGATATCGATCGGAGCGATCGCCTCGGTTTCTTCAAATCCGTCTGCCAAAAAACAATAAAACATATTTTCCCTCCGTTTTTTCAGGGGCGGGTATCGCCCGAAAGATGATGGTTATCTGATCGATCAATTAAAGGCTCTTTATGATGTCAAAAAGCTCGTCGCCGATATCCTCGATGGAACGCATCTTTTCGCCGTCGTCACATTTGACGACCGTCCAGCCGAGCTTATCGATCGCGTAGGCGGCGCTTTTTCGGCAGGAATCAAGATACGCGACGTTGCTCTCGTGGATATCCTTTTTGCTGTCGTCACCGTGATACCGCCCACTCATGAGCTTCTGGCTGATTGCGGGATCGACGTCCAGGAAGATGACCGCATCAGGCTCGGGGATCAGCAGACGGCGGTATTCGTAATCATACAGCCACGCGATGTAATCGTCGCGCTCATCCTCCTTGAGCTTTGCCATCTGGTGGATGATGTTTGAGGTCACATAGCGGTCGGCGATGATGTAATCATATGACTGATAATCCCTGCCCCATGTGTTGAGATAGGACACGACGCGATCGACCGCATAGAACGAAGATGCGGCATAGGCGTTGACGTCGTCGGGACTGTCGCCCAGCCTGCCGCCGAGATACATCCGAACAGCCGCCGAGCCGTCGCTTTTGTAATCGGGAAAGCTCAGCGTACGCGCAAGATACCCTTCCGCCTTCAAACGTTCGCACAGGCGAGCTGTCTGGGTCGCTTTTCCGCTGCCGTCAAGACCGTCGATCACGATCAATTTGCATTTTGAATCAGCCATAATTCCCTCTTGCTGTAACAGAGCACAGACTTATCATTATAATTCAAGTTATTATACCATATTTTACGCTTGGATTCAATAGCTATTTGATAACAAAACTGTAGTAATATTGCGGTATAAGAAGCGAAAAACTGTGCGGAAAGATGACGTTTTTCCCGGATGGAGGCAGAAAAAAAGAACGCCGTTCAAAACAGCGTTCCGGGTCTAGATATTCAGAAAACGGTTCGTATGATCAGATCGGTCAGAAACGCGCCTGCAGCCGATCCGAGCGCCACTGCGATCAGCGGCAGATCGAAGTATGCCATCAACAGCGCGATCACTGTCCCGACGGCAGAGGTCACAACGTCCCCCGTCGCGAAAAAAATCGCGGGAAACGTCATCGCGCTGAGCACCGCGTACGGGATATAATACAGCACAGAGTTGATGAAACGCGAACGGATCTTCCCCCGCACCGCCGCAAAGGGGATCACGCGGATCAGGTAGGTCGTCAGCGCCATCACGAGGATGTAAATCAGCACGCTCATTCCGACGCCTCCTTCTCTTCGACCGGAAACAGCGCCGCCGCGATCATCGAGCTGACAAGCGCCGCGATGATCACCGCAAATCCGTCTCCGATCATCGGAAGCAGGAATTTCAGCAGGACGCTGAAGCTTGCCGAAAGCAGGATCACAAAAAGGATCCTGCGGCTTTTTTTCGCGGGCGGAATGATGATCGCGATAAACATTCCGTACAGCATCAGCGACATCGCCGTCGTCACCGATGTCGGCAGCAGATTTCCAGCCGTCGCGCCGAGCAGCGTTCCCGCCGACCAACCGATGAACGGCGTGAAGATCAGCCCGTACATATAGGCGGGCTTCAGCGGCTCGGGCTGTGTTGACGCGAGCGCGAAGATCTCGTCTGTGACGCCGTACGCGGCGATCAGCCGATGCGGCAGCGTAAAGCTGCTGTCCAGCTTCTGCGACAGCGACAGACTCATCAGCGAATAGCGCAGGTTGATGACGATCTGGCACAGGATCATCTCAATCAGAGAGCCTCCCGCGGCGATCACGCCGACGCCCGCTACCTGACCCGCAGAGGTCAGGTTGGTCACCGAGATCCCCACCGCCGCGAGGATCGAAAGATTCTTTTGTATCGCCAGAATGCCGAATCCGAACGACACGCTCAAATAGCCGAGCATGATCGGGATCCCGTGACGCATTCCTCTGGTAAAGTCTTTTTTCATCCGTGTTCCCCAAACCGTATTGATACCGCATTATTGTACCACAGCCGAAGTGATTTTTCAACACCTCAAATACCGGCGGCCTTCCGAAAAAACCGCACTGTTCATAAGAGTTTTACTTGATATTTTGTGCATATGATGTTACAATCTGGATATCAACGGAAAGGAGAAGGCCTTATGAAACGAACGTCCTCCATATTCCTGATACTGTTGTTGATGATTTGCACGGCGATCGTTCCCGCTGATGCTTCGGCTGACGACAAAGGCACGTTCCAAAAAAAGACCGTCACCGCCTATCTCTACAATAAAAAGGACACTGCAAAGATCGAGTGTCTGTTCTTTGACGATATGCCCGATATTCCCTATATCAGCGCCGATGATTATCTGAATCAGATCTATACGGTCAAGTTCTCCACCGAAGATAACCGCAACGGCACGTATACCGTCAAATGCGATAACGGTGAAATGCTGGTCAATACCGTCAAGGACACCATCCACTTTGACTGCTTGGAGAATATCCTGTATTACGACAGCGTCGATGCGAACGAAACGGAATCCGCCAATTATGTCGACTGGGCGGACGACGACTTTGACTATGTGGGCGAGCAGAAAAGCGTCGATCTCGATCTCGGCAAATACCATCTTGATCTTGTCGGCGAAAACGGAAAAGCGTATTTCCCGCTGTACACTATCAGCGACCTGTTCTCCGACCTCTATCTCTCTGCAATCTACCGCGGCGGCAGCATCTATTTCATCCGCACGCAGGACGACGAAGCATACTATGACGATTCCGAGATCTACTCCGAACTGACCCGCAGTCAGAGCATGATCGATTACACCTATAACGAGCTGTGTTTTTCCATTGATCACTTTTACGGCAAGCCGCCCAAGGCGGAGATCGCAGCGGATATCGAAGAAAAAGGATTCGACGACGCGATCAGCGAACACGACGCCAACACCGCCCGCGCAAAAGATTTGCTCAAATCCGACAGCCGCGTCGATTTCTGCAAAGGCCTGATGATGCTGGACAACTATTTCGACGACGGCGGTCACACCATGCTCAGCGGCGGGATGATCGCTGCGATCAACAGCAAAACCGACACTGCTTTAGCATCGTCGCTGCTCAAATCAATGTCCAATCCGACAGGCAACGAAGACGGTCTGATCTTCAAGCCGATCATTGATATAACGAAAGAGCAAGCAAATAAATCGTCGCTCTCCACCCTGAAGGAAGAAGCCTATGAAAGCACAGAATGCGTCAGAGAATGGGACGATGCGAAGCTCTATGTCAAAGGCAATACCGCCTACTTTGTGTTTGAAGAATTCAAGGACGCGGTTGTCAAGCCGTTCAAGTTATCGCTGGATTACTGCAAAGAAAACAACATCAAAAACGTTGTGATCGACGTCACCACCAACGGCGGCGGCGCACAGGCAGTCGTCTTCTATATGCTGTCCGTCATCAGCGGCAAAAGCGCGCTGTATCAGCTCAACACCCTGACCGGCAATCTGTACAAAGAAGATCCGAGGATCGACAGAAATCTGGACGGAAAGTTTGACGAAAAGGACGATGCGCTGAAATACGACCTCAACTTTGCCATACTGACGACAGACTACTCCTTCTCCAGCGCAAACATGCTGCCCTGTATCGCCCAGAAAAACGGCGTCGCCGTGATCGGCGAGACCAGCGGCGGCGGCACATGCGCCCTGGCGATGCGATTTGCTCCGGACGGCAGTTATTATTATATGTCGTCGGATATGAAGATCACCTATTCCGACGGCAAGGATATCGACGCCGGAGCGACCCCGAACATCAAACTTGATACCTCCGACGGCTACGAAAAATTCTTTGATTTCGACAAGATCGAAAGCGGCGTAGAGGATTTCTACAAAAACCCGTCTGCATATACCGAACCGGTAACCGAGTCGGAAACAGAGGACGAAACACAGGCGTCGACAGAAAGCGCTACGGCAGCCGCATCGGAAAGCGGGGAATCTTCGCAGGTCACAACAGAAGCCGGACTATCCGACCGTATGAGCGACTCCGAAAAGACAATCATGTATATCGTCATCGGCGTGATGGCGGCAGCGCTCATCGTCGTCATCATCCTTATCGTGATCCTCGTCAAAAGATCAAAGAAAAAGGAATCCTCAAGCCGTGTACCGCAGCCTGCACAACGCGAACCGATCGACCGGCAGCCGATTCAATCCGTACCGTACAGCCGGCCCCCGGGTGTGAATTATCCGTATAATCAGCCGGCAAGCCCATACTCTCCGTATAATCAACCGGCAAGCCCGTATTCGGCGTATAATCAGACGACAAGTCCATACTCGCCGTATAAGCAGACGACAAGCCCGTACTCGCCGTATAAGCAGACGACAAGTCCATACTCGCCGTACAATCAAACACCGACCGATCAGAATCCGGCTTCCCGAGTTCCGGTCGTTCAGAATCCGGTCATCCAAACGCAGAACGGTTATCCTCCGATCAACCGGGTACAGAACGGCTATCCCCCGATCAACCGGGCGCAGAACGGCTATCCCCCGATCAACCGAACGCAGAACGATTATCCCCCGATCAACCGGACGCAGAACGGCTATCCTCCGATCAACCGAACGCAGAACGGTTATCCGCCGATCAACCGGGCGCAGAACGGCTATTCCCCGCTCCATCAACCGCAGGATAGAAAAGAATCGGCAGACAGACCGTCAACCGAACAGAATCCGTTCACCCGAACAACCGATTGGCATGATCCGTATGATCAGAATCCGTATACATAATGCAACCGCGCCGTGGTATTCCACGGCGCGGTTTTTCTGGCGTCCTCGGCGGGATTCGAACCCACGGCCTTCCGCTTAGGAGGCGGACGCTCTATCCTGCTGAGCTACGAAGACGTGTATATGATTCTCGAATTCTTTTCAGCATCACTTTACAATATGATAAAAAGTGTGTGCTGCAACAACTTCTCAAAACGCCAACGCTCAGCCCCGCTGAACGATCGGCACATCTGTTTCTTTCATATTTTAACGTATCTGCGATGAATTGTCAAGGATCCGCCATTCACGCTCCAGCCTGTCCATATTGAACGCAGCGTTGGCGGGACTGGTAGAGGGCAGCTTGATCGCCTTGATACCTGTCGTCGGGTAGATATATTTCATGTACATTTTATGCGACAATGCGCCGTTGCAGAAGATCCGATCCACCCTGCTGTTGTTCAGGATAACGGAAAGATCGTTGGGCACGACGTCTTTGATCGAGCTGTCGGACGAGCCGATGATCGTACAGGAGTGGATCGAATCCCACAACGCGATATGACGCCTGAGTGCAAGCGATTTTTTATCCTCGATCGTCGACGGTGCATCCTCCCCGAACAGCCGCGCTAAAAGCGGCCAGAATCGATTTTGCGGATGACCGTAGAAGAACATCGCCTCGCGGGATTTGATCGACGGAAACGATCCGAGGATCAGGATTTTCGAGTCCGCGTCATACAGCGGCGGGATCGGATGGATGATAGTTTCAGGCTGTGACATCATGTACCTCTGATAAACTGTTTCTCGTAGTATGAAAACAACCCTCTGTCATCCGACAAAGGGTTGTTTTTTGGAGGCGACACCCAGATTCGAACTGGGGAATCAAGCTTTTGCAGAGCTGTGCCTTACCACTTGGCTATGTCGCCGTTTGAACTAAGAGCTATGAACTAAGAAATAAGAACTGACGTATTCCTGTTTTCCAAGCTCCTATTTATTCAAAAAGGACTTAAACCAGTTAAGCCCTTTTGATGTTATATGGAGCGGATGACGGGGCTCGAACCCGCTACCTCCACCTTGGCAAGGTGGCGCTCTACCAGATGAGCTACATCCGCAAATTTGGTGCCTCCGGACGGAATCGAACCATCGACACGAGGATTTTCAGTCCTCTGCTCTACCAACTGAGCTACAGAGGCAAAAGTGGCGACCCGGAACGGGCTCGAACCGTCGACCTCTAGCGTGACAGGCTAGCGTTC
>CADBOO010000102.1 GCA_902796225.1 uncultured Ruminococcus sp.
CTGCTTCTCGGTCGGGAGCGGGACGGGACCCGAAACTCTCGCGCCGGTGCGCTTTGCGGTAGCGACGATTCTCTCAGCGGACTGATCGACCAGCTGATGATCATAACCCTTTAATCTTATCCTGATTTTTTCCTTGACTGCCATATCTTCGCCTCCTAAATTATTCTTTGGTGGTGCGAATTCTGCAAGAACTTTCTGACACCCGCCCGGGTGTTCCCAGCCCCTCCGTTAAAAAAGCCGATAGCCGCAAAACGGCAACCGGAAGCAGAGTGAGCGCAGGACGGCATAGCAACCCCAATGCCGAGTAAGCTCAAACTATTCTTTCGCCCGGTTTAAAATCGGACATACTCCACGGAAAAACCAACGCTTAGCGTTGCAACCTCCCGCTTCATCGCATATCATTGTGCAGTCACGCAACATGAATTATATAATAAAAGTGCAATAATTTCAAGAAAACAAGCAAAAAATGCGCTGTAGAAAAATAACAAACTTTTTTGTCGTCTTTTATGCACCTTGCACAACACCGCAATATATGGTGGTTTTTACTTCCAAAACCACAACGCCGGAAAGCTTTAGGGGAGGACTCCAGCCCTCCCCTATCCATTATTGATTATTTAAAATACCTGACTGCAGCCTCGAACATCCGGATATCGTAATTGCCGGGAACGTTCCTGTACAGTCCCGCACCGACACGCTCGGAGTGACCCATCTTTCCGAAGACTCTGCCGTCGGGCGAGGTAATGCCCTCGATCGCAAAGCACGAGTTGTTCGGATTGAAATGCACGTCGGTAGTCGCGTTGCCGTCAAGATCGACATACTGGGTCGCGATCTGGCCGTTCTCAGCGAGCTGACGGATCAGCTCTTCGGAAGCGAGGAATCTGCCCTCGCCGTGCGAGATCGGCACGCTGTAGACGTCGCCGACATTTGTCAGGCTCAGCCACGGGCTCTTATTGCTGGCGATACGCGTCCGCACGATGCGGCTCTGGTGGCGCGCAATGGTGTTGTAGGTCAGGGTCGGGCAGTTCTCATCGGTATCGATGATCCTGCCGTAGGGTACCAGACCCAGCTTGATCAGCGCCTGGAAGCCGTTGCAGATGCCGCACATCAGACCGTCGCGATTGTCCAGCAGATCGGCGACGCCCTCTTTAACCGCAGCGTTGCGGAAGAAGGCGGTGATGAATTTGCCCGAACCGTCGGGCTCGTCGCCGCCGGAGAAGCCGCCGGGGATGAATACCATCTGCGCGGTCTTCAGCTCGCGGGCGAATTGCTCGACGCTCTGCTGAATGCCGGATGCAGACAGGTTGTTGATAACGATGATCTGCGGCTCGGCGCCGGCGTCGGCGACCGCCTTTGCGGAATCATATTCACAGTTGGTGCCCGGGAATGCCGGAATCAGCACCTTCGGCTTCGCGACCTTGATCGCGGGTGAAGCCCAAGTCTTTGCCTCATAGCTGAAATTCTCGACCGGAGCCTTGCTGTCGGGGATATTGCAGGCGTACACGCCCTCGAGCTTGTCCTCGTACGCGCCGAGGATCTCGCTGACAGCAACCGTTTCGTTACCGTAGGTGAACGCGCCGTCGTCGGTCACGGTACCGACGATCACAGCGCCGTCGATTGCAGCATCCGTTTCGAGAAGGAATGCGCCGTAATTGTAGCCGAACAGGGTGTTCATATCCATATCATCGGCAAACCGGAAGCCGAAGCCGTTGCCGAACGCCATCTTCATGACTGCTTCGGCGATACCGCCGATCGTCGGGGTATACGCGGCATAGACCTTGCCCGCGCGCATCAGCTCGGTTACCATTTTATAGGTATTTAAGAGAGAATCGGTATCGGGCAGCTGATTGCCGTCGTAATCAGGCGCGATCAGTACGACCTTGTGACCCGCCGCCTTGAACTCGGGCGAGATCACATGCTGCACCTTGTCGGTGGTTACGGCGAAGGAGACCAGCGTCGGCGGAACGTCCAGCTTTTCAAAGCTGCCGCTCATGCTGTCTTTGCCGCCGATCGAGCCGATGCCGAGGTTTATCTGCGCCCTGAACGCGCCGAGCAGCGCCGCCAGAGGCTTGCCCCAGCGCTTGCCGTCGGTACCGGGCTTTTCAAAATACTCCTGGAAAGTGAGGTAAACATCCTCAAACGACGCACCGCTTGCGATCAGCTTACTGACGGATTCGACGACCGCCAGATACGCGCTGTGGAAGGGAGATTTCTCCGCGATCAGCGGGTTGTAGCCCCATGCCATCAGCGACACGGTGTCGGTGTGCTTCTTTTCGACACTTACCTTCTGCACCATCGCCTGCACCGGGGTGAGCTGATTCTTGCCGCCGAACGGCATCAGTACCGTTCCTGCGCCGATGGTGGAATCGAAGCGTTCGGAAAGTCCGCGCTTCGAGCAGATATTCAGGTCGGAGGCGGTTTTCTTCATGTTTTCGGCAAAGCCGCCTTCGATGGATTTTTCGTAGTTTTCGGGAGCAGCGGGCGTGATACCGATATGCTTCTCCGCGCCGTTGGTATTGAGGAATTCACGGCTGATATCAACGATCTTCGCGCCGTTCCATGTCATGGTCAATCTCGGATCCGCCTTAACGACCGCGACCGCACAGGCATTGAGGTTTTCCTCCTGCGCCAGAGCCAAAAAAGCATCCACGTTCTCCGGCTCGACGACGACAGCCATGCGCTCCTGTGACTCGGAGATCGCAAGCTCGGTGCCGTCCAGACCCTCATATTTCTTCGGGACAGCGTTCAGGTCGATATCCAGACCGTCCGCCAGCTCGCCGATGGCGACCGAAACGCCGCCTGCGCCGAAGTCGTTGCAGCGCTTGATCATCTGACAAGCGTCTTTGCGGCGGAACAACCGCTGTAATTTGCGCTCCTCGGGAGCGTTACCCTTCTGTACCTCTGCGCCGCAGGTCTCGACCGAATGCGCGTTGTGCGCCTTGGACGAACCCGTCGCGCCGCCGATACCGTCGCGGCCCGTCGCGCCGCCCAACAGAATGACGACGTCCCCGGGAGAAGGGACCTCTCTGCGAACGTTCTCTGCGGGAGCCGCCGCGATGACTGCGCCGATCTCCATGCGCTTTGCTGCATAGCCGGGGTGATAAATCTCGTCGACGATGCCGGTCGCCAGACCGATTTGGTTGCCGTACGAGCTATAGCCCGCCGCTGCGGTCGTGACAATCTTGCGCTGGGGCAGCTTGCCCTCGATAGTCTCGCTGACGGGAACGGTCGGATCTGCCGCGCCGGTCACACGCATCGCGCCGTAAACGTACGAGCGTCCCGACAGCGGATCGCGGATCGCGCCGCCGATACAGGTCGCCGCGCCGCCGAACGGCTCGATCTCGGTCGGATGGTTATGCGTTTCGTTCTTGAACAGCAGCAGCCACGGCTCAACTGCGCCGTCGACGTCCACGTCCATCTTCACGGTGCAGGCGTTGATCTCTTCGCTCTCGTCGAGCTTGTCGAGCTTGCCGTGTGTACGCAGATACTTCACCGCGACCGTCGCAAGATCCATCAGGCAGATCGGCTTTGTCCTTCCTAACTGCTCGCGGACGGAAATGTATTCATCATATGTTTGCTGTAATAGCTCGTCCTCAAACCGCACGTTATCGATCACGGTAAGGAACGTTGTGTGGCGGCAGTGATCCGACCAGTAGGTGTCGATCATGCGGATCTCGGTGATGGTCGGGTCGCGATGCTCGCCCTGAAAGTATTGCTGACAGAACTTGATATCGTCAAGATCCATCGCCAGCCCCATCTCGTCCATCATGGACTTCAGTCCTGCCTCGTCCAGCTCATTAAAGCCGTCGAGGGTGCGGACGGTAGTGGGGATCTCGTACTCGGTCTTCAGCGTCGCGGGCAGTTCCAAAGAAGCCTCGCGCGCCTCGACCGGGTTGATGACATATTTTTTGATTTCGGCAAGCTCGCTGTCGGAGAGGTCGCCGTACAGGGCGTAGACCTTTGCCGAGCGGATCAGCGGACGTTCGCCCTGCGAGATGATCTGGATACACTGCGCCGCGGAATCCGCACGCTGGTCGAACTGACCGGGCAGATACTCCACCGCAAAGACGCGCGCGTCCCCGGTATCGATCTCGCCGGTTGCAATATCCAATTGCGGCTCACTGAACACCGCGCCGACCGCATAGTCGAACAGCTCTTTGTCGATACTCTCCGCATCGTAGCGATTGATGACGCGCACATCTGTCAGGGAAGTGATCCCCAGCAGGTTATTGATATCGGAAAGCAGGGCTTTTGCCTCGTTCTGCAGACCCTCGCGCTTTTCCACATAGATTCTGTATACCATTACTTTGCCTCCATCGCTCTTTTTCCGATATCGTGACGCCAGTAGGCGTTGTCAAAGTGAATTCTGTCCACCATCGCATAGGAAGAATCGATCGCATCCTTCAATTGATCCGCGATCGCCGTCACGCCCAGCACTCTGCCGCCGGAGGTAAGAAGCTTGCCGTCCTTTTTTGCCGCGCCCGCGACGAACACCTTGTCGGTGATGTCGGCGGGGATGGTGATCTCATAACCCTTCTCATATTTGACAGGGTAACCATCGCTTGCCATGATGACGCAAGCGGCGTATTTGTCGGAGAATTCCACGGGCGTCTCGCTGAGCTTGCCGTCCGTAACCGCCCGCATGATCGTAAACAGGTCGGATTTTAACAGCGGCAGCACTACCTGCGTCTCGGGATCGCCGAAACGGCAGTTGTATTCGATGACCTTCACGCCGTCCTTGGTGATCATCAGACCGAAGTACAGACAGCCCTTGAACGGTCTGCCCTCCGCTTTCATCGCCTTGACGGTGGGCAGGAAGATGTTGTTCATACATTCCTCGGCGACCGCGTCGGTGTAGTAGGGATTCGGCGCGACCGTGCCCATGCCGCCGGTATTCAGCCCGGTATCACCGTCGCCGGCGCGCTT
Source organism: uncultured Ruminococcus sp. (assembly GCA_902796225.1). GTDB lineage: Bacteria > Bacillota > Clostridia > Oscillospirales > Acutalibacteraceae > Ruminococcoides. The sequence continues at coordinate 4,924 of CADBOO010000102.1, forward strand.
GTGATCCATCGATGAGATCATCGGAACGATCGTCTCGCCGTCGGTAAAACTCAGCACGCTGACCTCGGGACCCTCGAGGAACTCCTCGATGACGATCTGATCGCCGCTTTTGCCGAACTGCTTGTCCTGCATGATCGAGATGACCGCCGCCTTGGCCTTTTCGCGGGTGTCGGCGATGATCACGCCCTTGCCCAGCGCAAGCCCGTCCGCCTTGATAACGGTCGGGATAGGCGCGGTTTCTAAGTAGGCAAGCGCTTTTTCGGCGTCGTCAAAGACCTCGTATGCCGCGGTGGGGATGCCGTATTGTTTCATAAGGTTCTTCGAAAAGACCTTGCTGCCCTCGATGATCGCGGCGTTCGCGCGCGGGCCGAAGCAGGGGATTCCTATTGCCTCCAGCCTGTCGACGCAGCCCATGACCAGCGGATCGTCGGGAGCGACAACTGCGTAGTCGATCGCGTTCTCCGCGGCAAATTTCACGATGCCGTCAAGATCGGTCGCGCCGATCGGCACGCACTCGGCGTCAGCCGCGATCCCGCCGTTGCCGGGCAGGGCGTAGATCTTTTCAATCTCCTGATTCTCTTTTAACTTCTTGATAATGGCGTGCTCGCGTCCGCCGCCGCCGACTACCATGATTTTCATTGATATCTCTCCCATACATCAGGAATCGGGTGCGGGCAGCGCCCGCCCCGAACTCTTCACTCTTCACTTATTAATGGTGGAACAATCTCATACCCGTGAACGCCATGACCATGTCGTGCTTGTCGGCGCACTCGATGACCAGATCGTCGCGGATGGAACCGCCGGGCTCTGCGATATATTTAACGCCGCTTCTGTAAGCGCGCTCGATATTGTCGAAGAACGGGAAGAACGCGTCCGATCCGAGGGCGACGTCCGCACAGGTGTCAAGATACGCGCGCTGCTCCTCGTCGGTGAAAGGAGCGGGCTGCTCGGTAAAGTAACGCTGCCATACGCCGTCGGCGGTAACGTCCTCTTCGTTCCGGTTGATGTAGCCGTCGATCACGTTGTCGCGGTCGGGACGGCGGATGTCGTCGCGGAAGGGCAGGTTGAGTACCTTATCCGCCTGTCTGAGGAACCATGTATCCGCCTTGGTGCCCGCAAGACGTGTGCAATGGATACGGCTCTGCTGACCTGCGCCTACGCCGATCGCCTGACCGTCAACAGCATAGCAGACGGAATTGGACTGGGTATACTTGAGGGTGATCAGCGAAATGATCAGATCGCGCGCCGCACTGTCGGGCAGATCCTTGTTGGCTGTCACGATGTTGGAAAGCAGCTCACGGTTGATCTCAAAGTTGTTGCGTCCCTGCTCAAAGGTAACGCCGAATACCTGCTTGTGCTCCACGGGATCGGGAACATAGTCGGGGTCGATCTGCACGATATTATAGTTGCCTTTGCGCTTGGTCTTGAGGATCTCCAGCGCCTCAGGCTCATAACCGGGCGCGATAATGCCGTCAGATACCTCGCGCTGGATCATCTTCGCGGTGGTGACGTCGCAGACGTCGGAAAGTGCGACCCAGTCGCCGAACGAGCACATTCTGTCGGTGCCGCGCGCGCGGGCATAGGCGCATGCGAGGGGGCTGTCGTCCAGACCCTCGATATCGTCTACAAAGCAAGCCTTCTTCAGCTTATCGCTGAGCGGAACGCCGACTGCCGCCGAGGTAGGGCTGACATGCTTGAACGAGGTGACTGCGGGCAGGCCGAGCGCCTCTTTGAGCTCTTTGACGAGCTGCCACGAGTTGAATGCGTCCAAAAAGTTGATGTAACCGGGTCTGCCGCAGAGGATCTCGATCGGCAGATCGCTGCCGTCGTGCATAAAGATCTTCGCGGGTTTCTGGTTAGGATTACAGCCGTATTTCAGTTCAAATTCTTTCATTGATATTTCCTCCTTTTATTGCCTTCCGCATGAAGGGAAGGTGTCACGGCAACGCCGGGACGGATGAGGCGCCTTTTGGCGCCTCTCATTGATTCCTTACTGATTCTTATTGACCAGGCGGTTCTCGACGTCGCCGGTCTTGAGATCGATATAGCGGACATACAGCGAAATTTTATTATCTGCATCGAGCGCGTTCCACAGCTTGTCGGTGAAAACGTCGATATCATCATCGATCGCGACTCTCTCAGGCTCGCCCTGGAAGGTCGGGATCGGATTGCCGTCGCAGACATAGGTGTGGATAAAGTGACCCAGACCCGCCTTGGACGGATAATCAAAGCCGTAGCGAGCGCATGCGCTGCCTTCTTCGTCGATAGATTTCAGGATGCTCATGCTGTAGGTAAAGTCGCCCTCGTCAAAGGTCAGCATACCGCTGATGCGGGGCGTAAGGTTCGGCGCGTCGGGTTCAAATTCACGGGTCATCAGCGCCTTGTGGAAGCCGATACCGCTTTCCAGGCCGTCATAGATGGTGTCGGTCTGGTCGCCGTTGGTGACGATCAGGTTGTTTTCATACTCTCTGATTGCCGCGTAGATGATCAGGCTCGGATCCTCGACCTTGGACGCGTCAAAAGGCTCGGTATAGACCGCGCCGTCGCGCTCGGTGAAGATGCGGTTGCGGCTGTTCTGACTTCTGCCCATGATAAAGTAGGCTGTCGCAGCCTTTGTGCCGTCGGCAGTTTTGCCGATGACGATGCCTCTGCCGACATAGGAGTTGTCCTCGATCAGCTCGGCGATGTCGTTGATTTTGTAGATGTTCATAGTACCTTTCCCCCTGTATGGTATTGATGGTATTTGTATCGGGTACGGATATCCCGCCCTCAATTCTTACTTTTCGTATTAATGCTTAACTGCAAATCTCTTTTGAGATTTTCTCGACCGCCTGCGGAAGAATGATCCATTCCGCCTGCTCCATCACGCGGCGCTGAAGCGCTTGAGGCGTGTCGCCATCCAGCACCTCCACCGCTTTCTGGGCGATGATCTCTCCCCCGTCGGGGATCTCGTTGACGAAATGCACCGTCGCGCCGGTCACCTTGACGCCTTTTGCAAGCGCCGCCTCGTGTACCTTCAGCCCGTAATAGCCCTTGCCGCAGAACGACGGGATCAATGCGGGATGCACGTTGATGATACGCCTCGTAAACCGCGACGTAAAGCCTTCGGACAGGATCGACATAAAGCCCGCAAGGACGATCAGATCGATCTCATAATCCTCCATCGCGTTCACGAGCGCCGCCTCAAACGCCGCCTGCGTTTTTAATTCTTTCTTAGAAATATACAAGCCTTTGATGTTTGCTTTTGCGGCACGGGTCAAAGCATATGCGTCTTTATTGTTCGAGATGACCAGGACGACCTCACCGCTCGTGATGATCCCGCTTTCCTGCGCGTCCAGTATCGCCTGCAGATTCGTCCCGCCGCCGGATACCAGCACTGCGATCCGCGCTTTTTCCTTTAGCATAACTGAATCTTCTCCTCTGCCGCGACGATCTCGCCGATGAGATAGGCGTCCTCGCCGCACTCTTTGAGGATCGCAAGGGCTTTTTCGGCGTCCGCAGCCGGAACGACGATGCTCATGCCGACGCCCATGTTGAACGTATTGAACATATCGTGCTCGCTGATGCCGCCTTGTTCCTGAATGAGGCGGAAGATCGGCAGGACACGGACGGCATCCTTTTGAATCTTCGCACACAGTCCGTCCGGGATCGAGCGCGGGATATTCTCATAGAATCCGCCGCCGGTGATATGCGAGATACCCTTGACGGTGACTTCTTCGAGAAGCGCCAGCACAGGCTTGACATAGATCTTTGTCGGGGTGAGCAGGGTCTCGCCGATGCTCTTGCCGCCGAGTGCATCGACAGGTGTTGTGATGTCGGCGTTCTCAACGTCGAACACTTTTCTGACCAGCGAAAAGCCGTTCGAATGAACGCCGCTTGACGGCAGGGCGATCACCACGTCGCCGACAGCCATTTTGGTATTGTCGATGATCTTCGCTTTGTCGACCACGCCGGTGCTGTAGCCGGCAAGGTCGTACTCGTCCTCGGGATAAAAGCCGGGCATCTCGGCGGTCTCGCCGCCGATCAAAGCGGCGCCCGCCTGTACACAGCCGTCGGCAACGCCTTTTACGATATCGGCGATCCGTTCGGGGACATTCTTGCCGCAGGCGATGTAATCGAGGAAATACAGCGGCTTTGCGCCGACGCAGACGATATCATTGACGCACATCGCAACACAGTCGACGCCGACGGTGTCGTGCTTGTCCATGAGGAACGCCAGCTTCAGCTTGGTGCCTACGCCGTCGGTACCGCTGACCAGCACGGGCTTCGAAATGCCCTCCAAATCTAATTCAAACAGCCCGCCGAAGCCCCCGACGTCCGAGCATACGCCCGGGGTGACGGTACGCGCAACGTGGTGTTTCATCAGCTCGACCGCTTTATATCCGGCGGTGATATCCACGCCCGCCGCAGCGTAAGCGTCCGATTGAGAATTTTTGATCATAGTATCTGCCTTTCTGCTCGTTTCAAGAGCATTCATATATAATCGTCGTCAGCAGCTTTACCGCTGACCCGCCGTTGATACTGCTGAAATGCACGCGGCCTTTCGGCGGAATCTTACCGCACGCGTTACTCTTCGCCGTCCCAGCAATAGGTGCAAAGGTCGTTTTTATCCATGCCGATCGCTTCGATAATGCCGTCAAGCGACTGGAAATCCAGCGACGCGAATTTCAGCTTTTCACAAATGGTCTTTCTCAGATTCTTACCGCGCTCGGTCGAGCCGTCGGAATACTCTTTGATATGATTGAAGCCCTCTTCTCCCTCAAGCTCCATGATGACCCTGCGGGCGATCAGCTCCATATCCGAGGTCGAGCGCGAGAAGTTGAGGAACTTGCAGCCGAACATGATCGGCGGACACGCGGAACGCATATGCACGCTTTTCGCGCCGTTTTCATAAAGGAACTCGACGGTTTCTCTGAGCTGCGTGCCGCGGACGATAGAGTCGTCGACGAACAGCAGGTTTTTGTCCTTGATCAGATCGTAGACCGGAATCTGCTTCATCTTTGCGATCTTATTGCGGTCGGTCTGGCATGCGGGCATGAACGAGCGCGACCAGGTCGGCGTGTATTTGATGAACGCGCGCGCAAAGGGCTTGCCGCTTTGATTGGCATAGCCGATGGCGTGGGGCGTTCCCGAATCCGGCACGCCGCCGACATAGTCGATGTCAAGGTCGCCGAGATTCTCCTTATCATTTTCCGCCATGATCCTGCCGTTGATATAGCGCATCGCCTCAACGTTCAGCCCCTCGTAGGTCGAGGTCGGATAACCGTAGTAGCTCCAAAGGAACGAGCAGATCCTCTTTTTCTTCAGCGGTTCCCGCATGGTGGTGCAGCTGTCGGGGGTGAGAATGACGATCTCGCCGGGGCCGAGTTCCTTGTAATCTTCGTAACCGAGCTTCTGGTATGCAAAGTTCTCGAACGATACGGCAAAGCCGCCCTCGCCCTTGCCGATGACGACCGGAAGCCGTCCGACCTTGTCGCGTGCTGCAACAATCGTGCCGTCCTCCCTGAGGATCAGCACATTCGCGGTACCTTCGATGATATCCTGCGCGAATTTGATGCCTTCGACAAAATCACCCTTCTGGTCGATCAGCGCCGCAAGCAGCTCGGTCGAATTGATCCTGCCGCCGGTCATCGCGTCAAAATGACCGCCGGAATTCTGAAAATACTTGTCGATCAGCTCGTCGGCGTTATTGATGATACCGACGTTACAGATCGCGTAGGTGCCGAGATGCGAGCGGATCAGCATCGGCTGGGGATCGGTGTCCGAAATCGCGCCGATCGCAGACGTACCGCTCATCTCGTCAAAAATATGCTCAAATTTGGTTCGGAACGGCGCATTCTCGATGTTGTGAATCTTGCGCTGCAGTCCGATCTCTTTATCATACGCCGCCAAACCTCCGCGGCGCGTACCGAGGTGTGAATGATAGTCGACGCCGAAGAACACATCCATCATGCAGTCTTCATGCGACGCTATCCCGAAAAAACCTCCCATATATACCTCCTAGGACCTTCTCTCACAACGCTTTCCTTTGGTATGGCAAGCTCGGTGAGATTGTATCAATCGGTGAGGGCAAAGCCGTCCTTAACCGTTAGCCGTTAACCGTTCTCCGATATTCTTATCTTTCTCCAAAACCGCCGCAGCGTCGGACTTGCGCTTGTTATCGAGCTTTTCGGCAAGCGCTTTGTCCTCGACGGCGATAATCTGCGCCGCCAGCAGCGCTGCGTTCGCGCCGCCGTTCAGGGCGACAGTCGCGACAGGGATGCCGGTCGGCATCTGGACGGTCGCGAGCAGCGCGTCCATGCCGTCCTGTGCGCCGCCCTTACACGGCACGCCGATGACCGGCAGGGTCGTGTTCGCCGCCAGCGCACCCGCTAAGTGCGCCGCCATGCCGGCAAACGCGATGATCGCGCCGAAGCCGTTCTCGCGAGCGCTCAGCGCAAAGTCCCGCGCCTCGACAGGCGTTCTGTGCGCCGAGTAAACGTGCGCCTCATACGGTATTTCAAGAGCTGACAGCATATCCGCCGCTTTTTTGGCGATCGGCAGATCGCTGTCCGAGCCCATAATGATTGCAACTTTTTTCATCATATCCTCCATATTGCCTTCCCCTTGAGGGGAAGCCTTATCACTTCATCGCCGAGCTTTTATCCTTCTGGATAACGTCATGCGCACCGCCCTCGACGATCGAGGTTGCGGAAACCAGCGTCAGCTTTGCCTTCTGCTGTAATTCACGGATGGTCAGCGCGCCGCAGTTGCACATGGTCGACTTGACCTTGGAGAGCGACAGCGCAACGTTGTCCTTCAGGGGTCCCGCATACGGAACCAGGGAATCGACGCCTTCTTCAAAGCTCAGCTTCTTGTCGCCGCCGAGGTCATAGCGCTGCCAGTTACGCGCGCGCTGCGAACCCTCGCCCCAGTATTCCTTATAATAGGTGCCGTTGATGCTGACCTTGTTGGACGGGCTTTCGTCAAAGCGGGCGAAGTATCTGCCCAGCATGATGAAGTCCGCGCCCATGGCAAGCGCCAGCGTGATATGGTGATCGTATACGATACCGCCGTCGGAGCAGACGGGGATGTATACGCCGGTTTCTTCAAAATACTTATCTCTCTCGGCACAGACCTCGATCAGCGC
>CADBOO010000103.1 GCA_902796225.1 uncultured Ruminococcus sp.
ATTATACCATAACTCCGAAGGAGATTATGGTATAATCAGCCATCGCCCGTTGTCGCAAAGCGACAAACTGGGCGGGCAATATAAATCTGTATAATAACCGGATTTATGCGGTTATTATACCATAAACCATAGCAATTAACAACTGAAATATTCAAATCATTTAAAAGAGGCTATGAAAAGAATGAAGGGAAAAGGAGAGAGACAACATGAGAATTACCGATGCTTGTGATAAGTTACGCGCAGAACTCTATAACAATGGGTATGAATGCGAACCATACGCTCTCCCGAAAGGGCGGCTTGCGCCCCGTTACCATAACGGTATGATTTATTAATCATACAAAACAAGGTGTTGTAAAGGATGAACTAGTATGATAAAATGAAAAGCAAAGGCGCTATTGTATCATCAATTATATTAGGGGTTTATTATAATAATGGATAGAAAATGGATATCAAATCTTATAAGAATAATTCTTTCATTGTGGGATTATGTTAGCAATCCTCCTGTGTCGATTGTATAATGTAGATACGAATATCGACACAGGAGGCTTTCTTTATGAAAAAGACAGTTGCATTATTATTCGCAATTCTGCTTGCCGTTACCGCTGTTCCGTTCTTTTCTGCTTCAGCAGAGGAGAAGGGCGCTCCGGCGGACTTCGGCGGCATTCCTGCGCTGTATGTGCACGCCGTGAGTGATTCCGCCGATACACAGGCGTGGCAGGCATGGCAGAGCGCCCATGACGAGGATTTCGTTGTGGAAAAGCCCAACGAAAAGTGTTTCTTTCTCCCTTCCTCTGCGAGTGAAGCGGTCATCGACGTCTACAACGGTTTTGATGAGGCGGTAACGCTCAACGGCGTGACCGTCGCCGCCCACACGACACAAGCCGTCGCATACGAGCCGAATACGGTCTATCTGGTCACCGTCTCAGGTGAAAGCTATACGCTGAAGATCATGCGCTCAAACGCCGAGGCTGCCATCTACATCAATAACCCCGACGCTGACGGCAATGGTACCGACCTGATGACCTATCTCAACGAGGATAAAAGCCTGAGTGCGAAAGCGACCGGTGCGATCGTCACGCCCGACGGCTCAATCGACAACACCGCGATCAAGAAGATCAAGGGAAGAGGCAATACCTCGTGGGACAAGCCGAAAAAGGGCTATAACATCACCTATGATAAAAAGGTCTCGATCGCCGGAATGGAAAAAAATAAAAAGTATTCCATCCTGCCCAACTATCAGGATGATTCCCTCAGTCGCAACCGTATCCTCTACGACCTGTCCGATGCCGTCGGTCTGCCGTACGCATCCGATTCGCGCTATGTCGACTTCTATGTCAACGGTTTTTACTGGGGCTCCTATCTGATGTGCGAGAAGGTCGAGCCGGGCAGTCTGGTGCCCGAGGTGGACGATAAAGGCTGCTTCAACGACGACGGCACCGTCAAGGAGGACTTTCCCTTCATCGTCGAGATCGTCGCGACCTGCCGCGGAAGAATTCTCCGCTGTTCCCGACAGAACAAAAAGACCTCCTATGGTTCTGCCATAGGAGGTGATTTTCTGTGAGGATTGATCTTGCATAGGGAACAGGGGACAGTCGAAAGTCCCATATCCGTACGGTTCATACGGATCCCTGCTGAGAAGATCGCAAGGATATTGATGCGGGATCAGTATGCAACTTTGGTCATAGGAGTTTGCTCCGCTTTCGCAGCCTCCATTACGGACGGCATCAACGCGAGGAACCTGTCGACCTCTTCCTCGTTGTTATAGATACCGAAGCTGACTCTGACCATACCCGCGGTATTGACGTCGGAGCAGTTGATAAAGGACTTCGCCGTTTCATCACTGATGCCCATCAGGCGCCAAACATACGGATGCGCGCAGAATGCGCCGCGCCTTGTCGCTACGCCGCCGAGCTCAGAGAGCTTCTTGGAAATAAAGTAGGTATTGATATCGCTGAAATTGAAGGTGATGACGCCGACTCTGTCGCTGATATCCTCGGTATCGCCGTAAATGATCACATTGTCAAGCGTTTTCAGTCCGTCGATGAGCTTGCGGTTGAGAATCTTCTCGTGGGCTTCGATCTTATCCATACCGATCGTTGAAAGAACGTCGATCGCTTTTCCTAAGCCGACAACGCCCGGATAGTTGGGCGAGCCTGCCTCGTAAGCAGCGGGAGCCGTCTTGTAATTCTGCCAGTAGTCGCCGACTACGGTGATCGTTCCGCCGCCGTAGAACTCGGGCATATGCTGGTTCAGGGTTTCGGTCAGTCCGACGACGGCTCCGCCGCCGTAGGGAGAATACATCTTGTGCGCAGAGAACGCGATATAGTCGATATCGTCGTCGGGGTCATTCAGGTCGCCCATCATTTCGAACTTTCTGTGGGCGACGATCTGTGCGCCGTCAACAACGATCTGTGCGCCGTATTTGTGCGCCAGTTTTGCGACCCTGTGCACATCGTTGACATAGCCGGTTACATTAGAGGCGGCTGAGATCGAGACGATCTTGACTTCGTTTTCCTGCAGGAGCCTTTCGATATCGTCATAGATGACTCTGCCTTTTTCATCGACCTCGGCGTAGATCACCTTGCATCTCTCGCGCCAGCTAAGATCGTTTGCATGGTGCTCGATACGGGTCGTGAGGACGATATCATCCTCGCTTTCAATGAGGGCGGAAGCCAATTTATTGAGTCCGTCCGTTGTGGAATTGACATAGAAGCAGGTGTAAAACTCGGGATCTGCTGTAAAGAAATCCAGCACCTTGTCGCGCACGCTGTTATATATGTCGGTGGAATGGTTGGATTTCTGAGAGAAGCCGCGTCCGATCGAGCCGTACATCTCGAGCTCTTCGTTGACCGCATCCCTGACCGCCGTGAGCGCGGGAGTAGTGGCGGCGTTATCGAAGTTGATCAGCGGCGTTGTGGAGCCGTCGGCAAGCTCGACAGGCGTATTGAGACCGACAACATAATTCCGGATACTATCGATCGTATACCCGTCGACCGTTTTGATCGCCTTGCCGCTTACCCGTGTGGGAACAGCGCCATCGTATTCGGAGCCGTCTGTGAATCGAATGATATAGCTGATGCAACACTCGCCGTTGCCAACGGCAGAGATAACGCCGTTTTCGTTGACGGTCGCAACCTTTTCGTCAGTAGATTGATAGGTTACGGTAAAGTCATCTTCGCTGAAACGGGTGCCGATTTCATCGTTGCCGACAAGGGCGTCTTTGATAGCGGCTCCTATATCAGCCTCAGATTTGCCGAAGTTGGCTTTCAGCCATTGAGAATTAAGCCCCTCGCCGCTGTAGGAAAAGAGAGTTGCGTCGACAACATCCGCCATCTCGGCCTTGACAACCGTAATCGTAATCGTGCCGATCTTTGTTGTCGTGTCGTCAAGATCCTCAAAAACATCGGCGGTTGTACTGCCCACGCTTTTCGCGTAGACCTTTGTGCGCTGAGAGGCAAGGCCGACAACAGCCGTATCGCTGACTGAGAAATAGTAGGCAGCGTTGGGGTTGGCGTCTATCAAGACGTCATAAACAGATGTATGACCGAGACCGCACTTCAAGCTGTCGACCTTATCGCAGAACTTCAACTCCGTATTAAGGCTGTCTTCCAGTATTTCGGGGTTATAGACCTCCGGCTCGTCTATCGGCATACCGATATTCGGACTGGACTCCAGACCCGAGAGCCATCTTTGGATATCGGTCGCATCGAGGACCGTGACTTCTCCGTCACCATCCGTATCGGCGCGCCTTACGTCTAATTCAAACGGGATCGGTATACCGGCGATCATGCGCTGGATGTATGTCGCATCCGTGATCGTGACTGCACCGTCGCCGTCAACATCTCCCAGCAGAACGGCGCCGTCTGTATCATCCGGCTGATCGGTGGCAGCAGCGGAGATCGAGAACATCGCCGTTATCATCGCCGCGATCAGTATGACCGCCAAAGTTTGCTTTATGATATGCTTCATCGTTTTCCTCCTGTTAAAAAGAATAAAAACATTATACACCATTATTCTGAAAAAGTCATTATCTATATTTCCGAAACCACAGATGGATTACATCTGATTAATATGCAGAATGGGCAGTCTTTTTGGATTTACAAGGCTTGTTTTTCGTGTGTCATTCAGAAATAAGTCGTCATTCGTTTTGATTTCACGAAAGCACAACCATTAGTTTTTTATTGAAAATCACCATTTGAAATACCGATTCAAAAATGATATAATAACCATACAACGTGTAGCGTATGACCGCGTAAGTCCGGTTGGCGCTGCACGTTGTTTATTTTTCAGAACAGGAGAATAACGATGACACAGCTCGACATGATCAAGAAGAAGGTAGCCTATCTGTACTCGGTTTCGCCGAAGATCCATATCAACGTAAGGTTGGTTCATCCGCGGCTGGAGTTGAAGAACGATGCGGTGGAGATCAAAGGCGTCTACAAAAATATCTTTACGATCGAAGAAACCACCACCGGCTCGCCGCGCATCCACGCCCTGCAATATGTTGACATCCTGACAAATAATATCGAGATCATCGAGAACATCTACTAAAGAACGACGAAATCATGCTTACCGCGCAGCGAGGGGAGAGCAGCATTCTGCATGGTGATCGCCCTGATGCTGTTTTCTTTTTCTGTCACGTATATTCCGATTCTATAAATTGATCCCGGCTTTTCTCGCCTGCGGCATCTGATCTTTTCGTTTGATGAGGTACAGCCTGCCGTCCTTGACGAATCTTGCGCCGGTTTGCTTGAAATAAAACTTCGTATTCGTCCGCAGGCATTGTTCGCGTGTATGAAGGATCCATTCATAACGGCACGGTCGGGCGTTATCTCCCGATTCGCCGCCGCAGGTGACCTGTTCGATCTTTCCGCTTTCCAAATACTTCTCAATGACGATTTGCTCCAGCATCGGCTCATGGATGATCCTTCGACGCTTGATCGGCAGGCCGAGCAGTACCGGCAGGCGTTCGTCGGCGCGCTTCTGATTTTCACAGGTAGCGCAGACGGTCACATTATCATAGCCGTCGCCCCAATTGTCGGGCAGGCTGACTTCGAACCGTTCGATCCGTTTTGTGATGATGCAGAATTGAAGATCACTTCGCTCGCGGATAAAAGCCCAAGCCTCTTTGCGCCACTCGTCCGCTTCTTCAATAAAGAAGTCGGAGGTCATACAGGCGTAGATCGTACCGTTTTCCTGCATCTTATAACTGCCGTCACGACCGCGCTTGACAGGAACGTCGAAGGTTGACGTTTTCGTCACGATCGTGCTGTCTTTGTCATACATCGCGTCCCTGCGGAACATATAGCAGTTCAGACAACCCTCGCTGATTTTGTGGCAGCCGTGCCACGGGTTCCAAATATCGTGCATTTCCTATTCTCCAAAGCAACTTGTCCGGTAAACAGAAGTCTGTACTGTTGTATCAATCTGAAAACAGGTATAATAAGCAATCAATATCCAAATGCAGTCTGCCTGTTATCAGTTTATTCCATTATAATTGCAGAATACAGAGGTTGTCAATGATAAAACAGATCTTTGCTAATTGTATTGGGATGCTTTTCAACACATAGAATTATATTTCCTCTACAGAAAAAAGCTCCGGTGCGTTGAGCATATGCGGGAATCCCGCTGATCGGAAAAGTTTCATTCATTTCTTAAATACAGTAGACTTTCGCCGATCATTTTTCTCAGAGAATTTATCGGTCTGCTTGTTGAACAAAAGTGGAAACATATCATGATCGTTTCTTTGATTATTGTATTTTTTATCGTCCTGCCCGCTTTGCTGTAAGCGTCCGTAAAAGGGGAGGATTCCTGCTTTGAAACGCTCAAAAAAGGACAGCCATGCCGGCTGTCCTTCTTCAAATATCTTTTGTTTTAGGAGATGAGATACTCATCCTTGATATAGCTTTTCAGCAGCGCTTCGATTTCGCTGAACGCCTTTTCGCCGTCCTCGGGCATTTTTTCAGAGGTGACGCGCACATACAGGTCGCTGTCCTTGAATTTGAGCGTCAGCTTTGCGCCGTCCAATGCGGTAAGATCCTGGCGGGTCTTCCATTCTCGGAGCTTGTATTCTCCGATGATCGCATAGCATTTGTCGACGACCTCATAGGGAACACGGTATTGCGTTTCGACTTCATCACTGTCGCTCTCCTGATGATAGACGTGCATCGTGACGCTGTCGCTGTCATAGGAGTACAGGGTGATCTCGTCATATCCGTCGCCGCCGTCGGTACCGGTGATCTCGCGGTAGCTGTCGATCAGCAGAACGTCTGCTTCTTCGGTCGGCGCCTCATAGACCATGCTGTTCTTTGAGATGCATTTGAGCGTGACGTCGTGCTCGGGCATCGTAAAGCGGATGATAAAGCCTTTTTTCTCGTCGTAGTCATATTTCAGCGGGCCGTCGTCCAGCGTAAAGGAATAGTCAGTGTCGGTGGCGATGAGCGAATAGTACAGCTCGACCTCTTCGCCGGCGGCGTATTCATCCTGTGCGTTTGTGTACCACGATTTGTTATCGTAATTGACCTTGTACATGGCGACGGTATCGGGATTCCGGCTGTTGTCGACGTCCGTGCCGTTCTCCGTTTTATCCCCGCATCCGAATAATCCGAACATGATCGCACCTCCGAAAAGAAGAATCAGTAATACCTTTGGCAGCTTTGAAAGTATCGTTTTCATATTTGACGCTCCCTTCATTGGTATTTTACCTTATCTGCTGTTGCTTGACAAGTGTATCACAAAAAAATCTTGCTTTTTGTACCTGCAGATTATATAATAAAACCGTGAAACGGATATGCATATACCCGTGATGTTGTCACAAGTATTGTAAAGGAGAAATGAAAATGAAAAAGACCGTAAAACTGCTGGCGCTGTTTTGTGCGCTGATCATGCTGGTATCCCTTGCTGCCTGCGGTGAAAAAATGGCTGACGACGCGAAGGATTCCGGCAGCAAGACTGCCGATTCCTCTGTCGAAGAAGCGGATTCCAACCTGACCGATTTCGGATGGGTCAAGTTCGAGATGCCCGAGGGTTGGTCGGATGCAAAAGAGTCCGACGCATATGTCACCATCGCGGAAGATGCTGACGATCATCACAAGATGAAGCTCTTCAAAAAATCTCTCGGTTCCGATACGATCCAGTCTAAGATCGAAAAAGATTACGGCAGCGACGATTATTACACCGTTGAGAACGATCCCATCGAACTCTCCGGACGCACATGGTATGTGGTGCGCTTCACTTTCAACAACAACCCCAGCGTCATGCTGTTTACCGATCTGGTCGAGGGCAAATTGTTCTACATCAACGTTTTTGAGATGGACGAGAATGCCGACGCGGTCAAGACGGTTCTTGACAGCCTTACATTCGACGAATCGAAAATCGATTAATTATCAGCAGAATAAAAACAAAGGGGCTGCCGCTGACAAGAAGTTTTGCGGCAGCCCTTATTGTATCGTTTGATCAACCGAAGGGATTCTTGATCTTGCCGTCGCCGATCGCTCCGGAGACGGTGTCGAGAATATCCTTTGTTTTGTCTTCGTCAAGACCGACCTTTTTTCCGAGATCGGCAGCGACTTTTTTGACGTCGTCGTTTTTGAGCGCCTGGGCGGCCTGCTCCTTCGTGACGCCGGTTTTCTCTGCAATATCTTTGATAAAATCAGCTGTTCCCATAATGACCTCCGCTGTTAATTTAGTTTGGAATAACCGTAGCTGTTGACCAGCGCCTCCAGCTTTTCGCCGCGGGCGCACATCTCGCACTGGTGGGGCTTGAAGCTCTGGTAGTCGCCCATATCATGGGGATTGAAGATCGAGTAGACGGGTACGCCGTCACATGCGTCGACCGTCGCGAAGATGGACGATACGCCGACCATATAGCCGCCGTAGTATTTGACTGCGTCGATAGCGGCAAGCGCGCTTTTGCCTGTTGTGACGGACGCCGCGATGATCAGAACATGCTTGCCCTGGATCATCGGGATGGTGTTGTCGCGGAAGATCATCTGACCGCCGCTGGCGTACTCCGGCGACATGACATAGACCGTGCGGTGAGCGTTGAGGTTGGTGAAGTTGTCCTCGGTCAGCTCGTTGGCGACGAACGCGCCGATGACCTCAGTGCCGTCGATGCAGATGATCGTGTCGATGATCGTGTTGGCGCGGTAGGAGGAAACCATCTCCTTTGCGACAGCCTTTGCCTCCGACAGACGGTATTTCTGTGTCGTCACGTCGATATAGTAGTTGGTGTGGCTGTGCATGGTCGCAAAGTGACCTTTCCGCACGCGCAGAAAGACCTCCGGCACTCTGGTTCTGATTTTATATTCCTTTCCCATACTGTCCTCCGATAATTGGATTTTCATCCTTTTTATTATACAACTCCTTCGGGTGTGAATGCAATTGTAAATTGTACCTATAAATAGGGTCGTTTTATTGTTCAGATTACCGAGAGAGTGTGATCGTTCCAAATGATTATAATTCTGATTTAGAATTATAATCGACTCCTTGACGGAAGTGCATCGGTCGGGTATAATAGGAAAAAACACTCAGGAGGTCGAGATCATGCGATTGGATAAATATCTGAAGGTGTCCCGCATCATCAAGCGCCGCACCGTTGCAAACGAGGTCTGCGATGCGGGCAAGGCGGTCGTTAACGGTAAGGTCACCCGCGCGTCATACGACGTCAAGGTCGGCGACGTGGTCGAGCTGAATTTTGAGAGCCGCACGGTGAAGTTCCGCGTGGACAAGGTAGTGGAGACCATCCGCAAAGAGGACGTCGCGACGATGTATACGCCGCTGTGACAAATTGTGTTTGCCACGGTGAACGGTGATGGTTAACCTGACAGTAATCATCCTGATTTTTATCGTCATTCTTTGATCAACTATCATCATAATCATCCTCTCCCTCCCATATAATCTAAGGTAACCTTGGATTTATCGGAGGGATTTTTGTGTCCGAAAACACAGTCAAAAAACCGCATATCCTGACGCTGGATAACCGCAGTCTGCTGTCGCTGACGGGGGTGGATGACGTTGTCGGGTTCGACGAGCAGACCATCAATATCCGGCTTGCCGACTGTACGCTGGTCGTCAAAGGCTCCTCGCTGCATATCAGCAAGCTCAGCCTTGACAGCGGCGACGTGGTGATCGACGGCAGGATCAGTTCGCTGCAGTATGTCGGCGCAACGGCACGCAATCTGCGATCAAAGCTGTTCCGCTGATATGTGGTTCTCACTGTCCGAACAAACCGCGTATTTTTTGTGGTCGATCGCGCTGGGCGCCGTCTGCGCGGCGATCTATGACGTCGTCTGTGCCGTTCGCGGTTTCCTGCGCGCGGGAAAGCTGCGGGCGATCCTCAGCGACGTTTTATTCTTCGTACTTTGCGGAATCCTGACCTCGCTGTTTGCACTGCCGTTCAACAAAGGAAACGTCAGGATCTTTATCGTATTCGGCGAAGCCGTCGGATTTATATGCTATCGTCTGACGCTAGGGCGGGTCGCCGGCCGGTTTTATGGCATTATGTCAAAGGGGATCACGTGGTTTTTACAAAAAATATGCGAATTGCTCAAAGAATTTTTCGATTTGCTATTGAAAAGCGCCTCGTTTTTGTTGTATAATGTAGGTGTATTAAAAGATAGATTTGTCAAATCCGCGTCTGCCGGACGGAAAAAGATCAGGAAGAAAAAACAGAACAGCCGCACAGTCGGGAAAAAAGATCGCCGTCGATTAGATGCGGCGGCAAGAAAGCGGCACGGCAGCGCTGAAAACAGGAAAAGGAAGAATTATGAAAGCAGATACGAGAAAGAAAAAAAGAGCCCTCGCAAAAGAGGACGAAGTCGAAAAGGCGCCTGAAGAGAAGGGCTTCTTTTCCTCACGGGTGAGCATCATCTTGATCGCGCTTGTCGGACTTGCGTTCGTCGTATACGCGCTGATCACCCTGTCCGGTATCAATTCCCAGATCCGTGAAAGATCTGCGGAACTGGATGAGATCAAGGATGAGATCACCGTTCAGGAGATCAAGAACGATTCGATGAGCAAGACCTACAACTTGACCGATTCCGAACGGTCCGAGTTCATGGAGCGTCTCGCGCGCGACGATCTTGACTATGTCAAAGAGGGCGAGCGTGTATTCGTCAACGTTTCGGGCGAATAAGTTTATCAACACAGAATCCGCCGGCGGTCAATGGGGTAGAGCCGCAAGCGGTAAAGCGAATGCAACCGGGTTTTCGGTTCAAATATACAAGGGGTAAAAATCTGAATGTCTTTGAGTGTCGGCACAATTGTAAAAGGTAAAGTAACCGGTATCACCAACTTCGGCGCATTTGTCGAAACGGAGGACGGCTCCCGCGGAATGATACATATCTCTGAGATCTCCCGATCCTATATCGAAGATATCCGATCGGTTCTGCGGGTCGGACAAACGCTGGACGTCAAGGTGATCTCTATCTCCGAACAGGGCAAGATCGCTCTTTCCCTCAAACAGCTGGAACAGGGCGACGGCGCAAAAAAACCTGTAAAAAAAGCGCCCAAGCCGCAGCCGAGACCGCGCAAAAAGTACGAGCCGGCTCCCGCGGTCACATCGCCCGGAGATTTTGAGTGGCAGGCGGCGTCTGCCGGCGGCACCTTCGAAGACATGATGTCAAAATTCAAGCGTACCTCTGAGGACAAGATGTCCGATCTGAAACGCGGAGAAAGTCGCGGCTATTCCCGCAGAGGGAACGGCAGCGGTCGAAAATAAATTCATGCATAGGAGGCATTCATTATGAGGATTACCTACACCGCACGCAAGGTAAATCTGAGGGACAATTTCAAAGACAGAGTGGAGAAGAAGCTCAGAAAATTTGACAAGATCTTCTCCGACGAAGCTCAGGCCTTTGTTGTTGTTACCCTTGACAAAAGCTCTCAGACCGTTGAGATCACCATCAAGGATAATACGATGGTCTACAGAGCTGAAAAAACAATGCCTGAGATGAACGACGCCGTAGATAAGTGCATTGACGTTCTGGGACGCCAGCTTCGCAAAAACAAGTCGAGGCTCGAGAAACGCCTTCGCAGCGGATCGCTCGAAGAGCTGGTAGCTCCGGTTGAGGAAGAGATCGCGGAGGAAGACTACACCGTCGTCCGCACTAAACAGATCCCCGTCAAGCCCATCACGGTGGAGGAAGCGATCCTGCAGATGAACATGGTAGGCCACAAGTTCTATATGTTCACCAACGCGGATTCAGGCGAGGTCAATGTCGTGTATATGCGCGACGACGGCAAGTACGGCTTGCTCCAGCCCACAGCCGAGGAATGATCCCGGTAAACCCAAACTGAGGTTATATTTCTGATAAAGAATTATCAGAGTTTACATATAATTCTGCAAAAGAAAATTAGATAACGCTTCCGCGGACAGCTTCACGGCTGTCCGCTTTTTGTATATGGACAATCGGTGCGGGTTTTGGTATAATGATAAAAACGCGAATGAGAGGGGAGAGTGTGTGATGCAATTCAGTGCGCCGTGTTTGTTGGGGCTGGAAGGGCTTCTTGCGAATGAACTGAAATTCGGCGGCTTTGAAAACGTGCGCGCCGAAAACGGCAGGGTGCTGTTTTCGGGGGATCATACCGCGATGGTGCGGGCGAATCTCTGCTCGCGTCTGGCGCAGCGTGTCTATATTCTGCTGGCGGAATTCGAAGCGTCGGATTTTGACACCCTGTTTGAGGGAGTCAAGGCGATCGACTGGAGCGAATATCTGGCTGAAGACGACGCGTTTCCCGTCAAGGGCGGCAGTCTGGATTCGACGCTGACCTCAATCCCCGCGTGTCAGAAGATCATCAAAAAAGCGGTCGTCGAAAAGCTGCGGCAGACCTATCACACCGAGTGGTTCGCCGAGACCGGCGGGGTGCATCAGATCCAATTCCGCATCTTCAAAAACCGCGTCAGCATCATGCTCGATACCACCGGCGCGGCGCTGAACAAGCGCGGTTATCGCGAATTATCCGGAGAGGCGCCTATCCGCGAGACCCTTGCCGCCGCGATGGCGGAGCTTGCCCGCGTGCGCGCCGATCACACCGTGATCGATCCCTTCTGCGGCAGCGGCACGATCCTGATCGAAGCCGCGCAGAAGGCGCTGAACATCATGCCGGGCATGAATCGCAGCTTTGCGTTTGAAGAATGGCGTCAGGTCGATCCTTCGATCCTCGCTGCAGAGAAACTCCGCGCCCGCGAGAACGAGCGCCGCGACTGCAAATTCCGCGCCTGCGGTTATGATATCGACGACGAAGCGCTGTCGATCGCCCGCCGGAATGCCGAGCTGGCGGGAGTAGGGGACAGGATCACCTTTGAAAAGCGCGATATCCGCGCGTATAGCGAGGACTTCGAACGCGCGAGCATCATCACCAACCCGCCTTACGGCGAGCGGATGCTGGAGCTGAAAGAAGCGCGGGAGCTGTATCGCATCGCCGGCAAGGCGTTTGCCAAAAAGCCGTTCCACTCCTACACGATCATTTCTCCGGACGATCAGTTTGAAAAATGCTTCGGCAGACCCGCAGATAAACGCCGCAAGCTATATAACGGCACCCTGCGGTGTAATGTTTATATGTATTACAAATAATTCTTATTTAGAATTATTACTGTCCTCGATTTGACATTTTTGCCAAAATCTGCTAGGATAGATTTGTCAAAAACACCAATAGCCCCGTATTCAGGAGGTTGTGATGAAAAAACATTTTGTCCTGATCATGAATATTGTGCTTGCGATCGTGATCATCGGCGCGCTGGCGTTTACCGCATATCGCATCTTTTTTGCCGGCGATACCGACGGCGCTGCTTCCAATGGCAAAAACAACGCCGTATCTGCTCCCGATGATGACGAAGCGACACAGCAGGGGACGGTCGATCCGTCCGAACGCTACAAGATCGGTATCGTTCAGCACTACAATAACGCCGACAGCAACGACTGTTACTCCGGTTTCATCACAGAGATGAACGAGCGCGGCTTGATCGGCAACATCGACATCGTCTATGTGATCGAAGAGGATAAAGATCGCTGTAGGGCGGAGATCCAGCGTCTGATCGACGAGAAATGCGATCTGCTCTGTACGATCGGACCCTACGCCTCCAAGCTGGCGGCGTCGCTGACGAAAGATATCCCGATCGTGTTTGCCGGCATCGCCGATCCGGAAAAAGAAGGTCTGGTCGCGTCCAACGAAAAGCCCGGCGGCAATGTAACCGGCGTGTCAAGCTATACGCCGACCTTTGAGCAGATCGATCTGATCACCACGCTGCTGCCGCAGGCAAAGAAGATGGCGACCATCTACAGCTCGACCGACGTCAACGCGACGACGCAGGCGATTCTGGCGGTGAATAAAGCCGAGGAGCTGGGACTGACAGCCGAAAAGTATCCCGTCACCAAGGCGGATGAGCTCAAATCCACGCTCGCGGATATCAAAAAAGCCGGTACCCAGGCGGTATTCCTGCCTGCGGACGAGTTCATTCTGAAGAATATCGCGACGATCCTCAAGTACACCGACGCCAACAAGATCCCTGTCTTTGTCGGCAACGAAACGATGCTGAAAAAAGGCGCGTTCGCTACCTGTACGGTCAATTATGTTTCGGTCGGCAGAGTAGCCGCGGGATTGTGCAACGACATCCTTTTCTCGAAAAAAGACCCCGCTACGCTCAGTGTCGTATACAAGCACGACACCTACAATCTGGTCAATCAGGCGTCGATCGATACGCTGGGGATTCAGCTCAACCAGACGATGCTCGATCAGGTGCAGGTCAAGGATTATTCTAAAAAAGAAGAATAACTATTCAAAAACCCATGGGGCTGTCGTACGAATGCGTGCGGCAGCCCCTTCGTCGTATCATCCTGAGCGAAAGCAAAGGGGCTTACAGCGCGATTGATCCAACCGCATTCTGCCAGTTATATGTACGCGGAAATATGAACAATTTTTAAAAATGTCAAAATAGGCTTGATTTTTTTCAAAATATGGTTTACAATAGTGTTAGCACTCAAGAGGTGAGAGTGCTAATTCTTTTGTGATTCAAAAGAAAGGCATACTCACCGGCGCTATCGCATTTGTATTTATTGAAAGGGAGGATCATATATGACAATCAAACCGCTTTTTGACAAAGTTGTGTTAAAGCCCGACGACGCAGAGGAGACCACCGCTTCCGGTATCGTACTCTCCACCGCCGCTCAGGAAAAGCCGCAGTACGCGAATGTCGTTGCGGTAGGCCCCGGCGGGATCGTAGACGGCAATGAGGTCGTCATGACCGTCAAGGTCGGCGATAAGGTGATCGCATCCAAGTATGCGGGCACAGACGTCAAGGTAGACGGCGAGGAATACACCATCGTCCGTCAAAGCGATATTCTCGCGATCGTCGAATAATTTTGGGAGGTATTTTATATTATGGCTAAACAGATAGTTTACGGCGAAGACGCCCGCAAGGCGCTCCAGTCCGGTATCGACCAGCTTGCCGATACCGTCAAGATCACATTAGGACCGAAAGGACGCAATGTCGTTCTGGATAAAAAATTCGGCGCACCGCTGATCACCAACGACGGTGTGACCATTGCCAAGGAAATCGAGCTTGACGACGCGTTCGAGAACATGGGCGCGCAGCTGGTCAAAGAGGTTTCCGTCAAGACCAACGACGTTGCCGGCGACGGCACCACCACCGCGACCCTGCTCGCACAGGCGCTGGTCAGCGAAGGTATGAAGAACGTTGCCGCGGGCGCAAACCCGATGGTACTGAAAAAAGGCGTTCAGCTTGCAGTCGACGCGGCTGTCAAGGCGCTGACCGAAAACAGCAAGGCGATCTCCGGCACCGAGGATATCGCCCGTGTTGCGACCATTTCATCCGGCGACGAATACATCGGCAAACTGATCGCAGAGGCGATGGAGAAGGTTTCTACCGACGGCGTTATCACCGTTGAAGAAAGCAAGACCGCCGAGACCTACAGCGAGGTCGTCGAAGGCATGATGTTCGACCGCGGCTATATCGCGCCCTACATGGTCACCGATACCGACAAGATGGTCGCCGAGCTTGACGATCCGTTTATTCTGATCACCGATAAGAAGATCTCCAATACGCAGGAGATCCTGCCCCTGCTCGAACAGATCGTTCAGAGCGGCAAGAAGCTGCTCATCATCGCAGAGGACGTCGAGGGCGAGGCGCTGACCACCCTCGTGCTGAATAAACTGCGCGGTACCTTTACCTGCGTTGCCGTCAAGGCTCCGGGCTTCGGCGACAGACGCAAGGAAATGCTGCAGGATATCGCGATCCTCACCGGCGGCCAGGTCATCAGCAGCGATCTCGGCATGGAG
>CADBOO010000104.1 GCA_902796225.1 uncultured Ruminococcus sp.
AACAAATGTACGGGTGATCTCTCTTGCCCTGTCGGGACGGAAGTTATAGAAGATAACGCTGTCGCCGCTTTTGATCACAGCATTTTCCACGCATACGCAGGGAATAACAAATTCATCAGTTACGCCGTCCTCATATGACTTTGTGATAGCCTCGACTGCATCCGCCGCCTTATTGCCCTCACCGTAAACAAGAGCAGCATAAGCCTTTTCCACACGGTCAAAGTTATTATCTCTGTCCATAGCATAATAGCGTCCGGAAATCGTAGCTATCTGACCAAGACCGATCTCTTCGAGCTTAGCCTGACACTGCTCTATATATTCCTTTGCGCTTGAGGGCGGAACATCTCTGCCGTCAAGGAAGGCATGGATATATACATTCTTTACGCCCATTGTCTTTGCCATTTTCACAAGGCCATAGAGATGTGTATTATGGCTGTGTACTCCGCCGGGAGAAAGCAGACCCATGAAATGCAGAGCCTTGCCGTCCTCTGCGGCATTTTTCATTGCGTTTACAAGAACCTCATTTTTGAGGATACTGCCGTCCTTGATAGCCTTTGTTATCCTCGTCAGTTCCTGATAAACAACGCGGCCTGCGCCGATATTGGTATGACCGACCTCGCTGTTGCCCATCTGACCGTGCGGCAGACCGACGTCCATGCCGGACGCGCCGATCATGGTGTTCGGATTCTGGAAGAACAGCCAGTCAAGGTACGGAGTCTTGGCGGCGTCGATCGCGTTGCCGTATTTGGGCGCGATGCCGAAGCCGTCCATAATGATTAAAGCTACAGGTTTTTTCATATTGATATCCTCACTGTGTAGAGACCCCCTCATCAGAGGAGGGCTTTTGTATCAGTTAACGGTCGCTGCTTTGACGATCGCCGCGAACTTTTCGGCTACCAGCGAAGCGCCGCCGATCAGACCGCCGTCGACATTGGTCTTCTGGAGCAGCTCGTCGGCGTTCTTGTCGTTCATCGAGCCGCCGTACTGGATGGTGACCGCCTCAGCGGCAGCATCGTTGTAGAGCTTCTTCAGGCACTCGCGGATGAACGCGCAGACTTCCTCTGCCTGATCCGCAGTCGCGGTCTTGCCGGTGCCGATCGCCCATACGGGTTCATAGGCGATGGTGACGTTCTTCAGCTCTTCCTCGGTAACGTCCCACAGGTCGAGCTTGATCTGACGCGCGACGACCTCTTCGGTGATGTTGCACTCGCGCTCCCAGAGCAGCTCGCCGACGCATACGATGGGCTTGAGTCCCGCCGCGAGGGCAGCCTTGGTTCTCTTGTTGACGGTCTCGTCGGTCTCGCCGAAGTACTGTCTGCGCTCAGAGTGACCGAGAACAACATATTCTACGCCGAGTTCCTTGAGCATACCGGTGCTGATCTCGCCGGTGAAAGCGCCGGATTCCGCCCAGTGGCAGTTTTCTGCGCCGATCTTGATATTGGTGCCCTTTGTTGCCTCGATCGCAACAGCAAGGTCAACATACGGTACGCATGCGACGACCTCGCATCCCGCATCCTTGACCAGCGGAGCGATCTCTGCGAGCAGCGCCTTTGCCTCAGAGGGGGTTTTGTTCATTTTCCAGTTGCCGGCGATGATCGCCTTTCTGACGTCTTTTTTCATGGTAGTATTCCTTTCGTTTATGGTATTACAGGGCGAGAGAAACCCCTCGCCCTGAGCGATGATAATCAGTCTTTATCCGCGATCGCCGCGATACCGGGCAGTACCTTACCCTCGAGATACTCGAGCGAAGCGCCGCCGCCGGTCGAGATGTGGCTCATCTTGTCGGCAAAGCCGAGGTTGACGACAGCCGCAGCAGAGTCGCCGCCGCCGATGATGGTGGTAGCGTCGGTCTCAGCCAGCGCCTTCGCGACAGCGATGGTGCCTTCGGCAAGGATCGGATTCTCAAATACGCCCATCGGACCGTTCCATACGACGGTCTTTGCAGACTTGACAGCCTCGGCGTAGAGCTTCTGGGTCTCGGGACCGATGTCCAGACCCATTCTGTCCTCGGGGATCTCGCCCGCGGCAAAGATCTCGGTGTCGATCGGAGCGTCGATCGGATCGGGGAAGGACTTTGTGCAGACAGTGTCGATCGGCAGGAGCAGCTGCTTGCCGAGATCCTCTGCCTTCTTGATCATTTCGTTGCAGTAGTCGAGCTTGGTGTCGTCGACGAGGCTGGTGCCGATCGCCTTACCCTGCGCCTTCGCGAAGGTATACGCCATACCGCCGCCGATGATCAGGGTGTCGCACTTCTCAAGCAGGTTCGAGATAACGTTGAGCTTGTCCGCGACCTTTGCGCCGCCGAGGATCGCGACGAACGGACGTACCGGAGCCTCTACCGCGTTGCCGAGGTAGTCGATCTCCTTCTGCATCAGGTAACCGACAGCGGTTTCCTTGATGTGATCGGTCACGCCGACGGTCGAGCAGTGCGCGCGGTGAGCAGAGCCGAATGCGTCCATGACAAAGCAGTCAGCCAGAGAAGCCAGCTCAGAGCTGAACGGCTCGAGGTTTTTGGTTTCTTCCTTGCGGAAACGGGTGTTCTGGAGCAGAAC
>CADBOO010000105.1 GCA_902796225.1 uncultured Ruminococcus sp.
GCTTTTGAGGGTGCTATCATTTTGCTATCATTCTTAACGCTAACCACTCAAAAAGCCACTGTTTATGCGGTTCTCTCTCGGTTTTGCCTTATTCCCACTCCACGGTTCCGGGGGGTTTGCTGGTGATATCGTAGACGACGCGGTTGACCTCGGGAACTTCGTTGATGATGCGGTTCGAGACCCTGCCGAGGATATCGTAGGGGATCTTTGCCCAGTCGGCGGTCATGAAGTCGTCGGTGGTGACGGCGCGGATCGCGATCAGCTCGCTGTAGGTACGGGCGTCGCCCATCACGCCGACGGTTTTGACGCCGGGCAGTACGGCAAAGAACTGGTTCATCTCGGATGCGTAGCCGCTTTTATCCATTTCGTCGCGGAGGATCGCGTCGGCTTCCTGCAGGATCCTGACGCGGTCGGCGGTCACTTCGCCGATCACGCGAACGCCGAGTCCGGGTCCGGGGAAGGGCTGGCGCCATACGAGGTCATGCGGCAGTCCGAGCTTTTCGCCGACGGCGCGCACCTCGTCTTTGAAGAGATCTTTCAGCGGTTCGATGATCGCGTCAAAATGGATATCTTCGGGAACCTTTGCCTGATTATGGTGGGTCTTGATCTTGGAGGCGTCGCCCTTGCCGCTTTCGATGCGGTCGGGGTAGATGGTTCCCTGTGCAAAGTAACCGCTGCCGTAGCTGTCGCGGATCCTGTCCCAGAAAACCTGATAGAAGGCTTCGCCGATGACCGTGCGCTTGTCCTCGGGGTCGGTCAGTCCCCGGAGCTTTGAGAGGAATTCATCCTGACAGTTGATGCGGATGAAGTTCATATCGAAGAGGTTGGTGAAGGTCTGTTCGACAAAATCGCCCTCATCCTTGCGCATGAGTCCCTGGTCGACAAAAACGCAGGTGAGCTGTTTGCCGACCGCCTTGCTGAGCAGCGCGGCGGCGACCGAAGAATCAACGCCGCCGGACAGTCCCAGTACGACACCTTTTTCGCCGATCTGTTTGCGCAGGGCGGCAACGGTGTCCTCGATAAAGCTGTCCATCTGCCAGTCGCCGACACAGCCGCAGACCTTGTACAGGAAGTTGTGCAGGATCTGCTGTCCGTATTCGGTGTGGGTCACCTCGGGGTGGAACTGGACGGCGTAGATACGGCGGCTTTCGTCGCACATCGCGGCGGTGGGACACTGTGCGGTGCGCGCGGTTGCAACAAAACCCGCGGGGGGCTCGGCGATATAGTCGCGGTGGCTCATCCAGCAGACGCTCCTGCGCGGGACGTCGTCAAACAGGACGTCGTCGTCGACGGTCAGATCGATCTTGCCGTATTCGCTGCCGTTCTCGGCGCTCGCTACTTTGCCGCCCGCCATGAAGGCGATCAGCTGGCAGCCGTAGCAGATGCCGAGGATCGGGATACCGGCGTCAAGGATCGCGGGATCGTAATGCGGGGAGGCGGGATCATAGACGCTGTTGGGGCCGCCGGTGAAGATCACGCCGGCATAGCCTGCCGCTTTGATCTCATCGACAGTGATCTTGTTGTACGGTTTGATCTCGGCGTAGATGTGCTGATCGCGCACGCGCCGGGCGATCAGCTGGTTGTACTGGCCGCCGAAATCGAGGACGAGGATTTTTTGCATAATTTACCTCCATTGTAGTGAATGGTGAATAGTGAATGGTGAATGGTTTTGGGCGGGCTCTGCCCGCACCCGATACTGCAATCTCAGTCGCCAAAAAGCGACAGCTCCCTTTACCAAAGGGAGCCTATTATGGATTATATATTGATTTCCGCTGCTTCGCGGTTGATATTGTTGATAAGCGGGCGGGTCTTATCGACCAGCGCCTGCACCTGTTCGGGGCAGCGTCCGATGTAATCGGAGGGATCCAGCACGCTGTTCATCTCGTCGAGCGTCAGCGGGAAATCGGGATGGTCGGCGAGCTGATCGAGCAGATCGCAGCCCTCGCCGTTGTCCATGCGCGCGATCGCCTTCATGGAGCATTGACGGATGATCTCGTGCAGATCCTGACGGCTGGCGCCGCGCTTGACGCCCTCCATCATGAGGTTTTCGGTCGCGATAAAGGGCAGGTACTCGCGCACTGCCTTCTCAACCACGGGAGTGTTGACGTAAATGCCCGCGGTGATCTTCTGCATCAGGCGCAGAACGGCATCGGCGCAGAGGAAGCCTTCGGGCAGACTGATGCGGCGATTTGCGGAATCGTCGAGGGTGCGCTCCATCCACTGGACGGAGATCGTCATCGGTGCGTTGAGAGCGTCCGCCATCAGATAGCGCGACAGCGAGCAGACGCGTTCGCACATCATCGGGTTGCGCTTGTAGGGCATGGCGGAGGAGCCGACCTGTGTCTTTCCGAACGGCTCAAAGAGCTGGCGGTCGTGCTGGAGCAGGCGCATATCGGTCGCAAATTTGTGCGCGGACTGCGCGATGGACGACAGAGCATTGAGGATGCGGCTGTCGACCTTGCGGGGATAGGTCTGACCCTGTACGTCGAAGATCTCGTCAAAGCCGAACGCAGATGCGATGCGGCGGTTGAGCTCGGCGATCTTTTCGCCGTCGCCCTCGAACAGCTCCTTGAAGCTCGCTTCGCTGCCTGTTGTGCCGCGGCAGCCGAGGAACTTGACGTTTTTGAGCGCAAAGTCGATCTCGTCGAGGTCGCTGACAAAGTCCTGCAGCCA
>CADBOO010000106.1 GCA_902796225.1 uncultured Ruminococcus sp.
CGATTTGACCCGCGACATATTTTGCGGCGGTCTGACCCGCTTTTTTCGCTTCCTCCGACACATAATCCACCAGATCATGCACATGCAGGACATTTCCGCAGGCAAACACGCCGGAGATACTGGTCTCGAGGCTTTCGTTGACAACGGGACCTCCCGTCACCGGCGACAGCTCCACGCCCGCCGATGTGCTCAGCTCGTTCTCCGGGATCAGCCCGCAGGAAAGCAGCAGACAGTCGCAGGTAAAACGTTCCTCTGTGCCTTTGATCGGCTTGCGGTTCTCGTCCACCTCGGCGATCGTCACCGCCGTAATATGCTCCTTGCCCTCGATATCGACAACGGTATGGCTGAGCTTCAGCGGGATACCGAAGTCGTCAAGGCACTGGACGATGTTGCGCTTTAAGCCGCCCGAGTAGGGCATCAACTCCGCGACTAACTTGACCTTAGCGCCTTCGAGCGTCATGCGCCGCGCCATGATCAGCCCGATATCGCCCGAGCCGAGGATGACGACCTCCTTGCCGGGCATATATCCCTCGATATTCACCAACCGCTGTGCCGTACCTGCCGAGAAGATACCGGCAGGACGGTAACCGGGGATATTCAGCGCCCCGCGCGGACGCTCGCGGCATCCCATCGCGAGGATGACCGCCTTCGCTTCGATCAAAAACATCCCGTCCTCACGGTTCATCGCGGTGACCACCCTGTCGGGCGAAATATCCATGACCATCGTGTTGAGTTTATATTCTATCTGCAGATCATTGACCTGCTGAATAAACCGGTCGGCGTATTCGGGACCTGTCAATTCCTCCTTGAAGGTGTGCAGTCCGAAGCCGTTGTGGATGCACTGGTTGAGGATACCGCCGAGTTCACTGTCGCGCTCGAGGATCAGGATGCTGTCGCATCCGCTGTTCTTCGCCGCGACTGCAGCCGCCAGTCCCGCAGGGCCGCCGCCGACAATCACGATATCGACCTTGTTCATGCGTCCTCACCATCCTTTGTTCTGCCGATGACGATATGCGAATCGCCGCCGCTTTTTGTGATAGATTCCATGGGTATTCCCAGCTCGCGCACGAGGATATCCATGACCTTCGGGCTGCAGAAGCCGCCCTGACACCTGCCCATTCCGGCGCGCACACGGCGCTTGACGCCGTCGAGGGACCGTGCGCCGAGCGGTCTGCGGATCGCGTCGAGTATCTCTCCCTCGGTGACCGATTCGCACCGGCAGACGATCGTGCCGTAGGCAGGCTCCTTCCCGATCAGCTCGTTGCGTTCCTCAAGGCTGAGCTTTGAAGGATTCAGTATATCTTTGCGCGTCGCGATAAAGCCGTCCTTTTCGCTGAGCGCAAGTTTTTCTTTGATCAGGCTTGCGGTGTATGCGCCGATAGCGGGCGCAGACGACAGTCCCGGCGACTGGATACCCGCGCAGTTGAAGAAGCCCGGCGCATCCTCTGCCTCGCCGAGGATAAAGTCCTTGCTGATTTCCCTGGCGCGCAGCCCCGCAAACGAGGTGATGACCTGTCGCGTCGGCAGATCCTTGATGCTGACCGCCGACTTTGCGATCACCTCCGCGATCGCGTCCGCTGTGGTTGCGGTACTCTCTTTATCGTCGATATCCACGGCAGTCGGTCCGACGATGGTATTGCCGTGAACGGTGGGCGTCACCAGTACGCCCTTGCCCAGCTCTGTCGGGAGTTGGAACACCGTGTGGCGCACATAGCCCTGCGCCGTGCGGTCGAGCAGGATATAGTCGCCGCGGCGCGGGATGATCGTGATCTTTTTCCCGCTGACCATGTTATTCATCTCGTCGGCATAGACGCCCGCGGCATTGACGACGGTTTTCGTCAGGTATTCACCGTCTGCGGTCGTGATCTTCCAGCCTTCATCGACCTTTTCGATCTTTGTCACTTCGGTACTCAGCTTGAATCCGACGCCGTTTTCGCAGGCGTTTTCCGCGAGGGCGATCGTCAGCTTGAACGGACAGATGATCCCCGCGGTCGGCGCATAGAGCGCGGCGACAACGCCGTCCGCGATATGCGGCTCCATCTCAAGCAGCTCGTCGCGATACACGACCCGAAGCCCCTCTACGCCGTTCTTTTCACCGCGTTCTTTGAGCTTCAGAAGTTCTGCGATCTGCCCCTCGTCGGTACAGACCGTCAGCGAACCGATCCGCTTGAACGGAACGTCCAGCTCGCGGCACAACTCGTCCATCATGGCGTTTCCGCGCACGTTGAACTTTGCTTTCAGCGTGCCGTTCTTTGCATCGTAGCCCGAATGGATGATCGCGCTGTTCGCCTTCGACGTTCCCCCACAAACGTCTTCGTTCTTATCGATCACCAAAACGCTCGCGTCATATTTACTTAATTCTCTCGCAACGGCGCAGCCGATCACGCCTGCTCCGATAATAATCACATCAAACATATATAAACCCCGTCAAATTAGGAATTAGGAGTTAGGAATTAGGAATAATTCCGCCCCCGGATTCCTCTGTTTTATCCTTAGTAGTCTTGGTAATTGAAGATAACAGTTTCTTGATTTCCAGACAATCCGCAGAAATCGAAGTGTATTCTTGATTTGTCAGAAAGCCTGTTTCTTTTAGCAATTCAAGCCAATACTCAGTTTCAGCGCATTCCTTAAATGCGATGTACAATTTCGCCAGAAAATCCTTTTCACTGATTCCGCAAACCGCCTCAGCGATATTCGCTCCGATACTGGTACCGCTTTTCAATAACTGCTTTGATAGAATATACTCTTTTTTCTCACCGCATAAGTATTGATAAAGCTTTACGATTCTGATTGCAAATCTTTTACTTTTATCAAAAACGATGTTTTCTTTCATAATAATTCCCCATTCCTAATTCCCAATTCCTCATTCCTAATTCCTCATTCCTCATTCCTAATTCCTCATTCCTAATTACTGTCTCGCCCACCCCATCGTAGCACGGATCGCTTTTTCCCAGCCGGATAATTCTTCCTTTCTCTTCTCATCCGTCATCTGAGGCAAAAACTCTCTGTCCAGGCTCCAGTAACGCTTGACTTCTTCCTTATCCTTCCAGAAGCCGACCGCCAGTCCCGCGAGATACGCCGCGCCCATGGCGGTCGTCTCGACACATTGAGGACGATGAACGGGAGCGTTCATGATATCCGTCTGGAACTGCATGAGGAAGTTGTTCATGCTTGCGCCGCCGTCGACCTTGAGGGCGCTCAATCTGATTCCCGAATCCAGCTCCATCGCGTGCAGGACGTCGTTGGTCTGGAACGCGAGCGATTCAAGCGTCGCGCGGATCAAATGATATTTGTTGACGCCGCGGGTCAGTCCGACGATCGCGCCGCGCGCATAAGGATCCCAGTACGGCGCGCCGAGTCCCGTAAATGCAGGGACGACATAGCATCCCGCCGTATCGTTCACGCGGGTCGCAAAGTATTCGGAGTCGGGCGAGCCGTCGATAAGCTTCAGCTCATCCCTGAGCCACTGGATCGCCGCGCCCGCGACATAGACCGAGCCTTCCAGCGCGTAATACACCTTGCCGTCCAGTCCCCACGCGATCGTGGTGAGCAGACCGTTTTCGGAACAAACGGGCTTTTCGCCGGTATTCATCAGCATAAAGCAGCCGGTGCCGTAGGTATTCTTTGCCTCGCCCTCAGAAAAACAGGTCTGGCCGAACAGCGCCGCCTGCTGGTCGCCCGCCGCGCCCGCGATCGGGATCGCGCCGCCGAAGAATTCGGGATCGGACTCGCCGTAGATACAGCTCGACGGCTTGACCTCGGGCAGCATCGAAGCGGGGATATTCAGCTCGGCAAGGATCTCGCGATCCCAACTGAGCGTATTGATATTGAACAACATGGTGCGCGACGCGTTGGAATAATCGGTCACATGGATCCTGCCCTTACTGAGCTTGTACATCAGCCATGTGTCGACCGTACCAAACAGCAGTTCTCCCCTTTCGGCACGCTCACGCGCACCCTCGACATTCTCGAGAATCCAGCGCACTTTTGTCCCCGAAAAGTAAGGATCGATGACAAGCCCTGTCTTGCGCTTATAGCTTTCGGTCAATCCTTTTTCTTTCAGGGTATCGCAGTAATCCGCAGTGCGGCGGCACTGCCACACGATCGCATGGGTGATCGGCTGCCCGGTCGCCTTGTCCCAGACGATCGTGGTCTCGCGCTGATTGGTGATGCCGATAGAGGCGATCTCGTCAAAGGTTGCGCCGATCTTACGCATCGCCTCGCGCGCGACGGAAAGCTGGCTCTGCCAGATCTCGTTCGCATCATGCTCGACCCATCCGGGCTGCGGAAAATACTGGGTGAATTCCTTCTGCGCGACAGAACACATCCGACCCTCTTTGTCAAAGAGGATGCAGCGGTTGCTGGTAGTGCCGGAATCCAGCGCCATGATATACTTTTTCATGAGATTGCCTCCTAACTGTTTTGCAAAAAGCTCCTTGTTCCGAGGGAGCTGTCACCGGATGCTTTCGCCGGCGGTGACTGAGGTTTGCCGTTGTTTCATTCCGCTTTCATTATACTATACCCGGCGCTCCGATTTCAATGTCAATATGCGATAAAGATAAGGCTTAGTTTTTGTATAACTAAGCCTTCACAAAGTGAGCATCGATGTACTCCATATACGGTTTTCGATTATATACGCTGTCGGGGTTGTCTTTGTACCAAAGGAATTCCTCCCGCAGACACTGCTCCGGCGGGGCGGTATCGGGCATAAGTTCGCTCTGTCCGGATACATCCAGCACATATTCGTAGTCGTAAAAGCAAAAGTAATCGCGCTGCGGCACGGACTTGTCCACACTGACAAACACCGGCGTTTTTCCCGCGATCCGATAGCACAGCTCCACCCATTCTTTTACCGTAACGACGTCCTGATTTCCAACGTTGAAAACCCGTTTTTCGGGGTGTTCTCCGAGCAATATCTCGATGAACCGGCACAGGTCGGACACATGGAAGAACTGCAGCTTCATACTGCCGTCGCCCGGCAGATAAAACGGTCTGTCCTGCATCGCGCAGTCAAACGGAAACGCCTCGCGGTACAGATTCTCATAGATGCCGTAAAAATACGGCGGGCGCAGGATGTAGGCGTTCGGGACACGCTCGGTCAGGACACGCTCCGCTTCGAGTTTATTGACGCCGTAATCGCCCCATACGGAATTCCTGCCGCAGGGTTGATCTTCGGTGAACGGCTGGGGATTGGTTTGGGGATATACCGCGCTGGAACTGATAAATATGTAATCGTCGAAGGTCACGCCCGAATCGAGCAAAGCCGTGATATGTTCCGCGGTATAGGCGGTGATATCGAGGATCGCGTCAAAATGCCCGCCGCGCAGATGATCTCCGGGCTGTGTCCTGTCGGTTTTGACGAGCTTCACTCCCGATACCTGCTTTCGACTGCCGCGGTTGAGAACGAATACCTCGTCGCCGCGTCTGACAAAATGCTCGGCGGTGAATTTGCTGACAAAGGTCGTACCGCCGGTGATCAACAGCTTCATTCCGATTTCACCTCGCTGTTATTCCGGGCGGCGTATCGCTCCCGTCCCCACCAGTCAGGGATCAGTTCTTTCAGCCTGACTGTCGTGCGGCGGTCATAGTCGGTCATAATCTCCATATCCTCGTTGCGCTCGTCAAGCTGCATAAAGAATTCCCGGCACGCGCCGCAAGGCGTACCGCTGCCGCCGCCGTACGACGGCTTATCGCGAAAGGCGATCAGTCGTTTGACGACCGTCTGACCGCTGCTCAGATACATGTTCAAAGCGGCGACACGCTCGGCGCAGAGGTCCATCACCCCGCAGCAGCTCTCAATACAAAAGCCGGTGTAGATCTCGCCGTTCTCCGCCTCAAGCGCACAGACGACATGGTGCGCCGTAATAAACGGCGATACCTCCTCGGGGTGATACTCTTTCTTTGCTTTCTCATATAACTGTTCCCAGATATCCATGCGAATCCCCTATTCTCTCGTCACAAAATGTCTGACGTCTTTTTCTTTGCCGAAATCCACCGTCCTGAAAAACTGCGGGTAGATGGTAAGGCCGTCACAGTGATCGAGATCGATCCATTCCAGATACTCTCCCTGCGGCCCGTGATCGGTCAGATGACCGTTTTTGATCTGCAGCAGCGCTTCATTCTCCCTGAGCGTAAAGAACACCGAGATCTCGTGATACGGCACGCCGTCAACCTCAAAAAAGTTCTCGTGGATACAGGCGAGTCGATCGATCTCGCAGTCGATCCCCGTTTCCTCTTTCAGCTCGCGGATCACGGCGTCGGTCAGCGTTTCGCCGAACATCACCCTGCCTCCGACAGAATAATAGTATTCCCGCTTATCGTTGGGATTGCGCGCCATCAGGATCTTTCTGCCGTTGACGATGATCGCCCCGACGCGGAAGTTGAAGTTTCCAAGCTCGCTGCTGAATGTACAGTCCATCATATTCTCCTATAGCCATTGAATAAATGCGGTCTTATCGGTGCAGTTGTAGCCCGCACGCTGATAAAACCTCAGTGTATGCTCATCTTTTGCGCCGGTAAGCAGCATCATCTTGTAGCAGTGCGCGGATTCTGCCAGCCCGCGCGCATAATCAAGGCAAGCCGACGCATACCCTTTACCTCTGTGATCCTTGTGCGTCACAACGTTCTCGATAATCGCGTACGGCCGCACATTGCGGGTGAGGTTCGGAACGATCACACACACGCATGATGAAACGATCCGACCGTCGATCTCACATACGATGATATGATGATTCTCATCCGCGCAGATCGTATTCCATGTATTTTGCAAGTGCGCATTATCCTCAGGCATACCATCCTCGTGCAGATGCAGATACAGCTCCAGCAGCGCTTCCGATTCATCCCGTCTGATCTCTCGAATCATCCTCTCACCCTTTCCGATCGTCTGTTATCAGTATACCATACCTTTCCTCTTTTGCACAAGATACATATAGCGAAAAAACGTAAGGCAATACCGCAGAATTCAGGTGTGCGGTATTGCCGAAAAAATCATATAGACAGATCCGCCTTATACAGGTATAATAGTACTATCACAGACAGGAGGTACGACATGGAATACAGGAAATTCAGCGATCGATACTATATCAGAATGGACAAGGGCGACGAGATCCTCTCATCCCTCACAGCGGTCTGCGCCCGTGAAGGGATCAAAGCAGCGCAGATCAGCGGCATCGGCGGCTGTGAAAAAGCGGTCGTCGGCGTATTTGATCTCAACAAAAAGGACTATGACCGCGAGGAAGTAACCGCCATGCTCGAGTTGATCTCCCTCGACGGCAATGTCACCGTATACGAAGGCAAGCCATATATCCACGCGCACGCATCCTTTGCCTATCGCTCCCAAAGCGATCAGCCCGCCGTGCTCAGCGGACATCTGCTGGAAGCAGTCGTCGGACTGACCGGCGAGATCATCCTCACGCCCGCAGACGGCGTCATCACACGCAGATACGACGACA
>CADBOO010000107.1 GCA_902796225.1 uncultured Ruminococcus sp.
CGATGCGGACAACACGATACAGTCGGTGTTTTTGAACGCCGACGTCCGATAACCGAATTGACATTCATCCTTATCGAGGGTCAGCACCTCGCCGTCCTTCAACACTCTGACGCTTTCAAGAAAATTAGAGATAAAATCACTGCGCGAGCGTCCCAATCCGGCATTCATCACAACAGCGCCGCCGACCAGTCCGGGAACCGAAATCAGAAATTCAATTCCGCCGAAGCCCGACTCGTTGATCGTATTGATCAGCTTTTGCAGCCTGACCGACGCGCCTACCTCAAAAACGCCGTCGCCGTGGTTCACTATCTCATGATTGAACTCCTTAAGGCAGACCACCGTATCCGGAGCGCGGTCGGGGATCAGCAGGTTGGATCCGCCGTCCAAAAAGTAATCCTTCGTTTTACGACAGGCCGCAAAAGTGATTCGTTTCTTCTTTGCCCTGTTCAATGAATGATGCGATTCCGATATGCTCAAAAGTATCTTCCGAACATGAAATCAATCGACAAATCTGTTGATAACAGATGCAGATAACCGGTAAGATACAGGAGCAGTGAACTGTTCCTTCAGATTGCCTACGGCAAGTAAGCAGATGATCTGTTCATCTGACGGTATGCCTAAACGATCTTGCAAAGCCTTGCCTTCTTTTGTCCAGATGACATTTCTTTGTACAACACATGCACCGAGTCCGTACAAATGCAGTGTCAAAGAAAGATATGCCGCATAGATACCGGGAGAAACGATATACTGATTGATCTCGTTTTCTCTGTAAGCGCTCGTTTTTCCGGTAATGATGATAAACCGATCGACATTATCGGCAAATCCGCCTATTCCCTCAAGGCTCTTTGCCAAACGGTTGCTCTTTTCACGACTGAGGACATAGGTCCTGACGCCTTGCCGGTTGCAGGCAGACGGAGCAGTCTGCGCTAATGCCAGCGCTTTTTTCAAAACCTCGTCATCGACCGGTTTGTCATCAAAGTCTCTGATACTGTGTCTCGTACGGAAGAATCGTTCGATCTGTTCCGTGTCAAATCTCAGATCACTTTTATCGACCGTGACCGTTCCGCCGAATCTCGCTGTCTTCTCGGCGGGATAGCGCTCCAGAAAAGCAATGATCTGCTGACACACTTCATCATCGTACCCGAGTTTCTTGTGATAATCGATATATGATTGTAAAGAACACAGCGCCATCTGACAAGCTTCGCGATGGTATTCCGAACCGCTTTCATACAGCTTCTCTATTCTGCTCATCATATCGATCTGCTTTTTATGACCGAATCCAAGCCGCGGAGAAACGATAGACAACCCCTTCTCCATAGAATGAGTGTCCCGGATAAGCTCTGCGGCGCAAGCGTTCAGCTTTCCTTCCGGAGTTTGTTTAGCCGCCAGAATAGACCGTTGATTTCGGATGATCTTGGCATATTTTCTAATTTTTTTCATTAATTCAGACTCCCCCTGACCTGTTTTTGTACAAATATCGATAGTTGCATATGTTTTTCACTCAGGACTATTTTGCGGACTTTGATTTGCGCTTCAGCAGTTTGATATATGCTTTCAGGAACAAATCTTTATTGAACACGATAAAGATGGCGATCCCTAATACGATATTGATGATATTGAACACTAACATCTGCAAGAAACACATCAACAGCATTCCGATCAATATCAAGCCGCAGATAATGTGCTTAAGATATTTTATGTCCAGCGGCTGGAATTTCTGGCAGTTGAACATACGGTAAATATACAGGAACAGATACGCGGCCAGTGTGGAAACAGAACCCGCCCAGATCCCGATGACGTTGACCAGCGCGAAGTCGATCGCTAAATTGATCGCAGCGGCGACCATCGTAGTGACACCTACGTTCACGGTCTTTTTATGCGCGACATAGATCCCTCCGAAAAACGAAGACATCGTAGAAAAGAAAACCGCCAGGATCAATATCGGCATTTGATCGTAAGCATCATCATAATCGCCTCTCACCAACAACCGGAACAGGATCGGCGTTCCGGCGATCAGCAGCGCAGTAAAACCGAACATGATATGATAGACACGATCGAGCATCTTGGAATAATACTCTTTGACATCCTCGTCACCTGAAGCGATCGAAGCATTCTCCTGCCACGCCATGGCCATGACGCCCTGTGCGATCGAGAGCATGTTCGGCAGCTTATTGGCGACCGCATAGGTCGCGTTTGCCTCTATGCCCAAGAAGCCGGTGATAACGAGTCTGTCGGACAGCTTCAGGACCCATGCGGAAAGGTTGTTCGGCACCATCGGCCATGAGTAGGCAAGCAGCTCCTTGATCAATTTCCGATCAAAAAGCCGAATGTTCAGATACTGCGTCAGATGGATCCTGAATGCCATATACAGCGAACCGAGAAGATTCGCGACAGCCAGCGCAATCATCACGCCCTGCAGTCCCTGCTCCAACCATGATACGCAGATCACCACAAGGAGCATGTTTGTCAGCGACAACAGAATGGCACCGACAGAATACGCGGGATTGTTTCCGACGCCTCTGGTGACCTGCCCCAGCGTCAGATGGATCGTATCAATAAAGAAATAGACGGCAATCAGCAGTCTGATCCAGACAGACAGCGACGGAAAGAAAAACTGGATCACGACGGAAGCGACGATAGATATGGGGATTGTCACAAAAAATATATTCGTGATGATCCTTGAAGATTCATTCTTATCGCCGCGACAGTCAATCAGAAAGCGGAACGCCGCCGTCTGGATCATCATCGTCGCAATCGGAATGACCAGCATAACCAATGTCGCGATCAGATCGTAGTATCCGTATTCTGCTTTCGTCAGGCACGCCGTTAAAATAGGAAGGGTCACCAGTGAAGACAATTTAGGTAAAAATCTTCCTAAGGACAGTATGAATGTATTTTTGACGAGTTCTTTTTCTCTGCTCAATGAATCCACCTCTGAATGTAGAATAGCATTACTTTACCTGAATAAGGTTATCTCCTGCTGCCGATCTCTTGAGCCGCGCTCATCAGCGATCGGTTGAGATACTCTCTTGAAAATTCCCTTTTCTCCGAGAG